>NZ_JBITXP010000019.1:0-146536 GCF_044544765.1 Streptomyces sp. NPDC053513
GGTGCGGGTTCAGGCGCGGGACGCGGAGGCGCCGCTGAAGGGCGCCGTCCCGTGTGCCCACCCGTCCCGCCCCAGCGGGACGATTGCCCACACGGGGGTGGGCAGGGGGCACCGCCCCGCCGGGCGCGGGTCCCGCGCGGGCGCGGGGGCGGCGGGGGTGGCCCGCATGAGGGTGCCGCCCCGCCTGGGCGGGGTTCGGGCTACGAGCGCGTGGCGGTTCCGCAGCCGGTGCGGGTCTCGTCGATCGGCCCGGTCCGGTCGTACGGGTCGACCTCCTCGCCGCCCCCGCCACCGGCACCGGCACTGCCACCCCCGCCGAACTCCGGCCGGAAATAGCCCGTGGCGCCGCCGCAGCCGCCGTTCGTCATGTCGGTCTTGTAGGACAGGAGGCTGAAGGTCCCCTCCTCGGTGATCACCTTCGACGGGTCGTCCCAGCTCATCACCGTCTCCCGCCGCACGATGACCCGCACGACCTCGTCGCCGCCGCCGGCCGGCGCGACCGGGTAGACGTACGTGACGTCGGCGGTCACCTCCAGGGCCCCGCGCCGCCCCTCCCGGTAGGAGATCCGGCCGCGGGTCTTCACCACGTCCCCGACCGGGCGCGCCTGCGCGGGGTCGAAGCGGCTGAAGAGCAGCAGCGGGTCGTGCTCCTCGTCGGGTGCGCGCAGCGAGGTCGTCACGTAGGCCGTGACGTCCTTCTGGTGCGGGTTCATCAGGGCGATCGCCTTCTCCGGGCGTGCGCCGCGCAGCACCGCCGGGTCCAGGCCGGACCCGGCGAGGAAGTCGCGGCTCCGTGCGAGGGCGCGCTCCACCTCCGCCTTCGTCATCCAGCCGGTCGCCCGGGCGGCGGGCACGTGGATGCCGGCCGTGCCGTTCGCCCAGCGTGCCGCCGGGGAGCCCCGGAAGGGCTCGTCGAGGGTGGGCCGCCCGCCGGGCTCCGCGGGAGGCGCCTGCTCCGGTCGCCCCGTCTCCTGCACGAGGGGCTTTCCGGCCCGGTCCCCGTCGCCGGACCCGGCGATGAGGCCGCCCGGGTCCAGGGCCACGGCGAGTAGCACCAGCGAGGCCGCGAACCCCGCCACGTACCAGCCCTTCCTGCTGCGGCGGCGCGGCGGCGTGTGCGCGCGCCACGGCGCCGGTTCCGCGCGCCCGGCCCGCGGCCGGCCCGCGGCCTCGCGGTCCGCCGCCGACGGTTCCTTCGGGGCGTCCCCCGCCCCGTCGGCCGAGGTCCGCAGGAACTCCTCCCACACCTCGTCCGGCACGGACGAACCGTCCTTCTCCCCGCTCGCGCCCATGTCGTCGCTCTCCCCCCGTGCGCCTCCGGCATCCCCAGGCCCCATGATCACACGGTGCTCGGACATGAAGGTTCGCTGAGAAACGGGACACATCCGGAACGTCCGCAACCGGTCCGTTCGTCCCCACCAGTGCGATGAACAAGACGATCAGGAACACGTCGGTCTTCGTCCTGCTCCTGGTGCTCGCCCTGCTCGGGCGGGCCACCTGGGTGCAGGCGTACGAAGGCAAGGCGCTCGCGGACGACTCGAAGAACCGGCGGAAGACCATCGCGCAGTACGCGCAGCCGCTCGGGAACATCGTCGTGGCCGGCTCCCCGGTCACCGGCTCGAAGAGGACGGAGGGATCGGACCTCGCGTACAAGCGCACGTACACGGACGGCGAGCTGTACGCGGCGGTCACCGGCTTCAGTTCGCAGGCCTACGGCGCCACCCAGCTGGAGGGCATCTACTCCCACGTCCTCGACGGCACCGACGACCGGCTGAAGAACCCCCTGGACGCCGTCACCCGCAAGCAGCAGGCGCCGGGCACGGTCGTGACCACCATCGACCCGGACGTGCAGAAGGCCGCCTACCGGGCGCTCGGGAACAAGAAGGGCGCCGCCGTCGCCGTCGACCCGGCGACCGGCCGGATCCTCGCCATGGTCTCCACCCCGTCCTACGACCCGTCGAAGATCTCCGGGACGAACGACGGCGACGTCTGGAAGGAGCTGTCCGCCGACGAGGACAAGCCGCTGGTGAACCGCGCGATCCGGCAGCCGCTCCCGCCCGGCTCCACCTTCAAGCTGGTCGTGGCGGCCGCCGCCCTGGAGGACGGCCTGTACGGCTCCGTGGACACGGCGACGGAGAGCCCCGACCCGTACACCCTGCCGGGCACCCGGACCGTGCTGAGGAACGAGAACGCCTCCGCGCCCTGCGAGAACGCCACGATCCGCACCGCGCTCCGCTACTCCTGCAACAACGTCTTCGGCAAGATGGCCGCCGACCTGGGGCAGGACAAGGTGAGGGCGATGGCGGAGAAGTTCGGCTTCAACGACGCCGAGCTGGACGTCCCGGTCCGCGCCTACGCGAGCGTGTACCCGTCCGGCATGGACAGGGCGCAGACGGCGCTCACCGGCATCGGCCAGTTCGACGTGACCGCCACCCCGCTGCAGATGGCCATGGTGTCGGCCGCGATCGCGAACGACGGTCTGCTCGCCGCCCCGCACATGGTCTCGGAGGTCGTCGACTCCGACGGCGACGCGCTGACCTCGTTCGAGGACGGAGACACCCGGCGGATCGTCTCCTCCTCGACGGCCGAGCAGCTGCGCAGCGCGATGGTGACCGTCGTGGAGAAGGGCACCGGCACCAACGCGGCCGTGGACGGCGCCGAGGTCGGCGGCAAGAC
The DNA here is from genome assembly GCF_044544765.1 of Streptomyces sp. NPDC053513. Taxonomy (NCBI): domain Bacteria; kingdom Bacillati; phylum Actinomycetota; class Actinomycetes; order Kitasatosporales; family Streptomycetaceae; genus Streptomyces; species Streptomyces sp. NPDC053513. Next base: position 2,677 of record NZ_JBITXP010000019.1, read on the forward strand.
CGGCACCGCGCAGCACGGCGAGAACAACAGCAAGACGCCGTACGCCTGGTTCACCTCCTACGCGAAGGACGCCTCGACCGGGAAGCAGGTCGCCGTCGCGGTGATGATCGAGGACTCGGGCGCCGCCCGCTCCGAGGTCAGCGGCAACGGCCTGGCGGCCCCGGTGGCGCGGAAGATGATGGAGGCGGCGCTGAAGTGACGTGGAGCGGGGTCCGATTGGCCGTCGCGCCCCGCCGCACGGTATGCAGGGTCACGCTCCCGTCGAGCACGCATTCGATGCGCTGACCCTGCTCTCGTCCCACGGAGGACCGCCGTGCGCCTGCCCCGTTCCCTGTCCGGCTGGACCATGGCGGTCTTCGGCGTCCTCGCCGCCGCCCTGGGGGTGGTGGGCCTGGTCGCCCCGGACGCCCTGCTCACCGTCATGGGCTTCGAGCCGGTGCCCGAGGGGGGCCGCGCGGACGGGGACCACACCCTGGTCTTCCTGACGGCCTCCTCGATGGCCGCGCTCAACATGGGCGTGTACTACGTGCTCGCCGCGCTCGCCGACTGGAAGCCGTTCTTCCGGTGGACGGTCCCCTTCCGGCTCCTGACCTGTGCCGTCTTCACCCTGGCGGTCGTCACCGGCCGCGCCCCGGCCGGCTTCGTCGGCGTGGGCCTGTGGGAGGGGCTCGGCGCGGTGGTGACGGGGGTCGCGCTGCGGTACGAGAAGCGGGCGGTCGCGCATGCGTGAGCCGGCGGTCCGCGCCGGAGGACGACGACCGGAGGACGACGGGCTGTGCGCGGCGGCGCGTAGGGCACCGCGCGCCGTCTCCGGGGGAACGATCTAGGGCAACTGACCGATCCGGTCGGCCCGCCTCAGGCGACAGCCTTCGCCCATGCGTTGGTCTCTGTATCTGACAGGTGTCGTCGTGTCCGGATTCGGCACGACGGCGATGTGGCTGGTCTCCGGGATCTGGGTCAAGTCCCTCACGGGCTCGGACAGTCTGGCGGCCCTGGCCTCCTTCGCCCTCTGGGCGCCCGTGCTCGCCGGGCCGCTGCTCGGCACGCTCGCCGACCGGGTGCGGCGCAGACCGCTCCTGGTCGTCCTGAACCTGGCGATGGCGGTCCTGCTGCCGCTCCTGCTGTGGGTGGAGTCGGCGGACCGGGTGTGGCTGCTCTTCGCGGTCCTCGTGCTGTACGGGGCGCAGGGCTCCGTCCACGACGCCGCGGAGCAGGCCCTGGTCGCGACGGTCGTGGACGAGAAGCGGCTCGGCACGTTCAACGGGCTGCGGATGACGGCGAACGAGTCCATGAAGCTGATCGCCCCGCTGGTCGCGGCGGGCCTCTTCGCCCGGTACGGGGGCGGGCCCGTCGCCCTCCTGGACGCGGCGAGCTTCGCGGTCGCGGCGGGCGTCTTCGCGCTGATGCCGGTCCGGGAGGCGCGGCCCACCCGGCCGGAGACCCGGAGCTGGTGGCGCGAGACGGCCGAGGGGGTGCGGCTCCTGCGGGCCTCGCCGGTGCTGCGGCCGCTGGTGGCGACCGGCGCGTTCACGATGCTGCTCGCCGGGGTGAACGGGGCCGCGATCTACGCCGTCGTCGACGAGGGGCTTGGGCACGCGCCCGCGTACGCCGGGGTGCTGTACGCGGTCCAGGGCGTCGGCTCGGTCCTCGCGGGCCTGGTCACGGGCCCCCTGCTGCGCCGGATCCCCGAGCGGGCCCTCGCCGCCGCGGGGCTCGCGCTGTTCGCGGTGGCGGTGGGCGTACGGGGAGCACTGCCGTACGAGGCGGTGGCCCTGGCGGCGAGCGCGGTGATCGGGCTCGGCCTGCCGTGGGTCCTGGTCGCGGTGATGACGGCCGTCCAGCGGGAGGCTCCGGCGGAGGCGGTGGGCCGGATGGCGGCGACCGCGAACACCCTGGTCATGGCCCCGAACGCGCTGGCCATCGCGCTGGGCGCGGGGCTGGTCGCGGTGACGGCCCCCCACGTGCTGCTCCCGCTGGTCGCGGTGGCGGGGGTGGTGTGGGCCCTCGGTTTCGCGACACGCGCCCTCCGCGAGCCGACCCCTGTCCCACCCACCTCCTGACCACCCCTACCACGCGGGACCCGCGTCCTGCGGGGTGGCGCCCCCGTATGTGAGGCCCGCGCCCTGCCGAACGGCGCCCCCCGTATGTGGGGCCCACGCTCTGCGGGACGGCACCCCCGTCCTGCCCGTGCGGTCCGCGCCCGCGCCTGCCTGGACGGCTCCCTCCCGTCCGGGCGGGCCCGCGCCCACCGGGGCGGCTCCCACCCGCCCGTATGGGCTCGCGCCCTGCGGGGCGGCTCCCCGCTGCCCGTGTGGGCAATCGTCCCGCTGGGCGGGACGGGTGGGCACACGGGACGGCGCCCTTAGCGGCGCCTCCGCGTCCCGCGCCTGGACCCGCACCGAAAGCGGCAGTGCACACAGGGTGCGGGTCCAGGCGCAGCAGCCTCTGGCGCCGGCAGGGCACGGGTCCGTTGTGCCCACCCGTTCCGCCCCGGCGGAACGATTGCCCACAACGGGGGCGGCGGGGGCACCGCCCGGCAGGCGCGCCTACAACGGCGGGCGCGGGGGTGGGCACCGTCCCGCGGGCACGCGCCCACAACGGCGGGGGCGCCGCGCCGGCGGGCGGGCCCGCGGCGGGGGCCGTCTCGGGGGTGGGGGTCGCCGGAACGGGGTATCGGCTCGTCGGGTTCGCGGTGCGGCGCAGCCGGGCGGCGTGGAGCATGGAGACAGGCGCGGCGCGGCGGGAGGAGGGCAGTGTGACGGCCGGTTCCTTCCCGGGGACGACGGGGCGGGTCGGGGTGCCCCTCGACGGCAAGGGGCTCCTCGACGTGCTCGGGGTCGCGGCGGTCGTCGTGGACGCCCGTGGCCGGATCGTGCTGTGGAGCCCGCAGGCGGAGAACCTCTTCGGGTTCCGCGCCGACGAGGCCCTCGGCCGCTACGTGGCCCGGCTGATCGTCGGCGAGGAGAACCGGGAGGAGGCGATGCGCCTCTTCGGCGAGGTGCTGCACGGCGGCACGTCCTGGGCGGGCACCTTTCCCGTACGGCACAAGGACGGATCCGTCCGCCGGGTGGAGTTCCGCAACATGCGGCTCACCGACGACCTGGGCGACCTGTACGCGTTGGGGATCGCCGCCGACGGCGCCGCCGTCGAGCGGATCGAGACCGAGCTGGCGCTCTCCGACCGGCTGGTGTCCCAGTCGCCGATCGGCCTCGCCGTCCTCGACACCGACCTGCGCTACGTCCTGGTGAACCCGGCCCTGGAACGGATCAACGGCATTCCGGCGGCGGAACACCTCGGCCGGCGGATCGGCGACATGCTCCCGCAGGTCGACGCCGAGGCGCTGGAGGCGGCGCTGCGCACGGTGCTGGCCTCGGGGGCGCCCGTGCTCGACCACCAGATGGTGGGCCGGACCCCGGCGGACCCGGAGCAGGAGCACATCTGGTCCCTCTCCTTCTATCGCCTGGAGGGGGCGGACGGGCGCGTCCAGGGCGTCGCGTCCTCGGTGATCGACGTGACCGAGCGGCACCGCGCGGACGCGGACGCCGACCGGTCCCGGCGGCGGCTCGCGCTCATCGCGGACGCCTCGGCGCGGGTGGGCACCACCCTGGAGGTGGAACGGACGGCCGACGAGCTGGCCTCGGTGGTGGTGCCGGAGCTCGCGGACATCGCCGCGGTCGACGTCCTCGACTCCGTCCTGGCGCTGCGCAGGCCCGGCGCGCCCGAGGAGGGGCCCGAGCTGTTCCGCGCGCTCGCGGTGAAGGCGGGGAGCCGCACGGAGGCGCTGCCGGCGGCGGACCCGCCGGGGGAGGTCGCGATGTACGGGGCGGACCGGCTGGTCACCCGGTGCGTGCACACCGGTCTGCCGGTCCTGGTGGAGCACGTGGGCCCCGGCGACCTGTCGCGGATCGCGCGGAGCCCCGAGGCCGCGGAGCTGCTGGCGCGGGCGGGAGTCCATTCGTATCTGGCGGTGCCGCTGATCGCGCGCGGCGAGGTGCTGGGCGCGCTGGACCTCAAGCGGGACCGCAACGCGCTGCCCTTCGACGGGGACGACGTCCTGCTCGCGACGGAGCTGGCGGCGCGCGCGGCCGTCAGCATCGACAACGCCCGCTGGTACCAGAGCGTGCGGAACTCGGCGGTGACGCTCCAGCGGAGCCTGCTGCCGGGGGCGCCGCCGGCGCGGACGGGCCTGGAGGTCGCCGCCCGCTACCAGCCGGCGCACGCGTCGAGCGAGGTCGGCGGCGACTGGTACGACGTGATCGCGCTGCCCGACGACAAGACGGCGCTCGTCGTCGGGGACGTGATGGGCAGCGGGATCGACGCGGCGGCGACGATGGGCCGGCTGCGGACGGCGACCTGCGCGTTCGCGGACCTGGATCTGTCCCCGGCGCAGGTCCTGCGGCATCTGGACCGGATCACGGCGGGCCTGGAGCACTACATCGCGACCTGTCTCTTCGCCGTGCACGATCCGGTGCGGCAGCGGTGCCGGATCGCGAACGCGGGCCATCTGCCGCCCGTCCGGGTCCCGGCGGACGGTCCGGCCGAGCTGGTGCGGCTCTCCACGGGGGTGCCCCTGGGCGTCGGCGGCGGCACCTTCCGCACGGCCCGGGTGCCGTTCCGGCCCGGGGACCGTCTGGTGCTCTACACGGACGGTCTGATCGAGACCCGTCACGAGGCGATCGACGAGCGGCTCGATCTGCTCGTACACCTCCTCGACGAGGACCGCGGGCCGCTGGAGGAGACCTGTGACCGGCTCCTGCGGGCGCTGCGCCGGCCGGGCGCGCCGGACGACGTGGCGCTCCTGATCGCCAGGAGCACGGGATGACGGCGCGGTACCGGGACAGGGGGCGGGGACGGGCCCACGCCCGGGAGAAGGGGGAGAAGGGGCGGGTCGGGAACCGTGCCACGGGGCTGCGGAGCGTCGCCGGGCAGGTGTTCGCCCTGGAGGCGCTGATCGCCCTCCTCGTGATCGCGGTGGCGGCGTTCGTGACGTTCCACCAGGAGCGGCGGGACACCGAGCGGGACGCCCGGATCCGTTCGCTCGCGGTCGCGGAGGCCTTCGCCCACGCGCCCGGCATCGACAAGGCGCTGACCTCGCCCGATCCGACGGCGCAGTTGCAGAGCCGGGCGGAGGCGACCCGGCGGGCCACGGGCGTGGACTTCATAGCGGTCCTGAGCCCCTCCGGGGTGCGGTACACCGACTCGCAGCCGGAGCTGATCGGCAAGAAGGCGACCGGGGACCTCTCGCGGGCGACGGTGGACGGCGAGTCGTACACGGAGCTGTTCCGGGGCGCGCCCAACGACGCCGTGCGGGCCGTGGTCCCGGTGGTGGACGAGAAGGGGAGGATCGTCGGCCTGGTCAGCAGCGGCATCGAGGTGGAGAGCATCTCGCACTCGGTGCAGGACCGGCTGCCGCTGCTCCTCGGCGCGGCGGGCGGCGCCCTGGTGGCGGCCGTGGGCGGGGCGGCCCTGGTGAGCCGGCGGCTGCGGCGGCAGACGCACGGTCTGGGGCCGGCGGAGATGACCCGGATGAAGGAGCATCACGAGGCGGTGCTGCACGCGGTCCGGGAAGGGGTGCTGATCGTGGGCGCCGACCACCGGCTGCTGCTCGCCAACGACGAGGCGCGCCGGCTGCTCGGCCTCTCGGCGGAGGCGGAGCGGTTGCCGGTCTCGGAGCTCGGCCTCGATCCGCGGACGGTCGAGCTCCTGGAGTCGGGGCGGTCGGCGACGGACGAGGTGCACCGGGCGGGCGACCGGCTCCTCGCGGTGAGCGTGCGGCCGACGCTGCCGGACGGCGGCGGGTCGGGCAGTGTGATGACGATGCGGGACACCACCGAGCTGGCGGCCGTGACCGGCCGGGCGGCGGTGGCCCGCGGCCGTCTGCAGCTGCTGTACGAGGCGGGGGTGCGGATCGGGACGACGCTGGAGGTCGTACGGACGGCGGAGGAGCTGGCGGAGGTGGCGGTGCCCCGGTTCGCGGACTTCGCGACGGTGGAGCTGCTCGAACCGGTGCTGCGCGGGGAGGAGCCCCCCGCGGCCTCGGCCGCGTCCACGGAGATGCGGCGGACGGCGCTGAGCGGGCTGCGGCCCGACCAGCCGCTCCAGCCGGTCGGCGACACCGTCCACTTCCACGTCCGCAGCACCCCGATGGCGAAGGCCCTGCACGCGGGGCACGCGGTGGTGGAGCCGGAGCTGGCGGCGGCGGAGGGCTGGCGGGCGCAGGACCCGGAGGGTGCGGCACAGGCCCTGGCGTACGGGATGCATTCGCTGCTCACGGTGCCGCTGCTCGCCCGCGGGGTGGTCCTGGGGATGGCCAACTTCTGGCGGGCGGACACCCCGGAGCCGTTCGGGGAGGACGACCTGTCGTTCGCGGAGGAGCTGGCGGCGCGGGCGGCGGTCGCGATCGACAACGCGCGCCGGTTCACGCGGGAGCACGCGATGGCGGTGACGCTGCAGCGGAGCCTGCTGCCCCGGGTGCTGCCGGACCAGAGCGCGGTGGAGGTGGCGTACCGGTACCTGCCGGCGAAGGCCGGGGTGGGCGGTGACTGGTTCGACGTGATCCCGCTGCCGGGGGCGCGGGTGGCGCTCGTGGTGGGGGACGTGGTGGGGCACGGGCTGCACGCGGCGGCGACCATGGGGCGGCTGCGGACGGCGGTGCACAACTTCTCGACCCTGGACGTGCCGCCGGACGAGCTGCTCGGCCATCTCGACGAGCTGACGGGCCGGATCGAGGACGGGGACGGCGAGGGCACGGGCGGCGAGGCGCGGCGGCGGGACGAGGGCATCACCGGCGCGACCTGTCTGTACGCGATCTACGATCCGGCGTCCGGGCTCTGCACGGTGGCGAGCGCGGGCCATCCCGGTCCGGCGCTCGTCGCTCCCGACGGGCGGGTCGAATTCCCCGAGTTGTCGCCGGGGCTGCCGCTGGGACTCGGCCTGGGCGACGTGCCCTTCGAGTCGACGGAGCTGTGGCTGCCGGAGGGCAGCAAGCTGGTGCTGTTCACGGACGGGCTCCTGGAGGACCACGGGCGGGACCTGGACGCGGGGCTCGCGCTGCTGCGGACGACGCTCGCCCGGCCGGACCGGAGCCCGGAGGAGACCTGTGCGGACGTGCTCGCGACGCTCCTCTCGCCGATGCAGCGGGACGACATCGCGCTGCTCGTGGCGGAGACCCGGCTGCTCGCCCGGGACCGGATCGCCGAGTGGGAGGTGCCCCGGGACCCGTCGGCGGTGTCGCCGGTACGGAACGCGGCGGCGGCGAAGCTGTCGGAGTGGGGGCTCGACGGGCTGGCTTTCACGGCGGAGCTGATCCTCAGCGAGCTGATCACGAACGCGGTGCGGTACGGGGCCGATCCGGTGCGCGTACGGCTCCTCCACGACCGGACGCTGATCTGCGAGGTCTCGGACGGCAGCAGCACCTCGCCGCACCTGCGGCACGCGGCGACGACGGACGAGGGCGGACGCGGGCTGTACCTGGTCGCCCAGTACGCGGAACGCTGGGGCACGCGCTACGCCCGCCGCGGCAAGACGATCTGGGCGGAACTGCGGGTGGGCGCGGACGGCTCGGAACCGGCCCCGATGCCCGTCCCGGACCTGGACGCGCTGGAGGACCTGGCCTGGTGAGCCGCCCCGTTCGCGGGCGATCGTTCCGCCGGGGCGGTGCCCTCCGCCGCCCCCGTCGCGGGCGGTCGTTCCGCTGGGGCAAGGGGATCCCCCCTGCTCGAGCGAAGCCGAGAGCTCGGGGGAGGGTGGCACAACGGACCCGCGCCCTGCCGGCGCCCGAGGCTCATGCGCCCCGGCCCGCACCGCCACACATGGTATACCAAATGGAACGTCAGCTGCCCCGTACCGAGATCGCACCCGAGGAGACCCCGTGCCCCGGCCGCCCCGCACCGCCACCCTCTTCCACGACGTCCGCCCCTTCGGCGGCCCGCCCCGCGACCTGATCGCCGTGGACGGCGGACTCGTGTCCGAGGTCCCGGAGGGAGCGGCCGTCGAGCGGGTCGACGGCCACGGCCGACTCGCGCTGCCGACCCTGGTCGACGCGCACATCCACCCCGACAAGACCTCCTGGGGCGAGCCCTGGCACAGCCGCCGCCCCGCGCACGGCATCGCCGAGTACGTCGCCGGTGACGTGGAGCTGGCCCGCGCCCTGCCGACCCCGGTCGCCGAGCGGGCGCTGCGCCTGATGTCGCACGCCGCCGCCCAGGGCACCCGCGCGATGCGGGCCCACGCGGACGTGGCCCCGGCGTACGGGCTCTCGGGGATCGAGGGGGTCGCCGAGGCGGCCCGGAAGCTCGCCGGGATCGTCGACGTCGAGCTGGTCGCCTTCCCGCAGCACGGGGTGGTGCGGACGCCGGGGGTGACCGAACTCCTGGCGGAGGCCGCCGCGAGCGGGCTCGTCACCCACATCGGCGGCATCGACCCGGCCGGCTTCGACGCGGACGGCGACCACGAGGGCGATCAGCTCGGCACGGTCTTCGGGCTCGCCGAGAAGCACGGGCTCGGGCTCGACGTCCACCTCCACGACCGGGGCGAGCAGGGCCTCGCGCCGCTGCGGGACATCGCGGCCCGCACGCGCGCGCTGGGGCTCCAGGGGCGGGTGAACGTGGGGCACGCCTTCGCGGTCGCGGCCCTCTCGGACCGTGAACTCGACGAGGTGGCGGACCTCCTGGCGGAGTCCGGCGTCTCGCTCACGACGGTCGCCCTCTCCGCGACGACGATCCTGCCGTTCCGGCGGCTCGCCGAGCGCGGGGTGCCGGTCGGTCTCGGCTCGGACGGGGTCCGGGACAGCTGGAGCCCGTTCGGGAACGCGGACATGCTGCACCGGTCCTGGCTCGCCGCCTGGGCCCTGGACGCGCGGCTCGACGAGGAGCTGGAGGGCTGCTTCCGCCTCGCGGCGGACGGTGGCGCGGAGCTCCTGGGCCTCCCGAGGGCCGACCTCCGCCCCGGCTCCCCCGCCGACTTCATGCTCGTCGACGGCGAGTGCCTGCCGCAGGCGGTGGTGGACCTGCCCCGCCGTGACCTGGTGGTCCGCGCGGGCCGGGTGGTGGCACGGGACGGCCGCCTGGTCTGAGGCGTACGGGCACGGGCCCGTGCGGGCCCCCGCCCCCGTACCCGTACCCCGCCTCAGTCCCGTTCCACGTCCACCGTCGTGAGCGAGGCGTACCGCTCGGGGTCGGTGCGCCGGATGCGCAGGGCCACGAGCAGCCCGGCCGCGAGGACCACCGGGAGCGGCACCAGGAGGGCCGTGTTCACGGCGCCGGTGCGGCCGGTGAGCAGGTCGAAGTGGACCACGGCCAGAACGGTGAGCAGGGCCAGGCCGGCGCAGGAGACGAGCGGCGCCCAGACGACCCGGGCGGCCGAGAGGCCCATGCGGTCGCGCCGGAAGTAGGCCCAGACGGCGAGCGCGGCGAGGGCCTGCATGCCCATGATGCCGAGGACGCCGACGCTGTTGGTCCACAGGAAGACCTCGCCGTACGGGTCGGCGGCGAGGAGTGCCCCGGCGCCGACGACGGCCAGGTTGAAGCCGGTCTGCGCGACGACGGCCCCGCCGGGCGAGCCGTGCTTCCCGGAGACCGCGCCGAGGCGGCGGGGCAGCAGGCCCTCGCGGCCGAGGGCGTACAGGTAGCGGGCTCCGGCGTTGTGGAAGGCGAGCGCGGCGGCGAAGGCGCTGACGACGATGAGGCCGTGCATGGCGTCCGCCAGCCAGGGTCCCGCGTACAGTTCGGCGGCCCGGAAGGTGAGTTCGGGTCCGTCGGCGGCGCGGGCCAGTTCCACGGCCTCGTCGGTGCCGAAGGCGCCCATGACCAGCCAGCAGCCGAGGGAGTAGAAGACGGCGAGGAAGCCGATCGCGATGAAGGTGGCGCGGGGCACGGTCCGCTGCGGTTCGCGGACCTCCTCGGCGAAGATCGCGGTGGCCTCGAAGCCGGTGAAGGCGCCGATGACCAGGACGAACATGCCCGCGACGCCGCCCGCGGCGAGCGTGGAGGGCGCGAAGGACGCGGCGTCGAGGGCGGCGGTGCCGCGCTCGCCGAGGATGCCGCCGTCCATGACGACGAGCGAGAGGACCTCCAGGACCAGGGCGACGCCGAGGACCTTGGCGCTGAGCGTGACCTTCAGCCACCCGAGGACGCCGACGGCGAGGACGCAGAGCCCGGAGAGCAGCCACCAGGGCACGTCGGCGCCGGTGGCGTCGCGGACCGATCCGGCGGCGAAGTAGCCGAAGGCGGCGGCGACGCCGGGGGTGACGAGGTTGTACGAGACGACGGCGACGTAGGCGGTGCCGACGCCGAGGGTACGGCCGAGGCCTCGGGCGACGTACGCGTAGAAGGCGCCGGCGTTGCGGACGTGCAGGCTCATCGCGGTGAACCCGGCGGCGAAGAGGGCCAGCAGGGCGCCGGAGACGAGGTAGGCGAGCGGGGCGCCGGGGCCGCCGATGCCGATGGCGAAGGGGGCGACGCCGGCGAGGACGGTGAGCGGCGCGGCGGCGGCCACGACGAAGAGGACGAGGTCGAAGGTGCCGATCCGGCCGGCGGCGAGCTTCCCCGCCGGTTCTCTCACGGGGGTGGCGGTGTCGGTGCTCACGCGGTTCCTCCGGCAGGCGGGACGGGCGCCGACGGGACGAGCGGCGACGGGACGGGCGACGACGAGAGGGGTGACGACAGGACCGGTGCCGACGGGACGAGCGTGGGGTGGGCGTCGTCGGCGAAGGGGCCGACGACCAGGCCCGCGTGGAGCACGAGGAGCCGGCGGGGGTGGGCGGCGACGGCCTCGGGGACGGAGCCGGCGGCGACAGCGACGAGGTCGGCGCGGGCGCCGGGGGCGAGGCCGTAGTCGGTGAGGCCGAGCGCGGCGGCGGCCTCGCCGGTGACGAGGGAGGCGGCGACGGACAGTTCGGGGTCGGTCATGAGGCCGGTCCTGAGGCCGATGATCGTGGCGCGTTCGAGCATGTCGGCGGTGCCGTAGGGCCACCAGGTGTCGCGGACGTTGTCGGAGCCCGCGAAGACCCGGACGCCGTGCTCGCGCAGTCGGAGGACGGGCGGCACGGGGCCGCTCGGACCGTTGGTCATGATCGCGACCCCGGCGGCGGCGAGGGCGGTGGCGGTGCGTTCGAGTTCGGCGTCGTCGACGTCGCCGAGGGCGTAGGCGTGGCTGACGGCGACCCGGCCGCCGAGGCCGAGGGCGGCGGTGCGGGCGGCGATGTCCCGCAGCTGGGCGGTGCCGGTCTCGCCGCCGTCGTGGAGGTGCAGGTCGACGCCCTTGCCGTGGCGCTCGGCGAGGCCGAAGACGGTGTCGAGCTGACCGGCGGCGTCGCCGTCGAAGCCCACGGGGTCGAGGCCGCCGACGAGGTCGGCGCCGTCGGCGAGGGCGGCGTCGAGGAGTTCGGCGACGCCGGGCGCGGTGACGACCCCGGACTGCGGGAAGGCGACGAGCTGGATGCCGAGCCGGTCGCGGAACTCCTCGCGGACGTCGAGGAGGGCGTGCAGGTGGTCGAGGCCCGCGTCGGGGTCGACGTCGACGTGGGAGCGGACGTGTCCGGTGCCGAGGGCGACCATGCGGCGGGCGAGGGCGGCGGCCCGTTCGGCGACGGGCACCTCCTCGGTGCGGCGGGAGTCGCGCTCGGCGGCGATCTGCTCCCGCAGCGTGGCGGTGGCCCGGTGCGGGCGCCAGGGGGCGCCGAGGAGGGTCTTGTCGAGGTGGGCGTGGCCGTCGACGAGGGCGGGCAGCAGCAGCGCGCCGCCGAGGTGGAGCGCGCCGGGCGGGACGGGGCGGTCCGGGACGTGCGGCTCGACGGCGCTCACCCGGCCCTCCCGGAGGTGGACGTCGGCGGTGCGGCCGTCGGGGAGGGTGGCCCCGAGGAGGGCGGTGGGCCCGGGCGGGGCGGAGGCCTCGCTCATGGTGTCTCCTTCGCGAAGTACGGACGAGTCGCAGGGGCGCGCGCCGCGATGCCCCTGGTGATCGCGGCGCGGCGCCAAGGTAGCTGGTATACCGAATACCAGGCAATGGTGTGCGGCCCCCCACTTCGGAACCTCCGCGGGCCGGTCTGCAGCCACGGACCGGTCTGCGAAGATCGGGGAAGCACCGTCCGCGCACCTCCCGACTGGAGCCCTCCCGATGACCACCCCCCGCCCCGCCGCCCGCAGCACCGCCATCGGGGACACCCACCAGTCCCTGCGGGAGCGGGTGTACGTGGAGCTGCGCGAGCGGATCATCGAGGGCGACTACCCGGCGGGGCTGCGGCTCGTGGAGCGGGAGATCGCCGACGAGCTGCGGGTCTCCCGGGTGCCGGTGCGCGAGGCGATGCAGCGCCTGGAGTCGGAGGGCTTCCTCTCGGTGCAGCCGCGCCGGGGCTCGGTGGTGGCCGAGTTCGGGCCGCGGGACGCCGAGTACCTCTTCGACGTGCGGGAGAACCTGGAGGGCCTGGCCGCACGGCTCGCCGCCCGGCACGCGACCCCCGCCGGCCTGCGGGACCTGGAGCGGCTCCTGGCACGGGCGCGGAGGGCGGCGGAGTCCGGGCGGCTGCGCGAGGCCGTCTCGCTCAACGCCGACTTCCACCGCCACGTCGTCGAACTCTCCGGGAACCCGCTCCTGGTGGACCTGATGGCCCCGCTCGACTCCCGGCTGCGCCGCCTCTTCCGGCTCACCTCGGCGCAGGCGGACGGCGAGCCGATGTGCGGGGCGCACGAGCGGCTCTACGAGGCGGTCCGCGACCGCGACGAGGACGGCGCGGAGGCCCTGGCCCGCGCGCACGTCGCCGACACCCGCGCCTCGACCCAGCGCCTCCTCGCGGCCCTGCCGGACGCCGGGGACCCGGCCTGACCGTCCGGGCCCCGGGGGCCCGGCGGATCAGGGCCCGGGTGGAGTGGTGGGCGGCGGCGAGGGTGACCTGCGCGAGGCCGAGCCGGCGAGGAGCCCGGGCGCGGCGGGGCCGCCGTCGACGCCCCGGGGGCAGAGGAAGGCTCCGGCCCTCACGCACCGGCCGCCTCGGGAAAACCTCCGGCCCTCACGCGCCGGCCGCCTCGGGAAAACCTCCGGCCCCCCTGCCCCGGCCCCTCCCCCAGGACCGCGTTCCTCACGCCCCGGCCCCCTTCAGGAGGGCCCGGCCGCGTTCGACGAGCCGCATGAGCGCGTCGACGTGCTCGGGCGCCGGTTCGCTCAGCGGCGGCCGCACTTCGCCCACGTCCTGGCCGCTCCTGCGCACGGCCGCCTTGACGAGCGAGACGGCGTATCCCCGGCCCTGGGAGCGGAGTTCGACGAGGGGCCGGTAGAAGCCGTCGACGAGCAGGTCCAGGGTGGCGTCGTCGCCGGAGACGAGGGCCCGGTGGTAGGCGAGGGCGAGATCGGGGGCAAAGCAGAAGACGGCGGAGGAGTAGAGGGTGACGCCGATGCCCCGGTAGGCGGCGCCGGTGAGTTCGGCGGTGGGCAGGCCGTTGAAGTAGAGCAGGTCGAGGCCCTCGGCGCGGACGGCGCTGACGATCCGCTGCATGAGGCCGAGGTCGCCGAGGCCGTCCTTGAGGCCGATGACGCCGTCGGTGCGGGCGAGGGCGACGGCTGTGTCGGGGGTGAGGACCGCGTTGTCCCGCTGGTAGACGATGACGTCGAGCGAGGTGGCGGCGGCGAGCCGGGCGTAGTGGCGGAGCAGTCCGGCCTGGTCGGGGACGACGAGGTAGGGGGGCATGGCGAGGAGTCCGTCGGCGCCGGCCCGTTCGGCGAGGCGCGCGTAGTGGACGGCGAGCGCGGTGCCGTAGCCGGCGCCGGCGACGACGGGGACGCGGCCGGCGGTCTCCTCGACGGCGGCGGCGACGCAGTCCCGGAACTCCTCGGGGGTGAGGGCGTGGAACTCGCCGGTGCCGCAGCAGGCGAACACGGCCGCGGCGCCGGCGTCGACTCCGGCGCGGACGTGGGCGCGGAAGGCGGCGAGGTCGACGGAGCCGTCGGGTGCGAAGGCGGTGACGGGGAAGAACAGCAGGCCGTCGAGGCGGTCGGCGAGCGGGGCGGTGGTCACGGGCGCTCCCAGGGAAGTCCGTCGTGCACAGTCATGACCTTCACACCTACGCATGAACGCCGACCCGACGCACGCCGGAGCAGCGCCGATCGGCCTGTCAAGGCGATTGCGCGGCTCCGTCAAGGAGCTTGACGCTCCGTCGGGCGACTTCTTAGCGTGTCCACGGTTGTGAACACCGCTCAGGTGAACGCCCTGCGCGAACGCCACCCGACGGAGGAGAACCGCTCCATGGCCGCACCCCGCACCGTCCTGCTCACCGGCGCCGCCGGGGGCGTCGGCACGCTGATGCGGGAGCTGCTGCCCCCGTACGGCCACGAGCTCCGCCTCCTGGACGTCGCCCCCGTGCCGGACGCGCCGGACGCGGTCGTCGCCGACCTCGCGGACCGCGCGGCGCTGCGCGAGGCGGTCCGGGGCGTCGACGCGATCGTGCACCTGGCGGGCATCTCCCTGGAGGACGACTTCGAGAAGATCATGGCCGCCAACATCGCCGGGACGTACAACCTCTACGAGGCCGCCCGCGAGGAGGGCGTCCGGCGCGTGGTCTTCGCCTCCAGCAACCACGCCGTCGGCTTCACCCGGCGCCCGCGCGAGGGCGAGCCGCCGCTCCCGGTCGGCGTCCCGCACCGGCCCGACACCTTCTACGGCCTCTCCAAGTGCTTCGGCGAGGACCTGGCCCAGCTCTACTGGGACCTGCACGGGATCGAGACCGTCTCCCTGCGCATCGGCTCCTGCTTCCCGGAGCCCACCTCGGTGCGGATGCTCTCGATCTGGCTCAGCCCCGCCGACTGCGCCCGCCTCCTGCACGCGGCGCTCACCGCCGAGGACGTGGCCCACACGGTCGTGTACGGCTCGTCCGCCAACACGCGCGCGTGGTGGGACCTCTCCACGGCGCGGGCGCTCGGCTACGCGCCGGAGGACGACTCGGAGGCCTACGCGGAGAAGGTCCTCGCCGAGAAGGGCCCCCTGGCCGAGGGCAGCCCCGAAGACCTCTACGTGGGCGGCCACTTCTGCACGGACCCGCCCCGCCGACCGCACTGACCAGGGGTGCGCGGGCCCGGGGCCGCACCGCCCGGGGGCCACACGGGACCCGGCCGGACTGATACGGGGGAGACCGGCCGGGGCCCGGGCGTCGGTGCGCCGACGCACCTGACCAGCTCACCGTAGGCCCGGCCGAAGATCATCGCGAGCCGCGGAACGCGACCCCTGTCCGGATTGCGCGGCGGGTCGGTGCACCGGAAGCACGCACGCGCGCGGACGCGCCCCCTTCCCCGCTCAGCGGCCCGCGCGGAGCGTCCGGGACGGCGTCTCGCCGAACCTCTCCCGGTAGCGGGCCGCGAACCGGCCCTGATGGGTGAAGCCCCAGCGCCAGGCCACCTCGCTCACGCTCACCTCGTCCGGCGCGGCCGCCCGCAGCTCCTCGCGGACCCGGTCGAGCCGGACCTCCCGCACGTACGCCATCGGCGACATCCCCACGTACTCCCGGAAGGACTCCTGCAGCCGCCGCACGCTGACGCGACCCAGGGCGGCGAGTTCGGTGGTCGTGAACGGATGCTCGGGGCGCTCCCGCACCGCGTCCATGGCCCGCTTGACCGGGGCCGGCCGGCGCGCCTCCCCCGGATGGGCGAGCGCCTCCCGCCACGGGTGCTCGGCGGCGAGGAGCAACCCGTTCAGCAGCGCCTCCTGCAGGGGCCCGGCGACCAGCTCGTGCGTGGCGAGCCCCTCCCCGGCGAGCGCCTCGGCGGCGACCTGGCGGGCGAAGCGCACCCAGCTCAGACCGGGGCCGCGGGTGATGTCCAGGTGGGGCGCGAAGGCGAGCGGGCCGCGCGGCGGGCGCCCCGTCAGCCGTTCGAGGCGGTCGCGCAGTTCGGCCGCGCCGATCTTCACGGACAGGGTCCGGCAGTCCCCGCTCCAGCGGTCGAGGAAGGTGTCCCCGGCCGGGTCGAGGAGCAGCGCCTCGGCGGGCGTGGCGACGATCCGGGAGCCGCCGCCCTGGCGCATCTCCATCGTCCCGCTCAGCGGCGCGTTGAGGTGGTACGCGCCGAGCTCGCCGAAGCTCATGCGCACGTCGGCGCCGCAACTGAGGTCGCCGATGACCAGCGGGCCGAGCGACACGGTGTCGAAACGGGCCGCGAAGGGGCGCCGCTCGCCGTCGACGACGGCCATGCGGTTGGCGTAGTAGCGCGCGTCGAGCTCCTCACGCGCCTCGTCCACGTCCTCCGTCCGGAACGAGTTCCCGCCCGCCACCCCCGCGCCGTCCGCGGCCCCCACTGCTCCCATGGACCGAAAGAATATTCATATGACGGATCTGACCGGGAACGGCAGGATGCCCGGCATGCCACGACCCCATGGATTCGCCTACGAGCGGCGCCGCGACGGCTCCGTCGTCCTCACCCACCAGGGACGCGCCGCGGGCGTGCTGCGCGGCGGGCGCGCCGAGAAGTTCCTCGTGGAGGTGGAGACGGGTGACGCGCAGCTGGTGATGGCCCGCTGGACGGGCTCGTACCGCTTCGGGAACGAGCGGCGGGCCAGGAGCCACCCTCGTAACCAGGGTGGCCGAACCGGTGGCCGGTAAGGGAACGGCAAAGGGGGCCGGATCGTTACCCCTGGCATGACCGCTATGACCCCCGGCTCGAACATCCCTCTCACCGCCGCGCGCGTGGCGGTGGACGTGGCCGCTCCCGTGCGGCTCGACGTCTCGGGCCTGCTGCTCGGCGCCAACGGCAAGGTGCGCTCGGACGACGACTTCATCTTCTACAACCAGCCGACCGGACCCGGTGTCACCTACCGCTCCGGCGGCGGGACCGCGCCGGACGCGATCCTGGTGGACACCGGCGCCCTCCCGGCCGGCATCGAGAGGATCGTCGTCACGGCGAGTCCGGACGCCGCGGGCCAGACCTTCCAGGGCATCGAGCCGACGGCCACCATCCGGAACGCGGACGACGGCGCCGTGATCGCCACGTTCACGCCGCCGCGGCTGGCCACGGAGACGGCGCTGGTGGTCGTCGAGATCTATCTGCGCAACGGCGCCTGGAAGGCCCGCGCGGTGGGCCAGGGGTACGCGAACGGGCTGGCCGGCATCGCGACCGACTTCGGCGTCTCGGTGGACGACGAGCCCGCCGCCTCTCAGGCCCCGGCCCCCGCCGCTCCGGCGCCCGTCGCGCCCGCGCCCGTCGCCCCGGCCCCCGTCGCCCCGCCGGTGCCGCCCGCGCCGCCCGCCGCGCCGGTGGACCCGCGCGTCGCGGCCCCGGTCCCGCCCGCCCCGGCCGCCGCCCCCGTCTCCACCGGCAAGATCAACCTCGACAAGGGCCGGGTCAGCCTCCAGAAGAACCAGACGGTGTCCCTGGTCAAGGGCGGCCGCCCGCTGCTCTCCCAGGTCAGGATGGGCCTCGGCTGGGAGCCCGCCTACCGGGGCAAGGACATCGACCTGGACGCCTCCGTCATCGCGTACGGTCCGCAGCGCAACCACCTGGACAGCTGCTACTTCGGCAAGCTGTCCATCCTGAACGGCTCGATCAAGCACTCCGGCGACAACCTCACCGGCGAGGGCGCGGGCGACGACGAGGTGATCACCGTCGACCTCGGCCGCCTCCCGGCCGACGCCACCGGCCTGGTCTTCACGGTCAACTCCTTCTCGGGCCAGAAGTTCACCGAGGTCGCCAAGGCCTACTGCCGGCTCATCGACGGGACGACGGGCGAGGAGCTGGTCCGCTTCGACCTGACCACCGCCGAGCCGCAGACCGGCGTGATGATGGCCAAGCTGATCAAGCAGTTCTCCGGCGAGTGGGAGATGACGGCGATGGGCGAGTTCGTGAAGTCGCGGACCGTCCGGGGCATGGTGACGCCGGCCGCCCAGGCGCTCTGAGCGGCCGGGTCCCCCGGGTCAGAACAGCGCGCTGTAGGCGTTGAGGGCGGGCTGGCCGCCGAGGTGGGCGTAGAGCACGGTCGAGTCCCGGCCGATCTCTCCCCGGTCCACCAGATCGACCAGCCCCGCCATCGACTTCCCCTCGTAGACGGGGTCGGTGACCATGCCCTCGGTGCGGGCGGCGAGCCGCATCGCGTCGAGGGTGGTCTCGTCCGGGACGCCGTACACCCCGGCGTGGTAGCGCTCGTCGAGCTCGACGTCGGCCGCCGTCACCTCGCGCTCGACACCGATGAGGGCCGCGGTGTTCCGGGCGATCCGGGTGATCTGCTCGCGCGTCGGGGCGGGCTTGGCGGAGGCGTCGATCCCGATGATCCGCCGGGCCGGGCCGCCCTCCTCGGCGAGCGCGGCGAAGCCCGCGACCATGCCGGCCTGGGTGGAGCCGGTCACCGAGCAGACGACGACCGTGTCGAAGAAGACGCCGAGCTCGCGCTCCTGCTCGGCCACCTCGTAGGCCCAGTTGGCGAAGCCGAGACCGCCGAGGCGGTGGTCGGAGGCGCCCGCCGGGATCGCGTACGGCTTTCCGCCGCCCTCCTCGACCTCGCGCAGGGCCTGCTCCCAGCTCTCCTTGAAGCCGATGCCGAAGCCGGCCCTCACCAGGCGCACGTCGGCGCCCGCGAGGCGGCTGATCAGGATGTTCCCGACCTTGTCGTAGACGGAGTCGGGCCAGTCGACCCAGCTCTCCTGGACGAGGACGCAACCGAGGCCGGCGCGGGCGGCGACGGCGGCGACCTGGCGGGTGTGGTTGGACTGGACCCCGCCGATGGAGACGAGGGTGTCGCAGCCCTGGGCGAGCGCGTCGGCGACCAGGTACTCCAGCTTGCGGGTCTTGTTCCCGCCGTACGCCACGCCGGAGTTGCAGTCCTCGCGCTTGGCCCAGAGGGTGGCGCCGCCGAGGTGGTGCGTCAGCCGTTCGAGGGGGTGGACCGGGGAGGGCCCGAAGAGGAGCGGGTAACGGTCGAAGTCGGTGATCGGCAAAGCGGCTCCCGGTGGATGCGACGACGGTCGGCGGTCCTGGACGCGCTGGGGCCCTGGGGCCTGTCCGGCCGTACCCGACGGGAATGGCCGGACAGGCCCTACGGGACCGAGGACTCCGCGGGCGCGGGGATGCCGGTCACCTCGGCCACCTCGATGGCGTCGTCCGCGAGCTGCTCGAGCGCGGCCCAGATCTCCGTGGTGACCCGCACCGCCTCCTCCACGTCCCCCGCCGCGCACGCCTCGATGAGCCGGGCGTGCAGTTCGGCCGATCCGCAGCTCCCGGCGTCGCCGAAGAGACGCCGCTCGACACGGCGGATCAGGGGGGTGTACCGCGCGATCGTGGCGGCGGCGGCGTGGTTGCCGCTGGCGACGACGAGGACCTGGTGGAGCTCGTCGTCGGCGTCCAGGGCGGCCTCCACGTCGGAGGCGCGGACGGCCGCCGCGAAGCGCTCGTTGGCCTCGCGCATGGTCCGGATGCCCTCGGGGCCGAGCAGCGGCACCCCGGTCCTGGCGGCGAGTTCGTGCATCACCCGCACCACCGAGGCGGCGTCCCGGACGACCCGGCTGACCGGCCGGGTGACCCGGGTGTAGCTCTGCGGCTTGGACTCGACGAGACCCTCGTCGCCGAGCCGGGCCAGGGCCTCGCGCACGGGTGCGCGCGAGAGCCCGAGCCGTTCGGCGAGATCGGCGTCCTTCAGCGAGGCGCCGGGCGCGAGGTCGCCGCGGACGATGGCCTCGCGCAGCGCCTCGTACGCCCTGTCACGCAGCAGGGTCCGGCCCACGGGCCTCAGTGCGTCCATGGGCTGACATGTTAAATGTCGGCCCAGGGCGCTGACCAGAGATCATTTCCGGGCTCGGCCTCCTCAGCGGCGGGGCTGGCGGCGCCAGGGACCGGTGATCGCGACCATGATGCCCGGCGTCTGGATGTTGGCGAACAGCGTGTCGCCGTCGGGCGAGAAGACGACACCGGTGAACTCGCTGTCGTTGAGGTCGTTGCGGGCGATGGGGTAGGTGCGGCCCGAGTCGGTCGCGCCGAAGAGGTGCTGGACGCCCTCGCCGTCCTCGGCGATGACGAGCCCGCCGTACGGGGAGACGGTGATGTTGTCGGGGCCGTCGAAGGCGCCGTCCTGCTCCGGGGCCGCGTTCACGCCGAGCAGCACCTTGAGGGTGAGGGTGCGGCGCTTCGGGTCGTAGAACCAGACCTGGCCGTCGTGCGCGGCGCCGGGGCTCTCCTCGCGCGCGTAGGAGGAGACGACGTAGGCGCCGCCGTCGGCCCACCACATGCCCTCCAGCTTGCGGGCGCGGGTGACCTGGCCGTCCGTGAACTGCTTGCGGACGGGGGTGGTGCGGGCGTCGCGGTCGGGGACGTCGACCCAGTCGACGCCGTAGACGGTGCCGATCCGGGTGGCCCGGGACAGGTCGTCCACGAACCGGCCGGAGGAGTCGATGCACTTGAAGGCCTGGAGCACGCCGGCGTCGTCGGCGAGGGTACGGAGCTTCCCGCGGCCGTGCTCGAAGCCCTGCGGCGGGACCCAGCGGAAGAGCAGCCCATTGGGGCCGGAGGCGTCCTCGGTCAGGTAGGCGTGGCCGTGCCTGGGGTCGACGACGACGGCCTCGTGGGCGTAGCGGCCGAAGGCCTTGATCGGCTTCGGGGCGAGGTTGGCCCGGCGGTCGTGCGGGTCGACCTCGAAGACGTAGCCGTGGTCCTTGGTCATGCCGTTCTTGCCGGCCAGGTCCTCGGTCTCCTCGCCGGTCAGCCAGGTGCCCCAGGCGGTGCGGCCGCCCGCGCAGTTGGTGGAGGTGCCGGCGAGGCCGACCCACTCGGCGACGGTGCCGTCGCGGTGCACCTCGACGACCGTGCAGCCGCCGGCCGCGGCCGGGTCGTAGACGAGCCCCTCGGTGAGCGGGACGGGGTGCTCCCACTTGCTGCGGGGGCCCTTGAGCTCGTGGTTGTTGACGAGGTACGTGGTGCCGCGCGGGCCGTCGAAGGCGGCGGTGCCGTCGTGGTTGGAGGGGGTGAACTCGCCGGATTCGAGGCGCGTCACGCCGCTGTGGGTGACGACGCGGTACGAGAAGCCCTCGGGCAGGGCGAGGATCCCGTCGGGGTCGGCGACCAGCGGGCCGTACCCGAGCGTCCGCCCGTGACCGTGGCCCGCTCCGTACGCCTCCGGCTCGTCGGAGGCGAGCGCCTCGGGGGCGGTGGCGAGGGCGCCGACGGCTCCGGTGAGGGCGAGGCCCGCGCCGGCGACGGCGGACTGCTTGGTGAACTCTCTGCGGTTGAGCGGCATGGTGGTGGGGTCTCCCTGTGATGGCCGGATCTCGCGGGCCACCCTCCCGCGCCCCCGCGAACACCGCCTGAACGCAACGGGAACACCACCGGGCACACTCCCGGGCCCACGCCCGGGACGCCACCGGGCCCCGGGGGCGCCTCCGGGACGCCCCCTTCCGTGGCCCCGGGTCAGGAGCCCGCGCGCGAGCGGGCCTTGAAGGCGGCCTTGCGGGCGTCCTTCGCCGCCGCCTTGTCGCGGTGCAGGCGGCCCATCGCCTCCAGGACCTCGGCCGTGGCCGGGTGCTCCACCCGCCAGGCCGCCTCGAAGAAGCCGCTGTGGCGGCCGGTCAGGCCCTCGATGAGCTCCTGGAGTTCCTGGAGGTCGCCGGCCGAGGAGAGCTGGGCCGCGATCGTGTCGATCGCCAGCCAGAAGATCATCGACTCCGGCGGCGCGGGCACGTCCGTCGCGCCGCGCTCGGCGAGCCAGACCCGGGCGAGGCCGCCGAGTTCCGCGTCGTCCAGGACCTCCCGGACGGCGGGCTCGGCCTCGGCGCCCACGAGGGAGAGCGTCTGCTGGCAGTGGAGGCGGCGGAGCGGGGAGCCGGCGTCGGAGCCCCGGGCGGCGTGCAGCAGTTCGCGGGCCGCGGCGAGCGCGTCGCGGCCGGCCAGCCACGCGGCGGTCTCCTCGCGGGCCGCGGCCTCCGGGTAGCCGGCGATCCCGTCGAGGAGCGCGTCGGCGCCCTTCTCCGTCAGGTCGCCGACGGCGGGCGCGTCCAGGCCGGCCTCCAGCATCCGGGCCCGGATGCCGTAGAGGCCGAGCGGGGTGAGCCGGACCATGCCGTAGCGGGTGACGTCCTCGTCGTCGACGGGCGGCGCGGGCTCCTCGCCCTCCTCGGCCATGAGGGCCTCGTCGACGGGCTGGTACTCGACGAGCCCGATCGGTTCGAGCAGCCGGAACTGCTCGTCGAGCCGCATCATCGCGTCGGAGACCTGCTCCAGGACGTCGTCGGTGGGCTCGCCCATGTCGTCGGGGACGACCATCGACGCGGCGAGCGCGGGCAGCGGCACGGGGCCGTCGCCGGCTCCGCCCTCGCTGACGGTCAGCAGGTAGAGGTTGCCGAGGACGCCCTCCAGGAACTCGGCCTCGGCCTCGGGGTCCCAGTCGAGCGCCTCGACGTCGATCTCGCCGTCCTCGCCGAGGATCGCGTCCAGGTCGTCGATGACGGGCGCGGCGGCGTCGGCGAAGACGGCGTCGAAGCCGTCCAGCCAGAGGCCGAGGACGTCCTGGGGCGAGCCGCCCGTGACCAGCGCGAGGTTCTCGCCGGGGCCGGCCCGCCCGGGAAGGTCCTCGGCCTCGCCGTCCTCGACGGCGACCAGACCGGTGTCGACGGCGAGCCGCCAGGCGTCGCCGGCCCAGGTCTCGCCGTCCTCGTCGTCGGCCAGGCCCAGGACCCCGGCGGCCTCGGGGAGCTGCTCGTCGGCGAGCTCGCCGCCCGCGTCGACCCGGGTCTCGGGTCCGGCCCAGCGGGCGAGCCGTACCGCCCGGGCGAGGAGGGGGGCGGCCAGGGCGTCCCGCGCCAGCTCCGCGTCCGCAGGCAGCCGAACGGGGGGAAGGGTGGGGTGGTCCGCTGACATCTGGGGGGTCTCCTCGACGCGTGCGTGGGTGAAGGCGGAAGGGGCTCAACGAGAGTCCTCAGGGTAGACGCATCCGGGACCCCGTCCGTCGGTTCACGGATCCGTCAGCCTTCGTACACCCGTCGACTCTTGACAAGTGCGGGGCTCTCACAAGAGATTGACGCGCGTAGATACATCTGCCTTTCCTCCAAGCATCCTCGGAGCCTCTTGATGTCTTCCTCCATACCGAGATTCGCCGCGGTCTCCGCCGTCGTCGCCTCCGCCCTCGCCGCCGGCCTGCTCGCGGGCCCGTCGAGCGCCGCCGCGGAGATCACCACGGCGGAGGCCGCCGCGGACAGCGCCGCCGGCGTCCGCATCCACGACATCCAGGGCACGACGCGCGTCTCCCCCCTCGTCGGCAAGCAGGTCACCGGCGTCACGGGCATCGTCACCGGCGTCCGCACCTACGGCTCGCGCGGATTCTGGATCCAGGACCCGGAGGCCGACGAGAACCCGGCCACAAGTGAGGGCGTCTTCGTCTTCACGAGCTCCGTCCCGACCGTCGCCGTCGGCGACGCGGTCAGCCTGAGCGGCACGGTCACCGAGTACGTCCCCGGCGGCCTGAACTCGGGCAACCAGTCGCTGACCCAGATCTCGAAGCCGGTCGTCAAGGTCGTCTCGAAGGGCAACCCGGTCCCGGCCCCGGTGACGATCTCCGGCTGGTCGGTCCCCGACGCGTACGCCCCCGAGGGCGACCCGGCCGCGGGCGGCTCGATCAACGGCCTGACCCTGGACCCCGAGACGTACGCCCTGGACTACTACGAGTCCCTGGAGGGCACCAACGTCCGGATCGACTCCTCGCGGGTGGTCGGCGCCACCGACCCGTACGCGGAGCTCTGGGTGACGGTGAAGCCCTGGGAGAACCCCAACCTGCGCGGCGGCACGGTCTACGGCTCGTACGAGTCCCAGAACACCGGCCGGCTCCAGATCCAGTCGCTGACCCCGCTGGCCCAGCAGCCCTTCCCCAAGGCGAACGTGGGCGACCGGCTGACCGGCACCACCGAGGGCCCGCTCGACTTCAACCAGTTCGGCGGCTACACGATCACCGCCCGCACCCTCGGCACGGTCGTCGACGGGGGCCTGGAGCGCGAGACCACGGACAAGCAGCACAAGAACGAGCTGGCCGTGGCGACGTACAACGTCGAGAACCTCGACCCGGGCGACCCGCAGGAGAAGTTCGACGCGCTCGCGAAGGCGGTCGTCGAGAACCTCGCCTCGCCCGACATCGTCGCCCTGGAGGAGATCCAGGACAACAACGGCGCCAAGAACGACGGCACCGTCGCCGCCGACGTGACGGTGAAGAAGTTCACCGAGGCGATCGTGGCGGCCGGCGGCCCGGCGTACGAGTGGCGCTCGATCGACCCGGAGAACGGCAAGGACGGCGGCGAGCCCGGCGGCAACATCCGTCAGGTCTTCCTCTTCAACCCCGAGCGGGTCTCCTTCACCGACCGCGCGGGCGGCGACGCGACCACCGCCACCGCCGTCACGGGCACCAAGGGCCACGCCGCGCTGACCCTCTCCCCCGGCCGCATCGACCCGGCGAACGCCGCCTGGGAGGCCAGCCGCAAGCCGCTCGCGGGCGAGTTCGTCTTCCGCGGCCGCACGGTCTTCGTGATCGCCAACCACTTCGGCTCGAAGGGCGGCGACGAGTCCATCGTCTCGCACCACCAGCCGCCGAACCGTTCCTCCGACGCGAAGCGACTGCTCCAGGCGCAGGCCGTCAACGCCTTCGTGAAGGACATCGTCGCGCTCGACAAGCAGGCCGACGTGCTCGTGGTCGGCGACATCAACGACTTCGAGTTCTCCGGGACGACGCGGGCGCTGACCGACGGCGGCGCGCTGTACCCGGCCGTGAAGTCGCTGCCGCTCAGCGAGCGCTACTCGTACGTCTACCAGGGCAACAGCCAGGTCCTCGACCAGATCCTGACCAGCCCGGGCGTGCACCACTTCGAGTACGACAGCGTGCACATCAACGCCGAGTTCGCCGACCAGGACAGCGACCACGACCCGCAGGTCCTGCGCTTCCGCCCCTGACGGCCCGGCCCGTCACGCGCCCGCGCTCAGACTGAGCGCGGGCGCGTACCGCCGCACCCGGCTCCCCACCAGCCCCGGGTGGTGGTGGACCCGCTTCCACGCCTCGCTCAGCCGGGCGCCGTCCGCCGACCACTCCTCATGGGCCCGCTCGCTCTCCCACTCGGCGTAGTTCAGGACCCGGTCGCCCTCGACGGTCAGGTGGAAGTGGGCGCCGATCCCGCCGGAACCCGGCCGCGTCGCCGCGTCCTCGTCCAGGGCCGTGAGGACGGCGTCCACCCATTCCTCCCGGTGTCCCGCCCCGGCCCCTTCGAAGTCGGCCTCGGCGACCACGACGACCCCGGGCAGCTCCCCCGTGGCCGTCGCGCGGCGGGCGGTGGAGCGGTGGATCGGCCCGTAGCGGCGGAGCTCCACCCGCTCGATGCCGGGCACGGCGGCGTCGATCTCGGCGTTCCGGTCGTCGCGGTAGGTGCGGACGAAGTCGTCGTAGGCCTGCTGTTCGGTCCACTGCGAGTAGTGCAGCAGCGTGTCCCCGTCGGTCCCGATGAGGACGCTGTACGAGAGCAGGCCGAGGTCCGGCCACTCACGGCTCTCCCAGGCCGTCCGGACGGCCTCGACGGCGGCCCGCTGGCGCTCGGGGGTGCCGACCCGCCAGGTGCTGACGAGGACGGCGCCGACGCCGGGGCGGTGGAGGTCGGGGCGGGCGTCGGGGTGGGCGACGGCGTTCATGGGGTGTCTCCTCCTGCTCGGTTCGGATGGTTCGACCCTCCTCCCTCAACCATGGTTGAGGTCAAGGGAGTCCATGGGAGACTTCCGGCCATGATCCTTCGCCCCGCCACCCGCGCCGAACTGCCCGCCGTCCTCGCCCTCCTCGCCGACGAGGACAGGGTCGTGGACCCCGCCTCGGTCGCCGTCACCGAGGCGTACGAGCGGGCCTTCGCGGACATCGAGGGCGATCCGCGCAACGAGATGCTGGTCCTGGTGGACGGCGGTCTCGTCCTGGGCTGCCTCCAGGCCACGTACGTCCCGGGGCTCGGCAAGGGCGGCGCCGAGCGGGCCCTGATCGAGGCGGTCCGGATCAGGGCCGACCGGCGCGGCGGCGGGCTCGGCCGGGAGCTGATGGAGCGGGCCGTGGCGCGGGCGAAGGAGCGCGGCTGCGCGCTCGTCCAGCTGACCAGCGACAAGCGGCGGACGGACGCCCACCGCTTCTACGCCTCGCTGGGTTTCGCGCGCAGCCACGACGGCTTCAAGCTGAGGTTCTGACGGCGACGGATCAGCCCAGCAGGTGCCCGCCGCCGTCGACGAGGAGGACCTCGCCGGTGATGTACGAGGCGTGGGCCAGGTCGAAGACGGCGCCGGCGATGTCCTCGGGGCGGCCGACCCGGCGCAGCGGGACGGCCCCGGCCACGTGCTCCTTGGCGGCGTCGGCGCCCTCGACGCCGTCGAACCAGGGGGTGTCGATGAGGCCGGGGGCGACCGCGTTGACGCGGACGTCGGGGCCGAGGGCCTTGGCGAGGAGCTTCGTCATGTGGTTGACGGCGGCCTTGGAGACGGCGTACGGGATGGAGCTGCCGCCGGGCCGGACGCCGGCCTGGGAGGAGACGGTGACGACGTTGCCGCGGGTCTTCCGCAGGTGCGGGACGGCGGCGGTGACGGTCTGCCAGACGCCGATGACGTTGACGTCGTAGAGGTGGCGCCAGACCTCGGGAGAGGCGGCTTCGAGGTCGTCGTGCGGGATGAACCGGGTGGTGCCCGCGCAGTTGACGAGGAGGTCGAGGCGGCCGTACGCCTCCACCGCGGCCTCGACGAGGGCCGTGGCCTGGGCCTCGTCGGAGACGTCGGCCCGGACGTAGACCGCGTCCGGCAGTTCGGCGGCGAGGGCCCTGCCCGCCTCGACCGACCGCGCGGAGTTGACGACGACCCGGAAGCCGGCGTCGGCGAGCCGTCGGGCGACGGCGGCTCCGATGCCCGAGGACGAGCCGGTGACGAGTGCGACGCGCCGGTCGGCGGCCGTGCTGTGTGCGCTCATGCTGTGCTGTTCTCCATGTCCCCCTGTCGCGCCCGGCCGATCATGCCAGACGGCCATCGTTCACAGAAACTGAATTCTCGAACCAAGCAGATCTAAGTGGACCTTCACGGTCGCTCGCGCACAGACTTCCCGGATGAACACCGAACGCCCCTTCGGGCGCGCCCTCTGCGCGATGATCACCCCGTTCGCCCCCACCGGCGCGCTCGACCCCGACGCGGCGGGAGAGCTCGCCGTCCGGCTCCTCGCGGAGGGCTGCGACGGCCTGGTCCTCAACGGCACGACGGGCGAGTCCCCGACCACCACCGACGCCGAGAAGGCCGCGCTCGTCCGCGCCGTCCGCGAGGCGGTCGGCCCCGGCCCGTCGGTCCTGACGGGGGTGGGCACCGCCGACACCCGTCACACCGTGGAACTGGCCCGGCAGGCCGAGGAGGCGGGGGCGGACGGGCTGCTCGTCGTCACCCCGTACTACAGCCGCCCCCCGCAGTCGGCCGTCGAGGCGCACTTCCTGAAGGTCGCGGACGCGACCGGGCTGCCGGTGATGGTCTACGACATCCCCGGCCGCACCGGCACCCGGGTCGAGCCCGCGACGATGCGACGGCTGGCCCGGCACCCGCGGATCGTGGCGGTGAAGGACTGTTCGTACGATCTGCTCGGCTCGGCCCGGCTGATCGCGGAGACGGGGCTCGCTTACTACTCGGGCTCCGAGGAGCTGAACCTGCCGCTGTACGCGGTGGGCGGCGCCGGCTACGTCAGTACGGTGGCGAACGTGGCGCCGCGTCAGACGCGCGCGGTCCTGGACGCCTTCGACGCGGGCGACACCGCGGGCGCGGCCCGGCTCAACGCCGAGCTCCTGCCGCTGACCGAGCTGATGATGGCCTCGGGCCTGCCGGGCACGGTGACCGCGAAGGCGCTCCTCGGCGGCGCGCTGCGCGAACCGCTGCGGCCCGCGGACCGGGAGACGGCCGAGGCGCTGCGCGCGGCGCACGGGGCGCTGGTCCGGGCGGAGGCGCCGGTGTAGCGGCCCCGCGCGGAAGGCGGTCGACCGCCCTCCCGGCCGGGTGGGGCCGGGAGGGCGGTCGACCCGTCCTGTCGGTGCCTCAGTTGTGGCTGTGCAGGATGTCGTTCAGTCCGCCCCAGACCGCGTTGTTCGGACGCGCCTCGACGGCGCCGGTGACCGAGTTGCGGCGGAAGAGGATGTTGGAGGCGCCGGAGAGCTCGCGGGCCTTCACGATCTGGCCGTCGGGCATGGTGACCCGGGTGCCGGCGGTGACGTACAGACCGGCCTCGACGACGACCTCGTCGCCGAGCGCGATGCCGACGCCCGCCTCGGCGCCGATGAGGCAGCGCTCGCCGATCGAGATGACGACGTTGCCGCCGCCGGAGAGGGTGCCCATGGTGGAGGCGCCGCCGCCGATGTCGGAGCCGTTGCCGACGACGACGCCGGCGGAGATGCGGCCCTCGACCATGGAGGTGCCGAGGGTGCCGGCGTTGAAGTTGACGAAGCCCTCGTGCATGACGGTGGTGCCGGCGGCGAGGTGGGCGCCGAGGCGGACGCGGTCGGCGTCGGCGATGCGGACGCCGGCGGGCACGACGTAGTCGGTCATGCGCGGGAACTTGTCGATCGAGGTGACCGAAAGTTGCAGGCCCTCGGCGCGGGCGTTGAGCCGCACCTTCTCGACGTCGTCGACGGCGACCGGGCCGAGCGAGGTCCAGGCGACGTTGGCGAGCAGGCCGAAGACGCCGTCCAGGCTCTGGCCGTGCGGCTTGACCAGCCGGTGGCTGAGCAGGTGGAGGCGGAGGTAGGCGTCGTGGGCGTCGATCGGCTTCTCGTCGAGCGAGGCGATGACGGTGCGGACGGCGACCACCTCGACGCCGCGGCGGGCGTCCACGCCGAGGGCCTTGGCGGCGCCCTCGCCGAGGGCGTCGACGGCCTCGGCGGGGCTGAGGCGCTCGGTGCCGGCCGGGCCGGCCGCCTCGGTCAGCTCGGGGGCGGGGAACCAGGTGTCGAGAACGGTGCCGTCGCCGGCGATGGTGGCGAGGCCGGCGGCGACGGCGCCGGTGGTGCGAGGAGCAGTGGTCATGACGGAAAACCTAACGGGCGGCCCCCTTCCCGGGCCAACCGGTCTCAGGTGTCGGTCGGGCCCGTGGGCGGTTCCGACGAGGCCCCGGCCTGCCCTTTCGGGTCTTCGTTCAGGATCCGGGCCAGCATCTCCCGGGCGTACCCCTCGTCGTACGGGGCGTCGGTGAGCAGCACCTGGAGGCTGATGCCGTCCATGAGGGCGACCAGGGCGCGGGCGGTGACGGGCCCGGTGCGCGGGGCGAGGGCGGCGACGACCTCGTGGGTCCATTCGGCGGCGACGGGGCGCAGGGCGGGGCGGCGCAGGGCGGCGAGGTAGAGCTCGTACTCCAGCTCCACGACGGCGGGTTCGGCGTCCAGCCACTCCCCCATGAGGGCGGCGAGGCCGGCGGCGAGGTCGGGGGCGTCGATCTCGGGGCCCCGCCGGAGCCGCGCCCCGAAGGTGCCGCTGACCCGGCGGAGCGCCGCGACGAGGAGTTCGTCGAGGGAGGCGAAGTGGTACGTGGTGGAGCCGAGCGGCACGTCGGCCTCGGCGGCCACCGTGCGGTGACTGAGGCCGGCGATCCCGGCGCGGCCGACGACGGCGAGGGCGGCGTCGACGATCCGCTCGCGCCGGTCGGGGTCGTGCCTCCGGGGCCGTGCCATCAGTGGGCGCCGCCGAGGTTGAGGACGGCGACCCCGGCGATGATGAGGACGATCCCGGCGATCTTGGCGGCGCCGAGGCTCTCGCCGAGGAAGAGGAAGCCGATGAGGGCGACGGCAGCGGTGCCGACCCCCGACCAGATGGCGTAGGCGGTGCCGACCTGGAGCGTCTTGAGGGCCCGGGCCAGGAGGGCGAAGGCGAGGAGGTAGCCCGCGCCGGTGACGAGGGACGGCCAGAGCCTGGTGAATCCCTCGCTGTACTTCATCGAGGTGGTGGCGAGTATTTCCGCCGCGATGGCACCCGCAAGGAGTCCGTAGCCCATGTGTACGAGCGTACACAGAGCCGTGTACGGGTGTACATGTCAGCCACCGATACGGTGTGCCGCATGACGTATCCCCCTGGCCCGCCCGGGCCGCCCTACGGCTACGGCTATCCGCCGCCGCCTCCGCCGCCGAAGCCCGGCGTGATACCCCTGGCGCCCCTCGGCTTCGGGACGATCCTGAGCGGCGCCTTCGCGACCTTCGGCCGCTACTGGAGGCAGCTTCTGGGGGTGACGGGAGCCGTCTACGGCGCCGCGCTCCTGATCGTCGGCGCGGCGGCCGGCATCGCGTACGCGGCCGTCGGCGACGTCTTCCCCGCCGTGTTCGACCTGCCGGAGGGCCAGGAGCCGCGGTGGGACGACGTCCGCCCGCTGATCGTCGCCTTCGTCTGCGTCTGGCTCGCCGCCGTGATCGCGATGGTCTGCGCGAGCGCCGTGGTGGCGGCGGCCTGCCCGGCCGTGGTCCAGGAAGCGGTCCTCGGCAGGCCCACGACCTTCGGCGCGGTCTGGCGCCGCGCCTGGTCCCGGATGCCGGCCGTCCTGGGCACGGTGGTGCTGACGGGCCTGGCCCTGATGATCCCGATGGCGCTGTTCGTCGGGGCCTTCGCCTGGATGCTGGTGCAGCTGCTCCTGGCCGCGGACGACGCGACGGGCACCCCCGTGGCCGGTCTGTTGCTCGCCCCCCTGCTCGCCATCGGTCTGGCCCTGCTCATCGCCCCGCTCGCGCTGTGGATCTGGGTGAAGTTCAGCCTGGCCCCGGCGGCGGCGGTGATGGAGGGGCAGGGCGCCTTCGCCTCGATGCGCCGCTCCTCGTCCCTGGTCCGCGGCTCCTGGTGGCGCCTGTTCGGCTGCCTGCTCGCGGCCGGCCTGATGGCCGCCGTGGTGAGCTGGCTGATCCAGCAGCTGCTCTCGCTGCTGGTCTCGGCCCCGCTCTCGGCCGCCGACTTCTCCGGTGAGGACCGGGGCGCCCTGATCGCCTCCCTGGCGGCCCTCATGGGCGTCCTGGCCATCGGCCAGATGATCACCCAGGCGGTCGTCTCGCTCTTCCCGCCGATCGTCACCGGCCTGCTCTACGTCGACCAGCGCATCCGCAAGGAGAACCTGGCCCCGGAGCTGGCCCGCGCGGCGGGTCTCCTCTGAGGGGCGAGAAGAGCCCCTGAGAGGCGAGAACGGCCTCTGAGCAGCGAGAACGGCCGCGCCCCGAAGGGCGCGGCCGTTCTCGCGTACACCTGCGATCAGACGTTGAAGCCGAGCGCGCGCAGCTGCTCGCGGCCGTCGTCCGTGATCTTGTCCGGGCCCCACGGGGGCATCCAGACCCAGTTGATCTTCAGCTCGCTGACGATGCCGTCCGTCGCGGACTTCGCCTGGTCCTCGATCACATCGGTCAGCGGACAGGCCGCCGACGTCAGGGTCATGTCCAGCGTCGCGACGTTCGAGTCGTCGATGTGGATGCCGTAGATCAGGCCCAGGTTGACGACGTCGATGCCCAGCTCGGGGTCGACGACGTCGTACAGGGCCTCACGGACCTCTTCCTCGGAGGCCGGCTTCATCGTGGCCTCGGCGTTCTCGGTCATGCCGACTTCCTCTCCGCGTCACCCAGCGCCTGGGCGGTCGCGTCCTTCCACGCCATCCAGCTGAGCAGCGCGCACTTCACACGGGCCGGGTACTTGGAGACCCCGGCGAACGCGACCGCGTCCTCCAGGACCTCCTCCATCGCGTCGTCCGGTTCGATCTGGCCCTTGGACTGCATCAGCTCCAGGAAGGTGCCCTGGATCTTCTGCGCCTCGGCCAGCTCCTTGCCGACGAGCAGCTCGTTGAGGACGGAGGCCGAGGCCTGGCTGATGGAGCAGCCCTGGCCCTCGTACGACACGTCCTCGATGCGCGAGCCGTCGTACTTCACACGGAGCGTGATCTCGTCGCCACACGTCGGGTTGACGTGGTGCACCTCGGCGTCGCCGTCCCGAAGACCGCGCCCGTGCGGGTGCTTGTAGTGGTCCAGGATGACGTCCTGGTACATCGAATCCAGCTTCACGAGCCGTTCCCCTAGCCGAAGAAGTTACGGACGTGCTCCAGCCCCTCGACCAGGGCGTCGACCTCGGCCGGAGTGGAGTACAGATAGAACGACGCTCGCGTGGTCGCGGGAATTCCGTACCGCAGGCAGACCGGCCGCGCGCAGTGGTGGCCGACCCGGACCGCGATGCCCTGCTCGTCGAGGACCTGGCCCACGTCGTGCGGGTGGATGTCGCCCAGCGTGAAGGAGATCGCCGCGCCGCGGTCCTCGGCCGTGGTGGGGCCGATGATCCGCAGGTCGGGCACCTCCTGGAGGCGCCGGACGGCGTACTCGGTGATCGCGTGCTCGTGGCGCGCGATGTTCTCCATGCCGATCGCCGACAGGTAGTCCACGGCCGCGCCGAGGCCGACGGCCTGGGCGATCGGGGGCGTACCCGCCTCGAACTTGTGCGGGGCCGGCGCGTACGTCGAGGAGTGCATCGAGACGGTCTCGATCATCTCGCCGCCGCCGAGGAAGGGCGGCAGGTCCTCCAGGAGCTCCTGCCGTCCCCACAGCACGCCGATGCCGGTCGGGCCGCACATCTTGTGGCCGGTGAAGGCCACGAAGTCGGCCTGGAGCGCCTGCACGTCCAGGACCATGTGCGGGGCCGCCTGGGAGGCGTCGATGCAGACGAGCGCACCGACCTCCTGGGCGCGGCGGATGATGGTCTCCACCGGGTTGACCGTGCCGAGCAGGTTCGAGACCAGCGTGAACGAGACGATCTTGGTCTTCTCGGTGATGACCTCCTCGATGTTCGAGAGGTCGAGGCGGCCGTCGTCGGTGAGGCCGAACCACTTCAGCTTCGCGCCCGTGCGCTGCGAGAGCAGCTGCCACGGCACGATGTTGGAGTGGTGCTCCATCTCCGTGATGGCGATCTCGGTCTCGTGGTCCACGCGGTAGGGCTCGTCGGCCCAGCCCAGCATGTTGGCCACGAGGTTGAGCGACTCGGAGGCGTTCTTGGTGAAGATCACCTCGTCGCGGCTCGGCGCGTTGATGAAGGCCGCGACCTTGTCACGGGCGCCTTCGTACAGCGCCGTCGCCTCCTCGGCGACCGTGTAGACGCCGCGGTGGACGTTGGCGTTGTGACGCTCGTAGTACTGGTTGAGCGCGTCGAGGACCTGCCGCGGCTTCTGCGAGGTCGCCGCGGAGTCGAGGTACACGATCTTCTTGCCGTCGTGGACCACGCGATCCAGGAGCGGGAAGTCCTTGCGGATCGCCTCGGTGTCGAGGAGGCCGGTCAGCCCCTGATGGGCGGAAGTCACGCGGATGCGCCACCCTTCACGTACTTGTCGTAGCCCTCGTTCTCCAGCTGGTCGGCGAGCTCGGCGCCGCCGGACTCGACGATGCGGCCGTTCGCGAAGACGTGCACGAAGTCGGGCTTGATGTAGCGCAGGATGCGCGTGTAGTGGGTGATCAGCAGGGTGCCGACCTCACCGGTCTCGCGGACGCGGTTGACGCCCTCGGAGACGATGCGCAGGGCGTCGACGTCGAGGCCGGAGTCGGTCTCGTCGAGGATCGCGATCTTCGGCTTGAGGAGCTCCAGCTGGAGGATCTCGTGGCGCTTCTTCTCACCGCCGGAGAAGCCCTCGTTGACGTTGCGCTCGGCGAAGGCCGGGTCCATCTGGAGCTGCTCCATGGCGGACTTGACCTCCTTCACCCAGGTGCGCAGCTTGGGCGCCTCGCCGCGGACGGCGGTGGCGGAGGTGCGCAGGAAGTTGGAGACCGAGACGCCGGGGACCTCGACCGGGTACTGCATCGCGAGGAAGACGCCGGCGCGGGCGCGCTCGTCGACCGACATCTCCAGGACGTCCTCGCCGTCGAGGGTGACGGTGCCGCCGGTGACCGTGTACTTCGGGTGGCCGGCCAGCGAGTACGCCAGGGTCGACTTGCCGGAGCCGTTGGGGCCCATGACGGCGTGGGTCTCTCCCTGCTTGATGGTCAGGTCGACGCCCTTGAGGATCTCGCGGGGGCCGTTCTCCGCCTCGACGGAGACGTGCAGGTCGTGGATTTCAAGCGTAGCCATGGGTGACTCAGGACTCCTGGGTGACGGAGACGAGCACATCGTCCCCTTCGATCTTTACGGGGTATACGGGGACGGGGCGCGTCGCGGGAAGGCCGGAGGGCTTGCCCGTGCGCAGGTCGAAGCTGGAGCCGTGCAGCCAGCACTCGATCGCGCAGTCCTCGACCTCGCCCTCCGAGAGGGAGACGTTGGCGTGCGAGCAGATGTCGTTGATCGCGTACACCTCGCCCTCGGTGTGCACGACCGACACCGGCGTGCCGTCGACCTCGACCCGCTTCGGGGTGTCGGCCTCCAGCTCGCTCAGCGCGCAGACTCGGACGAAGGCCATCAGACGGAGGCCTCCAGCTCGGCCTCGATCTTGGCGAGGAGTCGCTCCTGGACGTCCGGCAGACCGATCTGCTGGACGAGCTCCGCGAAGAAGCCGCGGACGACGAGGCGGCGGGCCTCGGCCTCCGGGATGCCGCGGGCCATCAGGTAGAAGAGCTGCTCGTCGTCGAAGCGGCCGGTGGCCGAGGCGTGACCGGCGCCGGCGATCTCGCCGGTCTCGATCTCCAGGTTCGGCACGGAGTCGACCCGGGCACCGTCCGTGAGGACCAGGTTCCGGTTGAGCTCGTACGTGTCGGTGCCCTCGGCGGCGGCCTGGATGAGCACGTCGCCGATCCAGACGGCGTGCGCGTCCTGGCCCTGCAGCGCGCCCTTGTAGGCCACGTTGGACTTGCAGTGCGGGGTGTTGTGGTCGACCAGGAGGCGGTGCTCCTGGTGCTGGCCGGCGTCGGTGAAGTACAGGCCGAGGAGCTCGGCCTCGCCGCCGGGGGCCTCGTACCGCACGCGCGGGTGGATGCGGACGACGTCGCCGCCGAAGGTGACGACGACCGACTTGAAGGAGGCGTCGCGGCCGACCAGCGCGTTGTGCTGGGCGACGTGGACGGCGTTCTCGTCCCAGTCCTGGACGGAGACGACGGTCAGCTTGGCGCCGTCGCCGAGGACGTAGTCCACGTTGGCGGCGAGCACGGCGTCACCGGTGTGGTCGAGGACCACGACGGCCTCGGCGAAGGCGCCGAGCTCGATCACCTGGTGGCCGAAGGCGACGCCGCCCTGGCCGTGCACGGAGATGCGGATCGGCTCGGTGAGCACCGCCTCCTTGGCGACGGTGACGACCGAGGCCTTCTCGAAGGCGGAGTAGGCCTGGGCGGCGACGCGGTCGACGGGCGTGCCGGCCTTGCCGAGGCGCTCGTCGTCGCGGCCGACGGTCTCCACGGTGACGCCCTCGGGGGCCTCGACCTCGACCTTGACGCCCTCGCCGGAGGCGACGGCGGTGCCGTCGTGCAGTCCGCGCAGTCGAGCCAGCGGGGTGAACCGCCACTCCTCCTCGCGGCCGTGCGGGACGGGGAAGTCCGCGACGTCGAAGGACGGGGGCGCGCTCATGCGCGTGGCGACGGTGGACTCGGCGGCCACCGCGATCGAGCCGGCGGTGGTGGATCCCGCCGGGATGTTCTGAGCCTCAGCCATGGCTGTCGTGTTGCTCTCTTCCTGCGTACGTAAAGAAAACTCGGTCGCTGCGGGGCGGTGCGGGGCCTTAGCCGACCGCACCTTCCATCTGCAGCTCGATCAGCCGGTTGAGCTCCAGGGCGTACTCCATGGGGAGCTCCTTGGCGATGGGCTCGACGAAGCCGCGGACGATCATCGCCATGGCCTCGAACTCGGTGAGGCCGCGGCTCATCAGGTAGAAGAGCTGGTCCTCGGAGACCTTGGAGACGGTGGCCTCGTGGCCCATGGAGACGTCGTCCTCGCGCACGTCCACGTAGGGGTACGTGTCGGAGCGGGAGATCGTGTCGACGAGCAGCGCGTCGCAGAGGACGTTGGACTTGGCGCCCGGGGCACCCTCGCCGATCTCGATGAGACCGCGGTAGGAGGTGCGGCCGCCGCCTCGCGCCACCGACTTGGAGACGATGTTGGAGGAGGTGTTCGGGGCCATGTGGACCATCTTGGCGCCGGCGTCCTGGTGCTGGCCCTCGCCCGCGAAGGCGATGGAGAGGGTCTCGCCCTTGGCGTGCTCGCCCATCAGGTAGACGGCCGGGTACTTCATGGTGACCTTGGAGCCGATGTTGCCGTCGACCCACTCCATGGTGGCGCCCTCGTAGGCGACGGCGCGCTTGGTCACCAGGTTGTAGACGTTGTTCGACCAGTTCTGGATGGTCGTGTAGCGGCAGCGGCCGCCCTTCTTCACGATGATCTCGACGACGGCGCTGTGCAGCGAGTCGGAGGAGTAGATCGGGGCGGTGCAGCCCTCGACGTAGTGGACGTAGGCGTCCTCGTCGACGATGATCAGCGTCCGCTCGAACTGGCCCATGTTCTCCGTGTTGATGCGGAAGTAGGCCTGGAGCGGGATCTCGACGTGCACGCCCTTCGGCACGTAGATGAATGAGCCGCCGGACCAGACGGCCGTGTTCAGGGAGGCGAACTTGTTGTCGCCGACCGGGATGACGGTGCCGAAGTACTCCTTGAAGAGCTCCTCGTGCTCCTTCAGCGCGGTGTCGGTGTCGACGAAGATGACGCCCTGCTCCTCCAGGTCCTCGCGGATCTGGTGGTAGACGACCTCGGACTCGTACTGGGCGGCGACACCGGCGACGAGGCGCTGCTTCTCCGCCTCCGGGATGCCGAGCTTGTCGTACGTGTTCTTGATGTCCTCCGGCAGGTCCTCCCAGGACTCGGCCTGCTTCTCGGTGGACCGCACGAAGTACTTGATGTTGTCGAAGTCGATGCCGGAGAGGTCCGAGCCCCAGGTCGGCATGGGCTTCTTGTCGAAGAGCCGCAGACCCTTGAGACGCAGCTTGAGCATCCACTCGGGCTCGTTCTTCTTCGCGGAGATGTCGCGGACGACGTCTTCGTTGAGACCGCGCTTGGCGGCGGCACCGGCCGCGTCGGAGTCGGCCCAGCCGTACTCGTACCGACCCAGGCCCTCGAGCTCGGGGTGGCTGATCTCGGTGGTCATGCGGGGTTCCTCCCGGCCGTGCTTGCGGATGCTGATTCGGTGGTCTGTGGGGTGCCGTGCGGGATGAACGTGGTGCAGACGCCGTCACCATGCGCGATGGTGGCCAGACGCTGGACGTGCGTTCCCAGGAGGCGGGAGAAGAATTCCGTCTCCGCCTCGCACAGCTGTGGGTACTGCTCGGCGACGTGGGCGACCGGGCAGTGGTGCTGGCAGAGCTGCTCGCCGACCGGCGCGTTCCGCGCAGTGGCAGCGTACCCGTCCGCCGTGAGGGCCTTGGCCAGTGCCTCGGTCCGCTTGTCGGGCCCGGCCGCCTCGACGGCCTCCCGGTACGCCCCGCCCTGGGCCTCGATCCGGTCGCGGGCGAAGGCGGCGACGGCCGCCTCTCCGCCGGCGTTGCGCTCGATCCAGCGGAGCGCCTCGACGGCCAGGGAGTCGTACGACTGGTCGAAGGCGTCCCGGCCGCAGTCGGTGAGCGCGAAGACCTTGGCGGGGCGGCCACGGGTCCGGGTTCCGTAGACGCGCTTCTCGCGGGCCTCGACGACGTTCTCGGCGACCAGCGAGTCGAGGTGGCGGCGGACGGCGGCCTGGGTGAGGCGGAGCCGTGCGGCCAGGTCGGCGACGGTGGAGGGCCCGTGGTCCAGGATCGACCGCGCGACCCGGTTGCGCGTGGAACGCTCTCGGGTCGCGAGTTCCTCCACCGGAGCCGCGCCGACGTTTTTCACAACGCCATTGTTGCGTAATTAATCGGGGGGTGACAAGCGGCGTCCGGACCGGCGACGGTGCGGTGCGTCACTCAGGTAAGGCTTACCTGACCTGCGGAAACGATCATTCGTGGGATGAATCACGGCCGTCCGACCAGGGCCTTCGTCCCCGCCCCGGGCTCCCGGCCGCGTCCCCCGGTCACGCCGTCGTCCGGCCGCGCGACCGCATCAGGCGCGCGAAGAACTCCGCGTCGCGGACGGCCGCGCCGCCGGGGTCGTTGTTGAAGAACGCGAACACGTCCGCGCCCTCCGGCCAGGCCCCCGCGATCCGGTCCGCCCAGGTCCCCAGCGCCCGGCGGCCGTAGCGGGGCCAGGGCCGGGCCCCGCCCTCGTGGAAGCGCACGTACCCCCAGTCCGCCGTCCGCCACAGCGGCGTCGCCGGCCGCGAGCCCCGGTCCGCCCAGCACAGGGCGGCCCCGCGGTCCCTCAGGACCCCGGCGATCTCCTCCGTCCACCACGAGTCGTGCCGCGGTTCGACCGCCACCCGCACCCCGGGCGGGAAACACGCGACCGCCGCGTCCAGCAGCCCCGCGTCCGCGCGCAGCGTCGGCGGCAGCTGGAGCAGGACGGGACCGAGCCGGTCCCCCAGCGCGTCCGCCCGGCCCATCAGCCGTTCCACGGGCTCCTCGGGATCCCTGAGACGCTTGACGTGGGTGAGGAAGCGGCTCGCCTTCACCGCCATGACGAAGCCGGCGGGCGTCCGCTCCCGCCACGCGGCGAAGGTGTGGCGCTCGGGCAGCCGGTAGAAGGCGTTGTTGTTCTCCACGGTCGCGAACGCGCGCGCGTACTCCTCCAGCCAGAGGCGCTGCGGCAGGCCCTCGGGATAGAGCACGCCCCGCCAGTCCCGGTACTGCCAGCCGGACGTGCCGATGTGCACGGACATGTGCCGCCCCTTCCCCGTACGGAGCGGCTCACCCGGACCGGGAGGGCGCCCCGGGGCCGCCCGCGGCGGAATCCGGGGGCGCGGCCCGCGCGCTCCCGCCGGGTCCTTAGACTTCCGGACATGTCATACGAGTCCGTCGTCCAGGTCCGCGGCCTGGTCAAGCGGTACGGAAGCAAGACCGCCGTCGACGGTCTCGACCTCGACGTCCGCACGGGCACCGTCACCGCCGTCCTCGGCCCCAACGGGGCCGGCAAGACCACCACCGTCGAGACCTGCGAGGGATACCGCAGGCCCGACGGCGGCACCGTCCGCGTCCTGGGCCTCGACCCGGTCGCCGACGCCGCCGCCCTGCGCCCCAGGATCGGCGTGATGCTCCAGTCCGGCGGCGTCTACTCCGGCGCCCGCGCCGACGAGATGCTCCGCCACATGGCCAGGCTCCACGCCCACCCGCTGGACGTCGACGCCCTGATCGAGCGCCTCGGCCTCGGCTCCTGCGGCCGCACGACCTACCGGCGGCTCTCCGGCGGCCAGCAGCAGCGCCTCGCGCTCGCCATGGCCGTCGTCGGCCGTCCCGAACTCGTCTTCCTCGACGAGCCCACGGCCGGACTCGACCCGCAGGCCCGCCGCGCCACCTGGGAGCTGGTCCGCGAGCTGCGCGCCGACGGCGTGACCGTGGTCCTCACCACCCACTTCATGCAGGAGGCCGAGGAGCTGGCCGACGACGTCGCCATCGTCGACGCCGGCCGGATCGCCGCCCAGGGCAGCCCCGAGGAGCTGTGCCGCGGCGGCGCCGAGAACACCCTGCGCTTCTCCGGCCGTCCCGGCCTCGACCTCGGCTCCCTGCTCAAGGCGCTCCCGGACGGCTCGGCCGCGGCGGAGACGCTGCCCGGCACGTACCGGATCACCGGCGCCGTCGACCCCCAGCTGCTCGCCACCGTCACCACCTGGTGCGCCCAGCACGGGGTCATGCCCGACCGCATCTCGGTCGAGCGCCACACCCTCGAAGACGTCTTCCTGGAGCTGACCGGCAAGGAGCTGAGGTCGTGAGCACCGGTACGTACGCGCCGAAGCCGGGGGCCGCCCCCGTCGGGCGGATGATCGCCGCGCAGACCGCCCTGGAGACCAGGATGCTGCTGCGCAACGGCGAGCAGCTCCTCCTCACGGTGATCATCCCGTCCCTCCTCCTGGTGCTGTTCTCCACGGTCGACGTCGTCGACACCGGGACCGGCAGGGCCGTCGACTTCCTCGCCCCCGGCGTCCTCGCGCTCGCCGTGATGTCCACCGCCTTCACCGGCCAGGCCATCGCGACCGGCTTCGAGCGGCGGTACGGGGTGCTCAAGCGGCTCGGCGCCTCACCGCTCCCCCGCTGGGCCCTCATGACCGCCAAGACGCTCTCCGTCCTGGTCACCGAGGTCCTCCAGGTCGTGCTCCTGACGGCGATCGCCCTGGCGCTCGGCTGGTCCCCGCAGGGCGGCGCGCCGTCCGTCCTGCTGCTCCTGGTCCTCGGCACGGCCGCCTTCTCCGGCCTCGGCCTGCTGATGGCCGGCACCCTGAAGGCCGAGGCCACCCTCGCCGCCGCGAACCTGGTCTTCCTGCTGCTCCTGGTGGGCGGCGGGGTCATCGTCCCGCTGGAGAAGTTCGGCGCGGCCGGCGACGTGCTCGCGCTGCTCCCGATCTCCGCGCTCTCGGACGGGCTGC
Source organism: Streptomyces sp. NPDC053513 (assembly GCF_044544765.1). Taxonomy (NCBI): domain Bacteria; kingdom Bacillati; phylum Actinomycetota; class Actinomycetes; order Kitasatosporales; family Streptomycetaceae; genus Streptomyces; species Streptomyces sp. NPDC053513. The sequence goes on from NZ_JBITXP010000019.1 coordinate 43,025, forward strand.
GCGACGTCCTCCAGAACGGGGCGTCGATGCCGTGGGGCGACGCGCTGATCCTGGCCGTCTGGGCGGTCCTGGGCCTCGGGGCGGCGGCGAGGTTCTTCCGCTGGGAGTAACCGTAAGGTTCCGTTGCGCCACATACGCCCCCCTCGTGAAAGCGCGCACAAGCACCGTCCTACGATAGGGCCCGTGCAGACCCCCCTCGCCTACATCGCCCAGCGCTGGACCCCGTCCCCCCGGACGCTCCGGCGCGCCGCGCTCGCCGCCGTCGTGATGAGCGTGCTCATCATCGTCACGGGCGGCGCGGTCCGGCTGACCGGTTCCGGTCTCGGCTGCGACACCTGGCCGAAGTGCACGGACGACAGCCTCATCGTCACGCCCGAGCAGGGCTACCGGGGCGCGATCGAGTTCGGCAACCGGATGCTGACGTACGTCCTGTCGGCGGCGGTCGGCTGGGCGATCATCGCCGCCCGGTCCACCAAGCCGTGGCGGCGCGGGCTCACCCGGCTCGGCTGGGCCCAGTTCTGGATCGTGATGAGCAACGCCGTCATCGGCGGCATCACGGTGTGGATGGGCCTCAACCCGTGGACGGTGGCCGGCCACTTCCTCGCCGCGAACTCCCTGCTCACGGTCGCCGTCATCACCTGGCACCGCACCGGCGAGGGCGACACCGCCCCCCGGCCGCGCGTGCCGCGCCCGGTCCGGAAGCTCTCCTGGGCGATCACGCTCGTCTCCGCGCTGCTGATCGTGCTCGGCACGACGGTGACCGGCGCCGGCAAGCACGCCGGCGACAGCAGCGACGTCCCGCGCATGCCGTGGGACTGGACGAACGCCGCCCACGTCCACGCGATCGCCGCCTGGGTCGTCTGCGCCCTCGCGCTCGCCATGTGGCTGGTCCTGCGCGTGGTGGACGCCCCCGACGACACCAGGGCCCGCGCCCGCGACCTGCTGATCGTGCTGGTGCTCCAGGGAGGGATCGGCTACGTCCAGTACTTCACGGGCGTCCCGGAGCTCCTCGTCGGTCTCCACATGCTCGGCTCCTCGCTGATGTGGATCGCCGTCCTGCGGCTCGCCCTGAGCCTGCGCGAGCGCCCCCTCGTCAACCCCGGCATCCCGGCCCAGGCGGACCCGGAGCTGGCGGCCACGGCCTGACGGTTCAGGCGAGGCGGTAGACGCGGCGGGCGTTGTCCGCCGCGATCATCGCGGCCACCCGCCGCGCGTCCGTACGGGACCAGGCGCCCTCCGTCACCCACTCGCCGAGCACCCGGCCGAGGGCGGACCGGAAGGCGCTCGCGGCGACCACGTGCAGCTCGGGCAGCCCCCGGGCGCCGCTGGAGAACAGCAGCTTGCCGAACGGCGCCCGCTCCAGGACCTCGGCGAGGACGGCCGCCGCCCGGGCACCCGTGTGGGCGAGGACGGGGCCGAGGTCGGCGTACACGTGCGGGTGAAGTCCGGTCAGGTGCGCGGCCGCGCGGTGGTACGGGTAGCGGTGCACCAGCACCAGGTCGGTGCCGAGCCCCGTGGTGGCGGCGGCGAAGCCCCTCAGGGAGGCCGGATCCTCCGTGTGCAGTTGGAGGGGGCGCCCGGCCGTGACCGCGATCCAGAGCAGATGGCGCAGCAGGACCGGGTCGGTGACCGGGCCGCCGGTCGCGCGGCCGGCCAGCCAGCGCCCGGCGGCTCCGCGCACCTCCGCGGGACCCGGGGGCTCGGGCAGGGCCGCGGGCCCGCCCCGTGCCCCCGCGGCCGAGCTGAACGCGACCGCGGCCCCCGCGGCCCCGTGGACGGCCTCGGCGAGGCCGGCGAGGAGGGCCTCGACGGTGTCCGAGGCGTCGGCGACCCGCTCCGCGAGGGGTTCGAGGCGGACGATCTCGTGGGCCTCGGCGGCGCCCGCGGCGCCGAGCTCGGCGGGGGGCGTGAGGTCGCCGGGGAGCCCGGTGTCGACCAGGTAGGCGGAGATCCCGGAGGCCCGCAGGAGCCGGCGGCCGGCCTCGGCGGCGCCGAGCTCCCGGCGGCGGGCGAGATAGCGGGCGGGCGGGCAGTGCGGTTCCAGGCCGAGGAGCGGCGGGCACCAGCGGCGCACGGCGAAGCCGGCCTGGGTGTCGAAGAAGGTGGTGCCCGCGGCGGGCAGTACGGCGGCGCCGCCCAGGTGGGCGCCGAGGTGGGCCTCGAAGGTGCCGAGGCCGAGCTCCGTGCGGAGCACACCGTGGCAGTACTGGTCCACCAGGTGCGGCGTGTCGATCATCTCGGGGGGCTCCCTGTGTGGACGTGTCTCCACACGTCCTAACGGGTGAGCCCCGCGCGAGGTTGCCGCCTCAGCCGTTGGAGGGTCCGCCGATCTGGATGCCGGCCATCCGGGTCCACTCGTACGGGCCCGTGGCGACCTTGGCGGCGAACTCGCCGTCGAACTCCTCGTGGAGGGTCAGACCGGCCTTCTCGGCGGCCTGCTCCGCGATCTCGTACGTGCGCGCGACGAGGTCTCCCCAGCCGCCGTCGGCGCCGACCAGGACGATCCGGGTGCCCGCCTGGCCGATGTGCGCGAGGTGTCCCTCGCAGCCGCCGTGCGCCTTGGAGAAGGCCTGGATCTCCTTGGCGAGCCTGGCCGCCCTGCGCTCTTCCTGCTTCGTTTCTGCCATGACACGGATGCTACCGAGGGGTAGATCACGTGGCGACGGCCGGGCCGTGTGGGCTGTCCCACGTGACCCGGCCGTCTGCCGTGCGTCCTCAGATGAGCGCGCTGCCTCAGCGCAGGAAGGGGTCCACCGCGACCGCCACGAAGAGCAGCGAGACGTAGGTGATGGACCAGTGGAAGAGGCGCATCTCCTTGAGCTTGGCGCCCGTGACCTCGGCCTTGGCGCGGTTGAGGAGCGCGTGCGCCTCCCAGAGCCACCAGCCGCCGGTGAGCAGCGCCACCGCGGTGTAGAACCAGCCCGTGTAGCCCAGCGGGGTGAGCAGCAGGGAGACGCCGACCATGACCCAGCTGTAGGCCACGATCTGCTTGGCGACGACCTTGTTGGAGGCGAGGACCGGCAGCATCGGCACGCCCGCGCGCGCGTAGTCCTCCTTCACCTTCATCGACAGCGGCCAGTAGTGCGGCGGCGTCCAGAAGAAGATGACCAGGAAGAGGATGACCGCGGCCCACGACATCGAGTCGGTCACGGCCGACCAGCCGATGAGCACCGGCAGGCAGCCGGCGATGCCGCCCCAGACGATGTTCTGCGCGGTGCGCCGCTTCAGGATCATCGTGTAGACCACGACGTAGAAGAGGAGCGCGCCGAGCGAGAGCGCGGCGGACAGCCAGTTGACGAGCAGCCCGAACCAGAGCGTGGAGACCACGGCGAGGGTGAGCCCGAAGACCAGGCCCTCGCGCGGGGTGAGCACGCCGGTGACCAGCGGACGCTGGGACGTGCGGTCCATCAGGGCGTCGATGTCCCGGTCGATGTACATGTTCAGCGCGTTCGCGCCGCCCGCCGAGAGGTAGCCGCCGAAGCAGGTGGCGAGCACCAGCCAGAGGTTCGGCACACCCTGTTCGGCGAGGAACATCACCGGAACGGTCGTGATGAGCAGCAGTTCGATGATTCGCGGCTTGGTCAGCGCCACGAATGCCTTGACGCGGGCCCCGAACGGCCTATGGCCCCCCGGGCTGGGAGTCAAGACGACCCCTGCGGGTCGGGACTCGACGGCCGTCACGCACACCCCTGACAGAGAAATTCCCAGCAAGCCACCCGGGTGAAGACGGGGTAAAGCTTGCGCGTACCACGCCACTGTAGACGTTGCCCAGACGCCGGTCTTCGCGGGGGTGGGGTCGTGTTGGCGGGGTACGTCCCAAGGGGTGGACACGGTTCGGGGACGGCTTCGGGCGCGCCTCGGGAGGCGAACTCGTACGGCCACCTGCACTCTGGCTGTGTCCTTTCATTTCTCCGCTCATTTGAGGGGCATGGACACGAAAAGAGAGGCGTTTCACGGGGGTAGGCTCGACAACGCCGGTACACCCTCAGTCACCGGCTCACGACATGTGGAGAGGAGCCCTGACCCAGGGTGAGCACTAAGCCGACCACCACAGACCTCGAGTGGACCGAATTGGACCAGCGGGCCGTCGACACCGCCCGCCTTCTGGCCGCGGACGCCGTACAGAAGGTCGGCAACGGCCATCCCGGTACGGCGATGAGCCTTGCGCCCGCCGCGTACACCCTCTTCCAGAAGGTGATGCGGCACGACCCGGCCGACCCCGAGTGGGTCGGACGCGACCGGTTCGTCCTCTCCGCCGGCCACTCGTCCCTGACCCTCTACACCCAGCTGTACCTGGGTGGCTTCGGTCTCGAACTGGACGACCTGAAGGCCTTCCGCACCTGGGGCTCGAAGACCCCGGGCCACCCGGAGTACGGCCACACCGCCGGCGTCGAGACGACCACGGGCCCGCTGGGCCAGGGCGTCGCCAACGCCGTGGGCATGGCGATGGCCGCCCGCTACGAGCGCGGCCTGTTCGACCCGGAGGCCGCCGACGGCACCTCGCCGTTCGACCACCGGATCTACGTGATCGCCGGTGACGGCTGCCTGCAGGAGGGCATCTCCGCGGAGGCGTCCTCGCTCGCCGGCCACCAGAAGCTCGGCAACCTGATCATGCTGTGGGACGACAACCACATCTCGATCGAGGGCGACACCGAGACCGCCGTGTCCGAGGACACGATGAAGCGGTACGAGGCGTACGGCTGGCACGTCCAGCGCGTCGAGCCCAAGGCCGACGGCGACCTGGACCCGGCCGCGCTGTACGCGGCGATCAAGGCCGCCGAGGCCGAGACCGAGCGTCCGTCGTTCATCGCGATGCGCTCGATCATCGCCTGGCCGGCGCCGAACGCGCAGAACACCGAGGCCGCGCACGGCTCGGCGCTCGGCGACGAGGAGATCGCGGCCACCAAGCGCGTCCTGGGCTTCGACCCGGAGCAGACCTTCGAGGTCTCCGACGAGGTCATCGCGCACACCCGCGCGCTCGGCGACCGCGGCCGTGAGGCCCGCGCCGCGTGGGACAAGCAGCTCTCCGAGTGGCGTACGGCCAACCCGGAGCGCGCCGCCGAGTTCGACCGCATCCAGGCGAACGAGCTGCCGGCCGGCTGGGCCGAGAAGCTCCCGGTCTTCGAGACGGGCAAGGGGGTGGCCACCCGTGCCGCCTCGGGCCAGGTCCTGAAGGCGCTCGGCGCGGTCATCCCAGAGCTGTGGGGCGGCTCGGCCGACCTCGCCGGCTCGAACAACACGACGATCGACAAGACGTCGTCGTTCCTGCCGGAGGGCAACCCGCTGCCGGAGGCCGACAAGTACGGCCGCACGATCCACTTCGGCATCCGCGAGCACTCCATGGCCGCGGAGATGAACGGCATCGCGCTGCACGGCAACACGCGCGTCTACGGCGGCACCTTCCTGGTGTTCTCCGACTACATGCGCAACGCGGTGCGGCTTTCCGCGCTGATGCACCTGCCGGTGACGTACGTCTGGACCCACGACTCGATCGGTCTGGGCGAGGACGGCCCGACGCACCAGCCGGTGGAGCACCTGGCCTCGCTGCGCGCGATCCCGGGTCTGAACGTGGTCCGTCCGGCCGACGCCAACGAGACGGCGCTCGCCTGGCGCGAGATCATGCAGCGGCACACCAAGGTCTTCGGCAAGGGCGCTCCGCACGGTCTGGCGCTCACCCGCCAGGGCGTGCCGACCTACGCCCCGAACGAGGACACCGTCAAGGGCGGCTACGTGCTGTTCGACGCGGAGGGCGGCGAGCCGGAGGTCGTGCTGATCGGCACGGGTTCCGAGGTGCACCTGGCCGTCGAGGCCCGGGAGCAGCTCCAGGCCGCCGGCGTCCCGACCCGGGTGGTCTCGATGCCGTCCGTGGAGTGGTTCGAGGAGCAGGACCAGGCGTACCGGGACTCGGTCCTGCCGCCGTCGGTCAAGGCCCGCGTGGCGGTCGAGGCCGGCATCGGTCTCACGTGGCACAAGTACGTCGGTGACGCCGGCCGGATCGTCTCCCTGGAGCACTTCGGTGCCTCGGCGGACGCGAAGGTCCTCTTCCGCGAGTTCGGGTTCACGCCGGAGGCGATCGTCGCCGCCGCTCGGGAATCCCTGGCCGCCGCCGCGCGCTGACGTCCATACGTACGACTTAATTGGAGATGCAACTCCCATGACAGACGCTCTCAAGCGCCTCTCCGACGAAGGCGTCGCGATCTGGCTGGACGACCTCTCGCGCCAGCGGATCACGTCCGGCAACCTGGCCGAGCTGATCGACCAGAGCCACGTGGTCGGGGTCACCACCAACCCATCCATCTTCCAGAAGGCCATCTCGGAGGGGCACGGCTACGACCAGCAGCTCGCCGACCTGGCCGCCCGCAAGGTGACCGTCGAAGAGGCCATCCGCATGATCACGACGGCGGACGTCCGCGACGCCGCCGACATCCTGCGGCCGGTCTTCGACGCGACCGACGGCCAGGACGGCCGGGTCTCCATCGAGGTCGACCCCCGTCTCGCCCACGACACGGCCGCCACCATCGCCGAGGCCAAGCAGCTGGCCTGGCTGGTGGACCGCCCCAACACCCTGATCAAGATCCCGGCCACCAAGGCGGGTCTGCCGGCGATCACCGAGGTCATCGGCCTCGGCATCAGCGTCAACGTCACGCTGATCTTCTCGCTGGAGCGCTACCGCGAGGTCATGGACGCCTACCTGGCGGGCCTGGAGAAGGCCCGCGAGCGCGGCCTCGACCTCTCCAAGATCCACTCGGTGGCCTCCTTCTTCGTCTCCCGCGTGGACACGGAGATCGACAAGCGCCTGACCGCCCTCGGCACCGACGAGGCCGCGGCGCTCAAGGGCAAGGCCGCCCTGGCCAACGCCCGTCTGGCCTACGAGGCGTACGAGGAGGTCTTCTCCTCCGACCGCTGGGCCGCCCTCGACAAGGCGCAGGGCAACAAGCAGCGTCCGCTGTGGGCCTCGACCGGCGTCAAGGACCCGGCGTACAAGGACACCCTGTACGTCGTGGACCTGGTCGCCCCCGGCACGGTCAACACCATGCCGGAGGCCACCCTGGAGGCCACCGCCGACCACGGCGAGGTCACCGGCGACACCGTCCGCGGCACCTACGCGCAGTCGCGTGCCGAGCTGGAGGCCGTCGAGAAGCTGGGCATCAGCTACGACGACGTCGTCCAGCTCCTGGAGGACGAGGGCGTCGACAAGTTCGAGGCCGCCTGGAACGACCTGCTCAAGTCCACCGAGGCGGAGCTCCAGCGCCTCGCACCTTCGGAGGCGTAAGCACTTTGAGCGCAGTCCACGGAGCCAACCCGCTCCGTGACGCCGCAGACCGACGGCTCCCGCGCATCGCGGGGCCGTCGGGTCTGGTGATCTTCGGCGTCACGGGCGATTTGTCCCGTAAGAAGCTGATGCCTGCCGTCTACGACCTGGCCAACCGCGGCCTGCTGCCGCCGGGCTTCTCGCTCATCGGCTTCGCCCGCCGCGAGTGGGCGGACGAGGACTTCGCGGAGGAGGTCTACGAGGCCGTCAAGCAGCACGCGCGCACCCCCTTCCGCGAGGAGGTGTGGCAGCAGCTGATCCAGGGCATGCGGTTCGTCCAGGGCGACTTCGACGACGACACGGCCTTCGAGCAGCTCAAGTCGACGATCGAGGAGCTCGACAAGGCGCAGGGCACGGGAGGCAACTTCGCCTTCTACCTGTCCGTGCCGCCGAAGTTCTTCCCGCTCGTCGTCCAACAGCTCAAGAAGCACGGCCTGGCCGACCAGAAGGACGGTTCCTGGCGCCGCGCGGTCATCGAGAAGCCCTTCGGCCACGACCTGGTCTCCGCCAAGGAGCTCAACGAGGTCGTCCACGAGGTCTTCCCGCCCGAGGCGGTCTTCCGGATCGACCACTACCTCGGCAAGGAGACCGTCCAGAACATCCTGGCGCTCCGCTTCGCCAACACGCTCTTCGAGCCGATCTGGAACCGGTCGTACGTCGACCACGTGCAGATCACCATGGCCGAGGACATCGGCATCGGCGGCCGCGCCGGCTACTACGACGGCATCGGCGCCGCCCGCGACGTCATCCAGAACCACCTGCTCCAGCTGCTCGCGCTGACCGCGATGGAGGAGCCCGCCTCCTTCGACGCCGACGCGCTGGCCGCCGAGAAGACCAAGGTCCTCGGCGCGGTGCGGCTGCCCAAGGACCTGGGCGAGTCCACGGTCCGCGGCCAGTACGCGGCCGGGTGGCAGGGCGGCGCGAAGGCCGTCGGCTACCTCCAGGAAGAGGGCATCGACCCCCAGTCGAAGACCGACACCTACGCGGCCATCAAGCTGGAGATCGACAACCGCCGCTGGGCGGGCGTCCCGTTCTACCTGCGGACCGGCAAGCGCCTGGGCCGCCGCGTCACCGAGATCGCGGTCGTCTTCCAGCGCGCCCCGCACTCCCCCTTCGACCACACCGCGACCGAGGAACTCGGCCGCAACGCCATCGTGATCCGGGTCCAGCCGGACGAGGGCGTGACGGTGCGGTTCGGCTCCAAGGTGCCCGGCACCCAGATGGAGATCCGGGACGTGTCGATGGACTTCGCGTACGGCGAGTCCTTCACGGAGTCCAGCCCCGAGGCGTACGAGCGGCTCATCCTCGACGTCCTGCTCGGCGACTCCAACCTCTTCCCGCGGGTCGAGGAGGTCGAGCTGTCCTGGAAGATCCTCGACCCGATCGAGCAGTTCTGGGACACGCACGGCAAGCCCGCGCAGTACCAGTCCGGGACCTGGGGTCCGGTCGAGGCGGACGAGATGCTCGCACGAGACGGCAGGAGCTGGCGCCGGCCATGAAGACCGACCTGACGGACACCACGTCCTCCAAGATCAACAAGGCGCTGGTGCTCGGGCGGCGGGCGATCGGCACGCCGGCCGTCGGCATGGTGCTCACCCTCGTGATCGTCACCGACGAGGAGAACGCCTACGACGCGCTCAAGGCGGCCAACGAGGCGTCCCGCGAGCACCCCTCGCGGACCCTCGTCGTCATCAAGCGGGTCTCGCGCTCCCCGCGGGACCGCGCGCAGGCGCGGCTCGACGCCGAGGTCCGCCTCGGCGCCGACGCCAGCACCGGCGAGACGGTGGTGCTCCGGCTGTACGGCGAGGTCGTCGACCACGCCCAGTCGGTGGTGCTGCCGCTGCTCCTCCCGGACGCCCCCGTCGTCGTCTGGTGGCCGGTGAACGCGCCGTCCGACCCGGCGAACGACCCGCTGGGCGCGCTCGCCCAGCGCCGGGTGACCGACACGTACGCCGCCGAGCAGCCCATCCAGGAGCTGACCGCGCGCGCGGACGCCTACACCCCCGGCGACACGGACCTCTCGTGGACCCGGATCACGCCGTGGCGCTCGATGCTGGCCGCCGCGCTCGACCAGGTCGTGTGCGAGGTCACCTCGGCCGAGGTGGAGGGCGAGGAGTTCAACCCGAGCGTCGAGCTGCTCGCGATGTGGCTCGCGGACCGGCTGAAGGTGCCGGTGCGGCGCTCGAAGTCGGCCGGTCCCGGTCTCACCTCCGTACGGATGGAGACCGACGCCGGACCGATCGTGCTCGACCGGCCGGACGGTTCGCTCGCCACGCTCTCCATAGAGGGCCAGCCGGACCGTGCGGTGGCGCTCAAGCGCCGTGAGACGGCCGAGCTGATCGCGGAGGAGCTGCGCCGGCTCGACCCGGACGACACCTACGCGACGGCGCTCAGGTTCGGTGTGGAGCGACTCGACGAGGCGGCGGCGGTCACCGCCCCCGAGACCGTCGTGGACACGGTCGTCGAGACGGTCGTGGAGCCCGCCCCGGAGCCCGCCGGGGAGGCGGCCGCGGAAGCGGCTCCCGCGGCCAGGCCCGCCTCGAAGAAGGCCCCGGCGAAGAAGGCGGCGGCCAAGTGAGCACTCCTCAGCTGGTCGTCCACCGCGACAAGGAACTGATGGCCGAGGCCGCCGCGGCCCGGCTGATCACGAAGATCGTGGACGCCCAGGCCGCCCGCGGCTCCGCCTCGATCGTGCTCACCGGCGGCCGCAACGGCAACGGCCTGCTCGCGGCGCTCGGTTCGGCGCCCGCGCGGGACGCGGTCGACTGGTCGCGGCTCGACCTGTGGTGGGGCGACGAGCGGTACCTGCCCGAGGGCGACCCCGAGCGGAACGTCACCCAGGCCCGTGCCGCGCTGCTCGACCGGGTGCCGCTCGACCCCGCCCGGGTGCACGCCATGCCGGCCTCGGACGGGCCGTACGGCAGTGACGTCGACGCCGCCGCGGCGGCGTACGCGGAGGAGCTGGCCGCCACCGCGGGTCCTGGCGACCACGGCGGGGTGCCGACCTTCGACGTGCTGATGCTGGGCGTCGGCCCGGACACGCACGTGGCCTCGCTCTTCCCGGAGCTGCCGGCGGTCCGCGAGACCGAGCGGACGGTGGTCGGCGTGCACGGCGCGCCGAAGCCGCCGCCGGTCCGGATCTCGCTGACCCTCCCGGCCATCCGGGCGGCGCACGAGGTCTGGCTGCTCGCGGCCGGGGAGGACAAGGCGAAGGCCGCGGCGATCGCGCTGTCGGGCGCGGGCGAGGTGCAGGCCCCGGCGGCCGGGGCCTACGGGCGCTCGCGCACGCTGTGGCTGCTCGACGCGGCGGCCGCGTCGGAGCTGCCGCGGAGCCTGTATCCGCCGGCCTTGGCCTGAGTCCCGGCCGTGCAGGCCTGACTTCCCTGTACGGAGGCCCGGTTCACCTCTCGGTGGGCCGGGCCTCCGGCGTCTCCAGGAAGGGCGTGAGGAGCCCCGGTACGGCCTCGGCGGCGAAGGCGAGGCCCTGGCCCTCGCCCGCGTCGCGCACCGCGTAGGCGCCCGCTCCGGCCGCCGTGGTGGCGGTGACCGTCAGGAGCCCGTCCCGGCGCTGGAAGTACGACTGCCGGACGGTCCAGCCGATGACGCCGGAGCGCTGCAGGGCGACCGTCGTCCGCCGGACGGTGCCCGAACGGGCCACCAGGAAACCGCCGCCGACGCCGTGCCCGAGGGACCGGTACGCGTCGAGGGCGAGCAGCACGGCGACCGGTCCGAGGAGGAGGGCCCAGCCGGCCGCCACGTACAGCAGGACCGGCGTGAGGAGCGGGCCGAGGGCGGCGAGGAGCGCGACGGGGCCGAGGACGCCCCACGCGGCCCACCGCAGCCGCCGGACGCGGGCGGCCCGGGGATGGGCGGCGAGGGGCGTCGCGGTCGGCGGCTCCGGCTCGCGCAGCACCAGGGCGGCGACCCGCTCGGCGCGCTCCCGGGGAGCGGCGGGCAGCAGGTTCTTCAGGTCGGCGTGCTTGTCCTCGTCGTCCTCGGCGAGGCCGGTGGCGACGGCGTCGACGCGGGCGGCGCCGAACAGCCGCACGCCGAGCGGCTCGACGAGCTCGATCCCGCGCAGCCGGCGCTCCTCGAGGGTGACCGACCGGGCGGTGAACAGGCCCCGGCGGACGCGGAGGGTGCCGCCGGGCTCGCGCTCCAGGCGGTAGTTCCACCACATCTCGATCCAGAGCCCGAGGGCGCCGACGGTCCCGGCGGCGGTGGCGAGCAGGACCAGGTCGACGATCGTCCAGGTCAGGGAGGTGTTCCGGAAGCGGTCGCCTATCCAGTCGACGACCTCCGCCTGGGCGCCGAACCAGTCGCTGACCTGGAGGACGGCGCCGGCCGCGGCGCCGCCGAGGGCGGGGGCGAGGAAGGAGACGGGGGCGTAGCGGATCCAGCGCGGGTCGAGGGCGGCCAGGACGCCGTCGTGGTCCGGCTCCCCGGCGGCGGCGGTGCGGCCGAGGAGCTCCCGGCGGAGCCGCTCGCCCTCGACGCGGGTGACCAGGTCGAGTTCGAGGGTGGACTCGCCGGCGAGGGTGTTCTCGCCGGTGCCGATGCGGACCTTGACGAGGCCGAGGACGCGCTGGAGGGGGTTGGCGGTGAGGTCGACGCTGCGGATCCGCTCCCGGGCCAGGGAGCGGTGCTTGAGCAGCAGGAGCCCGGTGTGGAGGTCGACCCTCTCGGGGCCGACGCGGTAGCGGGTGCGGCGCAGCCGGACCCAGTCGGCGACCGTGCCGACCAGGACGAGCAGGACGACGCCCGAGAGGACCCAGACGAAGGCCTGTCTCAGGGACCCGCCGCTCAAAAGGCCGGCCACGGCCGGGAGGGCCGCGCCGCCGGCCACTCCGCAGAGGACGACGGCGCCGGCGATCAGGGTGCGCGGGTCGAGCCGCCGCCACTCCTCGGTCACGTGGCGTCCCCGGGGGTGGCCCGGGTGAGCGCGGTGAGCCGTTCGGCGAGGTCGGCGGCGAGCTCGTGGTCCAGGCCCCCGATGCGGATCGCCCCCTTGGAGGAGGCGGTGGTGACGGTGACGGTGGCGAGCCGGAACGTCTGCTCCAGCGGGCCGCGCACGGTGTCGACCGTCTGGATCCGGGACATCGGGGCGATCCGCCACTCCTGCCACAGGGCGCCGGTGCGCACGTAGACGGCCTCGTCGGTGACCTCCCAGCGGTGCACCCGGAACCACCAGGAGGGGAGGACCGCGGTGCAGGCGAGGCCCAGGGCCGCCACGGCACCGGCCGCGAGCAGCAGCCAGGGCCGGGCGGGCCCGAGGAACGCGCCGAGGGCGGCGAGCACCGCCACCGGTGCGGCGGTGCCCGCCAGGAGCCGGCTGCGCCACCAGGCGACGGCCCGCTCGTCGACGGCGTTCCTGGGCGGCCGCAGCCGCACCGTGTCCTCCCCTCTCATCCGATCAGCGTCCGCGCAGCGAGCGGTAGACCGAGACGAGTCCGGCGGTGGAGCTGTCGAGCTGCTCGGCGCCCTCGCCCTTCGTCAGGACCGGTTCGATCTTCTTGGCGAGGACCTTGCCGAGCTCGACGCCCCACTGGTCGAAGGAGTCGATGTTCCAGATGGCGCCCTGGACGAAGACCTTGTGCTCGTAGAGCGCGATCAGCTGGCCGAGGACGGACGGGGTGAGCGCGTCGGCGAGGATCGTGGTGGTCGGGTGGTTGCCCTGGAAGGTCTTGTGCGGGACGAGGTCCTCGGCGACGCCCTCGGCCCGTACCTCCTCCGGCGTCTTGCCGAAGGCGAGGGCCTGGGTCTGGGCGAAGAAGTTGGCCATGAGCAGGTCGTGCTGGGCGACGAGGCCGGGAAGCAGGTCCTCGACGGGGCGGGCGAAGCCGATGAAGTCGGCGGGGATGACCTTGGTGCCCTGGTGGATCAACTGGTAGTAGGCGTGCTGGCCGTTGGTCCCGGGGGTGCCCCAGACGACGGGTCCGGTCTGCCAGTCGACCCGGTTGCCCTCGCGGTCCACCGACTTGCCGTTGGACTCCATGTCGAGCTGCTGGAGGTAGGCGGTGAACTTGGACAGGTAGTGGGAGTACGGCAGGACGGCGTGCGACTGGGCGTCGAAGAAGGCGCCGTACCAGACGCCGAGGAGGCCGAGGAGCAGCGGCGCGTTCTCCTCGGGCGGGGCGGTGCGGAAGTGCTCGTCGACGAGGTGGAAGCCGTCGAGCATCTCGCGGAAGCGCTCCGGGCCGATGGCGATCATCAGGGAGAGGCCGATGGCCGAGTCGTAGGAGTAGCGGCCGCCGACCCAGTCCCAGAACTCGAACATGTTCGCGGTGTCGATGCCGAACTCCTCGACCTTCTCGGCGTTGGTCGAGAGGGCCACGAAGTGCTTGGCGACGGCCTCCTGGCCGGCGCGCAGCTCGGTGAGGAGCCAGTTCCGCGCGGAGGTGGCGTTGGTGATCGTCTCGATGGTGGTGAAGGTCTTCGAGGCGACGACGAAGAGCGTCTCGGCGGGGTCGAGGTCGCGGACGGCCTCGTGGAGGTCGGCGCCGTCGACGTTGGAGACGAAACGGAACGTCAGGTCCCGTCGGGTGTAGGAGCGCAGGACCTCGTAGGCCATGGCGGGACCGAGGTCGGAGCCGCCGATGCCGATGTTGACGATGTTCTTGACGGGCCGTCCGGTGTGGCCGGTCCACTCGCCCGCGCGGACCTTGTCGGCGAAGGCGGCCATCTTGTCGAGGACGGCGTGGACGCCGGGGACGACGTTCTCCCCGTCGACCTCGATGACGGCCCCGCGGGGGGCGCGCAGCGCGGTGTGGAGCACCGCCCGGTCCTCGGTGGTGTTGATCTTCTCGCCGCGGAACATGGCGTCGCGGAGCTCGGCGACGCCGGTCACGGCGGCCAGTTCGCGCAGCAGGGTCAGCGTCTCGCCGGTGACGAGGTGCTTGGAGTAGTCCAGGTGGAGGTCGCCGACGCGCAGGGTGTAGTCGTTGCCCCGCGCCGGGTCGGCGGCGAACAGTTCGCGCAGATGGGTGTCGCCCAGCTGCTCACGGTGCTTGCCGAGGGCCGCCCACTCGGGCAGCCGGTTGAGCCTGTTGCGGCCTTCGCTTGTCATCTCGGACATCGCCCACTTCTTCTCGTACTGCTTGTCTGCCCCGCTGCACCCCCAACCTAATTGATCAGGGGGCCCAGCGACGCGACGGCGAGCGCGAACAGCGCCGCCGCGAGGAGGGCCGGTGTGTGCGGTCCCAGGCCGGCCGCCGCGGCGCCGCCGAGGAGTGCGCCGAGCGGCGCGCCCGCGACGGCGAGGGTGCGGAAGGCCGCGGCGACGCGGCCGAGCATCCCCTCGGGGGCGCGCTCCTGCATCAGGGTCGTCTGCTGGACGTTCCACACCGTCCCCATGAGGCCGAACACCGCCATGGCCCCGATCGATACCCCGAGGACGGGCACCGCGCCCATCAGGACCAGGCAGGCGGTCTGGACGGTCCCGGCGAGGAACACGGCGCGTATCCGTCCGGTCCGCTCGGCGATCCGCCGGGCCGCGAAGCCGCCGGCGACGGCGCCCAGGGCATAGGCCGTGATCGTGGCGGCGTACGCCGTGTTCCCCTCGGTTCCCGCCGGGCGGCCGTCGGTCACGTGGACGACGAGGGTGGCGATGAGGGCGCCCATGCCGATGTTGCAGAGGGTGGTCGCGGCGCAGAGCCGGCGCAGGAGACGGTCCGCGCGCAGGACGGCGAGGCCCCGGGCCGTCTCGGCGCGGAGGGTGGAGCCGGCCGGGCGGGGCGGCCGCTCGGGCGCCCCGGTCCGCAGGGAGGCGACGAGGAGCGCGGCCAGGACGTACGTGAGCGCGTCGGCCGCGTACGGGACGGCGGCCCCGGCGAGGAGCAGGACGGGCACGACGGGCCCGGCGAGGAGACCGCCGGCGAGCTGCTGGCCGGTCATGAGGCGCGCGTTGGCCCCGGCCAGGGTCTCGGCGGGGACGAGCGCGGGCAGCAGGGCGGTGGCCGCGTTGTCGAAGAGGGTCTGGAGGGTGGTGAGGGCGAAGGCGAGGGCGAGCAGCAGGGCGACGGAGGCGTGTCCGAGGGCGACGGCGGCGGCGAAGGCGGCGACGAGTCCGGCGCGGACGAGGTCGACGGCCCACATGGCCCGCCGCTGGTCGACCCGGTCGGCGACGGCGCCGCCGAGGAGTCCGAAGAGCAGCCAGGGCAGGAAGCCGCAGGCGGTGACCGAGGCGATGAGGAAGGGGTCGTCGGTGAGCGAGGCGGCGAGCAGCGGCAGCGCGGCGGTGCGCAGCGAGTCGCCGAACCGGGAGACGACCGCGGCCGTCCACAGCCGTCCGAAGCCGCCCCGCCAGGTGGGCGCGGCCCTGCCGCCGCCCACTGCCTCCGTCGCCGCCACGGCGCCCCCTCGGTCCGGTGGTCTCCCCGTCGTACCGACCGTAGGGGACGCCACTGACAACGCCGCGCGTCCGGCGGGTGCCCGCCGGTGACGCACGAACGGGCCTTGCCCGCGAACCGAGTTCGCGGGCAAGGCCCGTTCGTCACACCGTCACACCACGCTTCAGATCTCGCCGCGCAGCTTGGCGAGCGCCTCGGCGAGGATCGCCTCGCCGTCCGCGTCGCTGCGCCGTTCACGCACATAGGCGAGGTGGGTCTTGTACGGCTCCGTGCGCGGCGGGTCCGGCGGGTTGTCCCGGTCCTGGCCCGCCGGGAAGCCGCAGCGCGGGCAGTCCCAGGTGTCCGGGACCGCCGCGTCGCTGGCGAAGCTCGGCTGCGTCTCGTGCCCGTTCGAGCACCAGAAGGAGATGCGGAGGCGCGGTGCCGACTCGCCCCGCTCGGCCTCCCCCATCGGCCCCGCTCCGACCCGGCTTCCCCGGATCGCGTTGCCACTTGCCACGGTCGTAACTCCCTGCGTGATGGTGCTCGAAGATGCCCCAGTCTACGTAAGGCCCAACGCGCGTCCAGTGATTGGAGTTACCCGTCCAACTTCATCAGCAGACCAAGCACCACGATGCAGGCGAACCAGCACAGACCGACCACGACCGTGATCCGGTCCAGGTTCCGCTCGGCGACCGAGGAGCCGCCGACGGAGGACTGCATGCCGCCTCCGAACATGTCGGAGAGGCCGCCGCCCTTTCCCTTGTGCATCAGCACGAGCAGCATCAGCAGCGCGCTGAAGACGATCAGGGCGATCGAGAACCCCATAACCACGGCTGGACCAACTTCCTCGGACTTATACGGACGGGGGCCGGGCACCTGCCCGACCCCCGCAAGGGTACGACGTAACTCCGCTACCGCATACTCACTGGTCGCGGAAGCGCACGATCTTGACGAACTCGTCGGCGTCCAGCGCGGCGCCGCCCACCAGGGCGCCGTCGACGTCCGGCTGCGCCATGATCGCGGCGACGTTTCCGGCCTTGACCGAGCCGCCGTACTGGATGCGGACCTTGTCGGCCAGCTCCTGCGAGTACAGCTCCGCGAGGCGGCCGCGGATCGCCCCGCAGACCTCCTGGGCGTCCTCGGGGGTGGCGACCTCGCCGGTGCCGATGGCCCACACCGGCTCGTACGCGATCACGATCGTCTCGGCCTGCTCGGCCGGGACGTCCTTCAGACCGCCGTCGACCTGGGCCAGGGTGTACTCGACCTGGTTGCCCGCCTTGCGGACGTCCAGGCCCTCGCCGACGCAGAGGATCGGGGTCACGCCGTGCTTGAAGGCGGCCTTCACCTTGGCGTTGCAGACCTCGTCGTTCTCGGCGTGGTACTGGCGGCGCTCGGAGTGGCCGACGGCGACGTAGGCGCACTTCAGCTTGGACAGCATCAGGCCCGAGACCTCGCCGGTGTAGGCGCCGGAGTCGTGCTCCGAGATGTCCTGGGCGCCGTACTTGATCTTGAGCTTGTCACCGTCGACCAGGGTCTGGACGGACCGCAGGTCGGTGAAGGGGACCAGGACCGCGACCTCACAGGCGTCGTAGTCCTTGTCGGTCAGGGCGAAGGCGAGCTTCTGGACGTGGGCGATGGCCTCCAGGTGGTTGAGGTTCATCTTCCAGTTGCCCGCCATCAGCGGGGTGCGGGTGCTCACGGGTGTTCAGTCCTCCAGTGCGACGAGGCCGGGGAGCTTCTTGCCCTCGAGGTATTCGAGGGAGGCTCCGCCGCCGGTCGAGATGTGTCCG
Source organism: Streptomyces sp. NPDC053513 (assembly GCF_044544765.1). NCBI lineage: Bacteria > Bacillati > Actinomycetota > Actinomycetes > Kitasatosporales > Streptomycetaceae > Streptomyces > Streptomyces sp. NPDC053513. The sequence continues at coordinate 60,457 of NZ_JBITXP010000019.1, forward strand.
AATGCGTTCTCGTCGAAGCCCAGGGTGCGCACGGCCGCGGCGGAGTCGCCACCGCCCACCACCGTGAAGGCCGGGGAGTCGACGAGCGCCTGGGCGACGGCCTTGGTGCCCTCGGCGTAGTCGGGGTGCTCGAAGACGCCCATGGGGCCGTTCCAGAAGACGGTGGCCGCGTCGGCGAGCTTCGAGGCGTAGAGCTTGCGGGTCTCCGGACCGATGTCCAGGCCCTCCTGGTCGGCCGGAATGGCGTCCGCGGCGACCGTGGTGGGGTTGGCCGGAGCCTTGGTCTTCAGGTCCGGGAAGTCGGGCGAGACCAGGACGTCGACGGGGAGCACGAACTCCACGCCGCGCGCCTCGGCGCGCTTCAGGTACTCCAGGACCGCCGGGATCTGGTCCTCCTGGAGCAGCGAGATGCCGACCTCGTGGCCCTGGGCCTTGAGGAAGGTGTACGCCATGCCGCCGCCGATGAGGATGCGGTCGGCCTTCTCCAGGAGGTGGTCGATCACGCCGAGCTTGTCGGAGACCTTGGCACCGCCGAGCACGACCACGTACGGCCGCCGGACGTCCTCGGTGAGCTTCTTCAGGACGCCGACCTCGGTGGCGATGAGGTGGCCGGCGGCGTGCGGGAGGCGCGCCGGGAGGTCGAAGACCGAGGCGTGCTTGCGGTGCACGGCTCCGAAGCCGTCGCCGACGTACAGGTCGGCGAGGGCGGCCAGCTGGTCCGCGAAGGCGCCGCGCTCGGCGTCGTCCTTCGAGGTCTCGCCGGCGTTGAAGCGGAGGTTCTCGACGACGGCCACCTCGCCGTTCGCGAGGCCGGCGACGGCCGCCCTGGCGGAGTCGCCGACGGTGTCGGTCGCGAAGGCCACCTCGGCGCCGAGCAGTTCGCCGAGGCGCGCGGCGGCCGGGGCGAGCGAGAACGCCGGGTCCGGGGCGCCCTTGGGGCGGCCCAGGTGCGAGGCGACCACGACGCGGGCGCCGGCGTCGGCCAGCGCCTTGATCGTGGGGACGACGGCGCGGATGCGGCCGTCGTCGGTGATGGTGGTGCCGTCGAGCGGCACGTTGAGGTCGGCGCGGACAAACACGCGCTTTCCTTCGACGCCCTCGTGGAGAAGCTCGTCGATCGTCTTCATCTGTTAACAGACTCCTTGGTACGCGGTGGAGCACACAAACAGGGCTCGCACAGCGCGGCATTGCGCTGCCCGAGCCCTGCTCACATCGAAAACCTGCCCTGAACCCTAGAGCTTAGAGCCGGCCGCCGACGAAGACGGTGAGGTCGACGAGACGGTTGGAGTAGCCCCACTCGTTGTCGTACCAGCCGAGGATCTTGACCGTGCTGCCCTCCTGGACCATTGTCAGGGAGGCGTCGAAGGTGCAGGACGCCGGGTCGCTGACGATGTCCGAGGAGACGATCGGGTCCTCGGTGTAGAAGAGGATTCCCTTGAGGTCGCCGTCGTCGGCGGCCTTCTTGAACGCGGCGTTGACCTCGTCCTTGGTGACCTCGCGGTCGAGGGTGACGACCAGGTCGGTGGCGGAGCCGGTCGGGACCGGGACGCGCATGGCGATGCCGTCGAGCTTGCCCTTGAGCTGCGGGAGGACCAGGGCGGTGGCCTTGGCGGCGCCCGTCGTGGTCGGGATGATGTTCTCCGCGGCGGCGCGGGCGCGGCGCAGGTCCTTGTGCGGGAAGTCCAGGATGCGCTGGTCGTTGGTGTAGGCGTGGACCGTGGTCATCAGGCCCTTGACGATGCCGAAGTTCTCGTCGAGGACCTTGGCCATCGGCGCGACGCAGTTGGTGGTGCAGGACGCGTTGGAGATGACGTCGTGCTGCGCCGGGTCGTACTTGTCCTGGTTGACGCCCATGACGATGGTGATGTCCTCGTCGGTGGCCGGAGCCGAGATGAGGACCTTCTTGGCGCCGCCGGCGAGGTGCTTCGCGGCGTCCGCCCTCTTCGTGAAGATGCCGGTCGACTCGATGACGATGTCGACGCCCAGGTCGCCCCAGGGGATGTCGGCCGGGTCGCGCTCGGACAGCACCTTGATGGTGTGGCCGTCGACGGTGATGGTGTCGGCGGTGTGGGTCACCTCGGCCTTGAGGCGGCCCAGGATGGTGTCGTACTTGAGCAGGTGTGCGGTGGTCGCGGTGTCACCCAGGTCGTTGACTGCCACGACCTCGATGTCGGCACCCTGCTCAAGGAGCGCGCGGAAGTAGTTCCGGCCGATGCGGCCAAAGCCGTTGATGCCTACGCGGATCGTCACGAACCGATCTCCTCGTTAGGTACGCCGGTGTGTTCGACGCCGGCGAGATTTTTGTTTTTGGGATGTCCCCGACCGCTTACGACCCTACCTCTCCCACCGCCGGTGAGTGACATCCTGCACATCCGGATGAGCCCGGAAAGTATGGAAAAACGGCCGACGGCCCGCCCCTACCGCCGGGTACGGGCCGCCTTGGGACCTTTGTCCCCGCTACTCTCCGTCAGCGCCGGAGCGCCTCCAGGGCGCGGCCGACGACCCGTGCGCGCTCCGCCGCGCCGGGCACGTGCTCCAGGCCGTAGCCGAGGAGGACGGTGTCACGCGTGGTGACCGCCGCCCGGGAGTGGAAGAGCGCCGCGGAGCGCGTCCAGTCGGAGGCGTTGCCGGGGCTGCCGGCCGGGGCGCCCGGTGCGGACCAGGCGCCGAGGGAGGCCTCGAAGCCCTCCGTCTCGGTGGTGGCGCCGGTGCGGAGCCGGATGTCGTCGACGAAGGCGCCCGTCTCGCCCGTACCGGGGTCGGAGACGTACGAGATCGAGAGCTCGACCTTCTTGCCCGCCCAGGCGCTCAGGTCGACGGAGGCCTGCCGCCAGCCGTTGGAGGGGCCGGTGAAGGCGTTCCAGGAGCCGGTGGTGCCGGTGGGCGCGCAGCCGTCCTCGCCGACGGTGAGGTAGTGGGCGAGGAAGGGGTGGCCGCGGACGTAGTAGCCCTCGCCGCAGTCGGCCGGGGGCTCGGCGGAGGTGCCGCCGTTGAGGTCGGGCAGCGTCGTCCAGTCGTCCTGGCCGACGGTGTGGGCCTCGACGACGAGGTTGTCGTAGCCGGGCTCGGTGTCGTAGCTGACCTGGAAGTCCAGGCGGGGCTGCGAGGCGGCGGCGGTGCCGGTGAGGTCGACGGTCCTGGCGAGCCGGGCCCAGGTGTCGTCGGCGTGCTTGACGGCCGCGAAGCTCGATCCCTCGGCGGGTTCGAAGGGGGTGCGGATGCCCGGGTAGTCGCCGGCCGGGGCGCTGCTCGCGAACTGCGGGAACTGCTCCGGCTTCAGGGTGTCCGAAGTGACGGTGTACGCGCCCGCGTTGTCCAGCGGGTTGTCGGCGGCGGCGCCGAGCGTCGCGCCGACGCCCGCGAAGGCGCCCGTGCCGGCGAAGGCGGGCGGGTTCTTGAGGCCCGCGCGGTGGTAGGCGCCGAGGTAGTACTGGGCGAAGTCGTTGGACTCGGCCCGGCCGATCTGGGTGAGCCCGCCGGACTTCTCACCGGCGTTGATCAGCTTGCCGCCCTCGTTGAGGTAGGCGCGGACGGCGAGCTGGGCGTCCCCGGAGGGGCGTTCGGCGCCGGTGTACCAGACGACGGTGCGGAAGTGGGAGAGCACGCCGAGGGCGTCCGGGGCGCCCTGGGTGGCGACGTCCCAAACGGCGGCCCCGCGGCCGTTGTCGGCGAGCGCCTTCACGTACTCGGCGGCGTGCCGGGCGGCGGCGGTGCCGCCCTCGTCGGCGAGGACGAGCACGTCGCCGCGGGGACGCTCGGCCACCTTGTAGGTGAAGGGGGCGGAGGAGGTGGCGCGGCCCTCGCGGGTGCGGGCGGTGAACCGGACCTCGACGGAGTCGCCGGGACGGGCTCCCTCGACCTCGGCGCGGTACTCGTCGAAGTAGAGGTTGTCGTCCCCTCCGAAGGTCTCGCCGCCCTTCCAGGCCTCCAGCTTCTCGCTGTGGGGGCGGCCGCCGTTGATCCGGTACGTGAGGGTCTTGCCGCGCAGCGACTTGCGCGCGGTGACGGCGACCTGCTGCCCCTGGCCCCGGGCGTAGGAGGTGGTGAAGGCCTTCGGGGTGAGGTCGGGGGCGTCGATGCCGACCGGGGAGACGGGCCGGTCCGGGTGGGCGGAGGTCTCGGCGACGGCCAGCGCGAAGGGGATGTTCTTGGCGAACTCGGCCTGGATCAGCTTCTCGTCGTCCGGGAAGGTGAAGACGGAGGCGCAGTCGGCCGGGTTCCAGGCGTCGTTCGGGTCGACGCGGGAGGCGGTGGCGCAGGTCGACATCTCCGGGGTGAACATCTGCATCCCGTTGACGTTGGCGGCGTGTCCGTCCGCCTCGCCGTTGGTGATGTACAGCTCCGAGGAGACCTGCGGGCGGTAGCCGGGCACGGCGGACTTCTGCGGGGTGCCGGCGAGGGCCTTGAGGGCCACGTCGTCGGGGGTGTCGGTGGCGACCTGCCAGCCGACGCCGTACAGCAGGAGCTGGGCGGCCGAGTGGTAGTTGACGCCGTACGCGAAGCCGATGCGCTTCTGGAAGGCGTCGAGGGCCCTCGTCTCGGGCTCCGACATGGGGCCCTTGCCGCGGAAGGTCTCGTCGGTGGGGTCGGGGGACGACCCCTCGTCGTCGTAGCCCCACTTGTAGGCGAAGTTGCGGTTGAGGTCGACGCCGTCGCCGGGGCCGAGCTTCCCGTCCCCGTCGTTGTCGCGGAGGTTCTTCCGCCACTGGCGGTGGGCGGGGTCGGCGTGCGTGTAGTCGTAGCCGTCCGGGTTGGCGGAGAGCACGAACCACAGCTCGGTGGAGTCGACGATGCGGGTGATCCGCTCGTCCTTGCCGTAGTTGTCGAGGTAGTAGTGCATCAGCCGCCGGGTCATCTCCGGGGTGATCCACTCGCGCGCGTGCTGGTTGGACATGTACAGCGTGGCGGGCTTCGAGCCGTCCTCGGTCTTCCGCGCGCCCTTGGTCAGCTTGAGGGCGAGGATGTCCTGGCCCTTGAGGGTCTTGCCGATGGAGACGACCTTGGTCAGGCCGGGGTCGGCCCGTGCGGTGTCCAGGATCTCCTGCTTGAGGCCGTTCGGTCCGCCGTACGGGCGGAAGACGCCGTCCCCCGCGGCGGCCACCCGCTTCTCGGCCTGGGCGGTGAGGTGGTGCTCGGCGATCTCGACGCCCTGGCCGCGCAGCCGCCCGGCCTGCCGGCCGGTGAGGAAGAGCTCGACCGTCGCGGAGCCCTTCGCCGGGACCTGCTCGGTGAGTTCATGGGCGTCGGCGCCGGCCTCCAGGAGCAGCGGGACCTGCTCCTGGGTGACCTGGGCCCGCCACACGGAGAGGGCGTCGCCGCCGTCCCGGTCGTTCGGCTGTGCTCCGGCGACGGGTGCCGCCGCCACTCCCGCGATCAGCAGTGAAGCCGCGGCGAGGATCGATCTCGCTCTGCGTCTCATGTGCCCCCCTTGCTGTTGTCCGTCTCGAAGGTGAACAGACGCCAGGCTCTTGGGCGCCCATGGGACTGTCAAGGGTGCCTCGCGGGGTGCACGAAAAAGCTGCCGGTGCCTCAGAAAGGCACCGGCAGCGTGGAGTTCACGGTTCCGTACGAGCTTCTCGTACGGGCTCGCCGTACGAGGGCTCCGTACGGTCGGCGGATCCGGTCAGCCGACGAGGCTGTCGTCGAGCTCCTCCGTCAGGTTGGACTCGGTCCCGGGGATGCCCAGGTCCTGCGCCCGCTTGTCGGCCATCGCGAGCAGCCGGCGGATCCGGCCGGCCACCGCGTCCTTGGTCAGCGGCGGGTCGGCGAGCGCGCCCAGCTCCTCCAGGGAGGCCTGCTTGTGCTCCATGCGGAGCCGGCCCGCCGCGGCGAGGTGCTCGGGCACCTCCTCGCCGAGGATCTCCAGGGCGCGCTGCACCCGGGCGCCGGCGGCGACGGCGGCACGGGCCGAGCGGCGCAGGTTGGCGTCGTCGAAGTTGGCCAGGCGGTTGGCGGTGGCGCGGACCTCGCGCCGCATCCGCCGCTCCTCCCAGGCGAGCACCGACTCGTGCGCGCCGAGCCGGGTGAGCAGGGCGCCGATCGCGTCGCCGTCGCGGACGACGACCCGGTCCACGCCCCGGACCTCGCGGGCCTTCGCCGCGATGGAGAGCCGGCGGGCCGCGCCGACCAGGGCGAGAGCGGCCTCCGGGCCCGGGCAGGTCACCTCCAGGGAGGAGGAGCGGCCGGGCTCGGTCAGCGAGCCGTGCGCGAGGAACGCGCCGCGCCAGGCGGCCTCGGCGTCACAGGTGGCCCCGGAGACCACCTGCGGGGGAAGGCCCCGGATGGGGCGGCCGCGGCCGTCCACGAGACCCGTCTGCCGGGCCAGCTGGTCGCCTCCGGCCACCACCCGCACCACGAAGCGCGAGCCGCGCCGCAGCCCGCCCGGGGCCATCACGATCAGCTCGGAGCTGTGCCCGAAGATCTCCAGGATGTCCCGCTTGAGGCGGCGGGCCGCCATCGCGGTGTCGAGCTCCGCCTCGATCACGATGCGGCCGCTCACCAGGTGCAGCCCGCCCGCGAACCGCAGGATCGACGAGACCTCTGCCTTCCTGCAGCAGGTCCGGGTGACGGGGAGCCGGGAGATCTCGTCCTTCACCGCTGCCGTCATCGCCATGGGCCGATCCTTCCATGCATCCGAAAAATACGGTCGTACGCGGCGGCCAACAGCTCCGGGTCATGCTTCGCGGAGCCGTCGGGTCGGGCCACCGGCGCCAGCTCGACCGCGGCGCCGAGCCGCTTGGCGGCGTCGACGAGGGGTTCCCTCGCTGGCACGTCGGGCACGGCGGCCTCGTCGGCCAGCACCACGTCCAGGGCGAGTTTAGGGGCGTGTCGTCCCAAAACCTCCAAATGACGCTGCGGGGAGAAGCCCTCGGTTTCTCCGGGCTGCGGCGCGAGGTTCAGCGAGAGCACCTTCCGGGCCTTCGTCTCGACCAGGGCGTCGAGGAGCTCGGGGACCAGGAGGTGCGGGATCACCGAGGAGAACCAGGAGCCGGGGCCGAGGACCACCCAGTCCGCGTCCAGGACCGCCGCGACCGCCTCGGGCACGGCCGGCGGGTCGTTCGGCACGAGGTGCACGGACTGCACCTCGCCCGGGGTGAGCGCCACGGTCGCCTGGCCGCACACCGTGTCCACGTCGTCCGGCCGCTCCGGGTCGTGGCCCCTGACCAGGGCCTGGAGCTCCAGGGGCACGGCGGACATGGGCAGCACCCGGCCCTGGGCGCCGAGCAGCCGGCCGACCAGGTCGAGGGCCTGCACGGGGTCGCCGAGCTGCTCCCAGAGGGCGACGATCAGCAGGTTGCCGACGGCGTGGCCGCCCATCTCGCCCTTGGACTGGAAGCGGTGCTGGATCACCCGGGCCCAGGTCTGGCCCCAGTCGTCGTCGCCGCAGAGGGCGGCGAGCGCCTTGCGCAGGTCGCCCGGGGGCAGCACGCCGAGCTCCTCCCGGAGCCGGCCGCTGGAGCCCCCGTCGTCGGCGACGGTGACGACGGCGGTGAGGTCGCCGGTGATCCGGCGGAGCGCGGCGAGGGAGGCCGACAGGCCCATGCCGCCGCCGAGCGCGACCACCTTGGGCTGGGCGCCGCGCCTGCGGAGCGTACGCCGCACCGCGAGGGTGGAGGCACGCCGACGGTACGGCTTCACTCGCGCCCCATGTCCCGGTGGACGACGACGGTCTCGACCCCTTCGGAGGCGAGGCGGGCGGCGAGACGTTCGGCGGTGGCCACGGAGCGGTGCTTGCCACCCGTGCAGCCCACGGCGATGGTCACGTACCGCTTGCCCTCGCGGCGGTAGCCCGCGGCGATCAGCTGGAGGAGCTCCGTGTAGCGGTCGAGGAACTCCTTGGCGCCCGGCTGGTTGTAGACGTAGTTCGAGACCTCCTCGTTGAGGCCGGTGAAGGGGCGCAGCTCGGGGACCCAGTGCGGGTTCGGCAGGAAGCGCATGTCGACGACGAGGTCGGCGTCGACCGGCAGGCCGTACTTGAAGCCGAAGGACATCACGGTGGCCCGCAGCTCGGGCTCCTCGTCGCCGGCGAACTGGGCGTCCATCTTGGCGCGCAGCTCGTGGACGTTGAGGCTGGAGGTGTCGATCACCAGGTCGGCGTCGCCGCGCAGCTCGCGCAGCAGGTCGCGCTCGGCGGCGATGCCGTCGGTGATGCGGCCGTCGCCCTGGAGCGGGTGCGGCCTGCGGACCGACTCGAAGCGCCGGACCAGGGCCTCGTCGGAGGACTCCAGGAAGACGACCCGGCGGGTGACCTGCTTGGCGTCCAGGTCGGCGAGGGACTCCCTGAGGTTGTCGAAGAACTGCCGGCCGCGGACGTCCACGACGACGGCGATCCGGGCGACGTTGCCCTGGGAGCGGGCGCCGAGCTCCACCATGGTGGGGATCAGGGCGGGCGGCAGGTTGTCCACGACGAACCAGCCGAGGTCCTCCAGACACTTCGCCGCGGTGGAACGGCCCGCTCCGGACATGCCGGAGATGATCACCAGTTCGGGAATGGCCGCCTCGGCGCCGTTGTCGCCGGGGGTCTCCTTCGTGCCCGTACTCACGTGTCCTGCTCCGTCTTCTCGGTCGTGCTCGTCGTGCGCGTGGCGCTCGGTCATGCTGTGGTGCCCCCGTCGTCTTCCATGATCTCTCCTGTGGCCGTGTTCACGGCGGGTGCGGCGGGGGCCGCCTGGGCCAGGGCCACGGCGACCGCCTCCGCGGTCTTCCGGCCGAAGCCGGGGACCTCACAGATCTGCTCGATTGTCGCCTGCTTCAGCCGCTTCACCGAGCCGAAATGCTTGATCAAGGCCTGCTTGCGCGACTCGCCGAGGCCGGGGACGGCGTCGAGCGGGCTGGTCCGGAGGCGTTTGGTCCGCTTGGACCGCTGGTAGCGGATGGCGAAGTCGTGAGCCGTGTCACGCACCCGCTGGAGCAGATAGAGGCCCTCGCTGGAGCGGGGCAGCACCACCGGGTCGTCGTCGCCGGGCAGCCAGACCTCCTCCAGGCGCTTGGCGAGGCCGCAGACCGCGACGTCGTCGATGCCGAGCTCGTCGAGGGCGCGGCGGGCCGCGGCGACCTGCGGCTGCCCGCCGTCGACGACGACGAGCTGCGGCGGGTACGCGAAGCGCTTGGGCCGCCCGTCGTCCTGGGCGTCCTCCGCGGGGACCTCACCGCCGACGGGGACCTCACCGTCTCCGGCAGGGCCCCACTCCCCCGTACGGTCCTTCTCCGCGAGGTAGCGCTTGAAGCGGCGGCTGATCACCTCGTGCATGGACCGGACGTCGTCCTGCCCCTCGAAGCCCTTGATCTGGAAGCGGCGGTACTCGCTCTTCCTCGGCAGCCCGTCCTCGAAGACGACCATCGAGGCGACGACGTCCTCGCCCTGGAGGTGCGAGACGTCGAAGCACTCGATCCGCAGCGGCGCCGAGTCCAGGTCCAGGGCCTCGGCGATCTCCTCCAGGGCCCGGGAGCGGGTGGTCAGGTCGCCGGCCCGCTTGGTCTTGTGCAGCACGAGCGCCTGCTGGGCGTTGCGCGCGACCGTCTCCATCAGGTCCTTCTTGTCGCCGCGCTGCGGGACGCGCAGCGAGACGAGGGACCCGCGGCGGCCGGAGAGCCAGGCGGAGACGGCCTCCGTGTCCTCGGGGAGCGCCGGGACCAGGACCTCCTTGGGGACCGCGTCGCCGCTCTCCTCGCCGTACAGCTGCTGGAGGGCGTGCTCCACGAGCCCCGCCGTGTCGACGGCCTCGACCTTGTCCGTGATCCAGCCGCGCTGGCCCCGGACGCGGCCGCCGCGCACGTGGAAGATCTGCACCGCCGCCTCCAGCTCGTCCTCGGCGAGGGCGATCAGGTCGGCGTCGGTGGCGTCGGCGAGGACGACCGCGTTCTTCTCCATGGCCCGGCGCAGGGCCTCGATGTCGTCGCGGAGCCGGGCGGCCTTCTCGTACTCCATGTCCTCGGCCGCGATCGTCATCTGCTTCTCGAGCCGGCGGATGTACGTGCCGGTGCGGCCGGCCATGAAGGCGCTGAAGTCCTCGGCCAGTTCGCGGTGCTCCTCGGGCGTGACCCGGCCGACGCAGGGCGCCGAGCACTTGCCGATGTAGCCGAGGAGGCAGGGGCGTCCGGCGGACGCGGCGTTCCTGAAGACCCCCGCCGAGCACGTCCGCACGGGGAACACCCGCAGCATCAGGTCGACGGTCTCGCGGATCGCCCACGCGTGCGCGTACGGCCCGAAGTAGCGCACGCCCTTCTTCTTGTGCCCGCGCATGACCTGGACGCGCGGAAACTCCTCGTTCATGGTGACGGCGAGGTAGGGATAGCTCTTGTCGTCCCGGTACTTCACGTTGAACCGGGGATCGAACTCCTTGATCCAGGAGTACTCCAGCTGCAGCGCCTCGACCTCGGTGGACACCACCGTCCACTCCACGGAGGCGGCCGTCGTCACCATGGTGGCCGTGCGCGGGTGCAGACTCGTGAGCGGCTGGAAGTAGTTCGCCAGCCGCTGACGCAGGGACTTCGCCTTCCCCACGTAGATCACCCGGCGGTGCTCGTCGCGGAACTTGTAGACCCCCGGGGAGTCGGGGATCTGACCCGGCTTGGGGCGGTAGCTGGAGGGGTCTGCCATGGTCACCACCCTACTGGCGGGGACCGACACTCAGGGCGGGCGTGCTCGTTGGCCGGACATGGCTCAGGAGACTTCAGGACGGCTGGCGGACCGGGTGTGCGTGATCACGGGCGCGGCGAGCGGAATCGGGCGGGCGACGGCGGAGCGCTTCCTCCGCGAGGGGGCGCGCGTGGTGGCCGCGGACGTCGACGCGGACCGCCTCGCGACCCTTCCGGGCGTGACCCCGGTGGTGGGGGACGTCTCCCGGGAGGAGGACGCCCGGCGCATGATCGACACGGCGGTGGAACGCTTCGGACGGCTGGATGTCCTGGTGGCGAACGCGGGCGTGATCCCGCTGCTCTCCGTCACCGAGGCTGAGGCAGCGGACTTCGACCGGGTGATGGCCGTCGACGGCCGGGGCATGTTCTTGACCTGCAAGTACGCGATCGAGGCCATGCTCGTCTCGGGCGGCGGGGCGATCGTGTGCACGTCGTCGATCTCCGGGGTGGCCGGGCAGGCCCGGCAGGCGGTCTACGGCCCGGCGAAGTTCGTGGCGACGGGGCTGACGAAGCACCTGGCGGTGGAGTGGGCGGAGCACGGCATCCGCGTCAACGCGGTCGCTCCCGGCACCATCGAGACCGAACGCGTCGCCGCCGCGCGCGTGGAACCGGGCGGTCCGGAGTACCTCACGGAGATCGTCCGGGCCCACCCGATGGGCCGCTTCGGCACGCCGGAGGAGGTGGCGGCGGCGATCCTGTTCCTGGCGTCGGACGAGGCGTCGTTCGTGACGGGCGCGATCCTCCCGGTGGACGGCGGCTACCTGGCCCGCTGACCTCCGCCCACCCCGTACGAACACGCACCCGGCGGGGCGGTGCTCCCGCCCACCCCGTGTGGGCAATCGTCCCGCTGGGGCGGGACGGGTGGGCACACGGGACGGCGCGCTCAGCGGCGCCTCCGCGTTCCGCGCCTGAACCCGCACCCCGTGTGCGGCGCACAGCCCGGTGCGGGTTCAGGCACATGAGCCTCGGGCGCCGGCAGGGCGCGGGTCCGTTGTGCCCACCCGTTCCGCCCCAGCGGAACGACTGCCCACAACGGGGGCGGCGGGGGCACCGCCCGGTGGGCGCGCGCCCACAACGGGGGCGCGGGGGTGGGCACCGCCCCGGCGGGCGCAGCCCGCAACGGGAGTGCGGGTGCGCCCGAGGGGTGGCTCGGGTCGGGTGGGAAGTCGTGGGTCAGGCCTCGGGGCCGGCCACCAGCCTGCCGTTCTCGACGCGGATCGGAACCTCGGGAAGCGGAACCGTGGCGGGACCGTGGATCGCCTCGCCGGTCGTGACGTCGAAGCGACTGCCGTGGCAGGGACAGTTGCCCTCGTTCTCCTCGACCTTGTCGAGGACGCAGCCGGCGTGGGTGCACTGGGCGCTGAAGGCCTTGTACCGCCCCTTGGCCGGGCAGCTCACGACGAGCCGCTGCTCGCGGTAGAGCTTGGAACCGCCGACCGGCACCTCGTCCGGAGCGCCGAGCGGGACCGGCGCGGTCGGGGTCGGGGTCTGGGCGTGGCCGAGCTTGGAGTCGGTGGAGCAGGCGGCGACTCCCAGCCCGGCGGCTCCGGCGAGGGCCGCGCCTTTCAGTACGGTGCGGCGGCTGGACTGGCCGGACATGTGCGCTCCACGGTGAGATCGGGGACAAGACACCCAGGGGTGGCCGAACCGACGATACCGGCGGCCTTCCGAGGCCCGACGCCGGGGCCGACACCCGGCCCGACCCCGGGGCCTACGCCCGGCCCGGCGCCTGGGCCCGGGGCCGGCCGCCCGACGCCAGGAGGCGGGACCCCGGCCGGGGTCCCGCCTCCTGTCACACCGCCGCGCCCGGCCGCCCGGCCGTCACGCCTTGCGGGTGCGGGCCGTCGTCTTCTTCGCGGCCGCCTTCTTCGCGGGAGCCGCCGCCTTCTTCGCGGGGGCCTTCTTCGCCGCCGTCTTCCTCGCCCCGCGCGCCGCCGGGATCTTCCCGCCGGCGTCGCTGATCCGTTCGGCGCCGAGGATCTCGCGGAGGAACTTGCCGGTGTGGCTCTCGGGGACCGAGGCGACCTCCTCCGGCGTGCCCTCGGCGATCACCAGGCCGCCGCCGTTGCCGCCCTCGGGGCCCATGTCGACGACCCAGTCGGCGGTCTTGATGACGTCGAGGTTGTGCTCGATGACGATCACCGAGTTGCCCTTGTCGACCAGGCCGGACAGGACCTTGATCAGCTTCGAGATGTCCTCGAAGTGGAGGCCGGTGGTGGGCTCGTCGAGCACGTACACCGTGCGGCCGGTCGAGCGCTTCTGGAGCTCGGAGGCGAGCTTGACGCGCTGTGCCTCGCCGCCGGAGAGCGTCGGCGCGGACTGGCCGAGCCGCACGTACCCGAGGCCGACCTCGTTGAGCGTGCGCAGGTGGCGCGCGATGGTCGGGACGGCCTCGAAGAAGTCGAGGGCCTCCTCGATCGGCATGTTCAGGACCTCGGCGATGGACTTGCCCTTGTAGTGGACCTCCAGGGTCTCCCGGTTGTACCGGTCGCCGTGGCAGACCTCGCACGGGACGTAGACGTCCGGGAGGAAGTTCATCTCGATCTTGATCGTGCCGTCGCCGGAGCAGTTCTCGCAGCGGCCGCCCTTGACGTTGAAGGAGAAGCGGCCGGGCAGGTAGCCCCGGACCTTGGCCTCCATCGTCTCGGCGAAGAGCTTGCGGACGTGGTCGAAGACGCCGGTGTACGTCGCCGGGTTCGACCGCGGGGTGCGGCCGATCGGGGACTGGTCGACGTGCACGACCTTGTCGACGAGGTCGTCGCCGTCCACGCGCGTGTGCCGTCCGGGCACCGACTTGGCGCCGTTCAGCTCGCGCGCCAGGTGGGTGTAGAGGATGTCGTTGACCAGGGTCGACTTGCCGGAGCCGGAGACGCCGGTGACGGCGGTGAGGACGCCCAGCGGGAAGGAGACGTCGATGTCCCGCAGGTTGTTCTCGCGGGCGCCGTGCACGGTGAGCCGGCGTTCGGGGTCCACCGGGCGGCGGACGTCCGGGGTGGCGATCGCCCGGCGGCCGGACAGGTACTGCCCGGTCATCGACTCCTCGTTGGCGAGGAGCTCCTTCAGGGAGCCGGAGTGGACGACCTTGCCGCCGTGCTCGCCGGCGCCGGGGCCGATGTCGACGACCCAGTCGGCGACCTTGATGGTGTCCTCGTCGTGCTCGACGACGATGAGCGTGTTGCCCATGTCGCGGAGCCGGACCAGGGTCTCGATGAGCCGGTGGTTGTCGCGCTGGTGGAGGCCGATGGACGGCTCGTCGAGCACGTACAGCACGCCGACCAGGCCGGAGCCGATCTGGGTGGCGAGCCGGATGCGCTGGGCCTCTCCGCCGGAGAGCGTGCCCGCCGCCCGGTTGAGCGAGAGGTAGTCGAGGCCGACGTCGACGAGGAAGCGCAGCCGCTCGTTGACCTCCTTGAGGACCCGCTCGGCGATCTTCTTGTCGCGGGCGTTGAGCGTGAGCCGGGAGAGAAACTCGGCGCAGTCGCTGATGGACATCGCGGAGACCTCGGCGATGGACTTCTCCATGACCGTGACCGCGAGGACGATCGGCTTGAGGCGGGTGCCCTCGCAGGTGGGGCAGGGCACCTCGCGCATGTAGCCCTCGAAGCGCTCGCGGCTGGAGTCGCTCTCGGCCTCGCTGTGGCGCCGCTTGACGAAGGAGACGGCGCCCTCGAAGGCGGGGGTGGTGTACGCCCGCTCGCGTCCGTACCGGTTGCGGTAGCGGACCTCGACCTGGGTCTTGTGGCCGTGCATCAGGGCCTTCTTGGCGCGCTGCGGCAGCCCGGCGTACGGGATGTCCGTGCGGAAGCCGAGGGCCTGGGAGAGGCCGCCGATGAGCCGGCCGAAGTACTCCTTGGTGTGGCCGTGGGACCAGGGGTGGATGGCGCCCTCGTCGAGGGACTTCTCCTCGTCGGGGACGACCAGCTCGGGGTCGACCTCCATGCGGGTGCCGATGCCGGTGCAGTCGGGGCAGGCGCCGAAGGGCGAGTTGAAGGAGAAGGAGCGCGGCTCCAGCTCCTCGAAGGAGAGGTCGTCGTACGGGCAGTAGAGGTGCTCCGAGTACATCTTCTCGCGCTCGGGGTCGTCCTCGGGGAGGTCGACGAAGTCGAGCACGACCATGCCGCCGGAGAGTCCGAGGGCGGTCTCGACGGAGTCGGTGAGCCGGCGCTTGGCGCTGTCCTTGACGGTGAGGCGGTCGACGACCACCTCGATCGTGTGCTTCTCCTGCTTCTTCAGCGTCGGCGGCTCGGTGAGCTGCACGGTCACGCCGTCGACGCGGGCGCGGCTGTAGCCCTTGGTCTGGAGGTCGGCGAAGAGGTCGACGAACTCGCCCTTGCGCTCGCGCACGAGCGGGGACAGCACCTGGAAGCGGCTGCCCTCGGGGAGCTCCAGGACCTTGTCGACGATGGCCTGCGGCGACTGGCGGGAGATGGGCCGGCGGCACTCGGGACAGTGGGGCTTGCCGATGCGCGCGAAGAGCAGGCGGAGGTAGTCGTAGACCTCCGTGATGGTGCCGACCGTCGAGCGCGGGTTGCGCGAGGTCGACTTCTGGTCGATGGAGACGGCGGGCGAGAGACCTTCGATGAAGTCGACGTCCGGCTTGTCCATCTGGCCGAGGAACTGCCGGGCGTACGAGGAGAGCGACTCGACGTACCGGCGCTGCCCCTCGGCGAAGATCGTGTCGAACGCGAGGGAGGACTTGCCCGACCCCGAGAGCCCGGTGAAGACGATGAGGGAGTCACGCGGGAGGTCGAGCGAGACGTTCTTGAGGTTGTGCTCGCGAGCGCCACGGACGATGAGACGGTCGGCCACGCCGGTCCGCACCTTTCTTGAGAGAGCGGATGTGCCTGACACACCCAACAACCAAGGATGCCGGATGCTTCCATCGAGCCTATAGCACGCACATTCGATTTCCGGCCGTGCGGAGACCGCTTCACCCGAACGAGTGGCGGCGCACGGGGCGCCCCGGCCGGTACGGCGGGATCGGATCTGGCCCGACCGGCACGGCACCCCCTAGGGTGCGGGCCATGATCGACCACGAACGCGACCTCGCCTCCGTACGAGAAGCGACCGAGCGGCTGCTGAACGACGCCGCCTCCTGGGACAACGCGGCCGTCGCCGAGCCGTCACGGCTTCCCGGCTGGACCCGCGGCCACGTCCTCGCCCACCTCTCCCGCAACGCCGACGCCCTGGTGAACGTTCTCCGGGGCCTGCCGATGTACGCGAGCGCCGAGGCCCGCGACGCCGACATCGCGCGCGACGCGGACCGCCCCCTCGACGCCCAGCTCGCCGACCTGCGCGCCACCGGCGAGCGCTTCCAGGAGGTCGGCGCCGAGCCCGCCGACTGGAGCCGCGCGGTCGAGCTCCGCAACGGGGTCACCGACAGCGCCTCCCGGATCCCCTTCCGCCGCTGGGTGGAGGTGGCCCTGCACCACGTCGACCTGGGCGTCGGCTACGAGCTGGAGGACCTGCCGGAGGAGTTCGTCCGGCGGGAGATCGACTTCCTGACGGAACGGTTCGCGGGCAACGCCTCCGTCCCGCCGACCCGGGTCCTGGCCGCGGACGGCACGGGCGCGTGGACCACCGGTTCCGCGGAGGGCTCCGAGGTGACCGTGACCGGCCCCGCCCCCGAGCTCCTCGGCTGGCTCGCCGGCCGCCGCGACGGCTCCGCCCTGAAGACCGAGGGCGGTCCCCTGCCGGAGCTTCCCCCGCTGTAGCCGCCGTTGTCGGTCGCCGGAGCTAGTCTGAGGCCATGACGTACAGCGGAGTGGTGAAGGTCGGCGGCGCGGCGGACGTGCACGAGCTGACGGACCTGATGATCTCGAAGGTCGCGGTCGGCCCGATGGACAACAACGCGTATCTGCTGCGCTGCCGGGCGACCGGCGAGCAGCTGCTGATCGACGCGGCCAACGAGCCCTCGACGCTGCTCACGCTGATCGGTGACGACGGCATCTCCGCCGTCGTCACCACCCACCGGCACGGCGACCACTGGCAGGCCCTGGAGGAGGTCGTCGCCGCGACCGGCGCCCGGACCTACGCGGGCGCGTACGACGCGGAGGGCATCCCGGTCGGGACCGACGAGCTGGTGGAGGACGGCGACACGATCCGGGTGGGCCGGGTCGAGCTGACCGCGCGCCGTCTGGTCGGGCACACCCCGGGCTCGATCGCCCTGATCTACGACGACCCGCACGGCCACCCGCACGTCTTCACCGGCGACTGCCTCTTCCCCGGCGGCGTGGGCAACACCTGGAAGGACCCGGAGGCCTTCGCGAGCCTGATCCACGACGTGGAGACCAAGCTCTTCGCGGTCCTGCCCGACGAGTCCTGGGTCTACCCCGGCCACGGTCGGGACACCACGCTCGGTGACGAGCGCCCGCACCTCGCGGAGTGGCGCGAGCGCGGCTGGTGACCCGGGCGCGCGGCCCCCGAGCTGCGCACCTCCGTACGCCCCCGTAACCCGGGCGGCGGCTGGGTAGTTGGCGCGACATGCGCCAAAGTCACCCTCCGTCGCCGCCCCGGCCGCCCTCCGCTCCTTCGATGGGACGGCTCGCCGCCGCCTCGCTCGTCGGCACCGCCATCGAGTTCTTCGACTTCTTCGTCTACGGGACCGCCGCCGCCCTCGTCCTGGGGCCGCTCTTCTTCCCCACCTTCTCGCCCCTGGCGGGGACCCTGGCCGCCTTCGGCACCTTCGCCGCCGGCTTCCTCGCCCGTCCTCTCGGCTCGGTGCTCTTCGGGCACGTCGGCGACCGGTACGGCCGGCGGCCGGTCCTCTTCGCCTCGCTGCTCCTGACGGGCTGCGCCACGGTCGCGGTCGGCTGCGTCCCCACCTACGCGACGCTCGGCATCGCCGCCCCGGCGCTGCTGCTCACCCTCCGCTTCCTGCAGGGCCTCGGCCTGGGCGGCGAGTGGGGCGGGGCGGTCCTCCTCACCGCCGAGCACGCCCCCGCGCACCGGCGCGCGCTGTGGTCGAGCTTCCCGCAGGTCGGCCCGGCGATCGGCTTCCTCCTGGCGAACGGGGTGATGCTGGCGCTCACCGCCGGGCTGAGCGACGCGGAGTTCCGCGCCTGGGGCTGGCGGGTGCCGTTCTGGGCGGCGGGCCTGCTCGCGGTGGGCGGCCTGCTGCTGCGCTCCTCGCTCGCGGAGACCCCGCAGTTCGAGGAGTTGTCCGCGTCCGGGCGGCGCGCGGGCGCCCCGCTGGCGGAGGTCGTCCGCGACCACTGGCGGCTCGTGCTGCTGACGGCCGGCGCGCTCGCGGTCGGGTACGCCGTCTTCTACACCGTCTCCACCTGGGCGCTGGCCTACGGCACCGAGCGGCTCGGGGTGAGCAGCACGGTGATGCTGGGCTGCGTCATGGCGGCGGTGGCGGTCATGGGCGCGGCCACCCCGTTCGTGGCCCTGCTCGGCGACCGCTGGGGTCGCCGGCCGCTCTGTCTGGCGGGGTGCGCGGCCTCGGCGCTCTGGATGTTCCCGATGGTGGCGTTGCTGCACACGGCGCGGCCGCTGCTGATGTTCCTCGGGTTCCTGGGTTCGCTGCTGGCCTTCATCACCATGTTCGCGGTGATCGCCGCGTACCTCCCTGAGCTGTACGAGCCCCGCGTCCGCTGCACGGGGGCGGCCGTCGGCTACAACCTGGCCGGTGTCCTGGGCGGCGCGCTGACGCCCGTCGTCGCCACCACCCTCTCCGACGGCGGCTCCGGTCCGCCCTGGGGCGTCGCGGCCTACCTGACGCTGGTCGCGCTGCTGAGCCTCGGCTGCTTCGCCCTCCTGCCGGAGACCCTCCCCGGCCGTGCCGGACGTCCGGCGCCCGAGCCCGCGGCGGTCTGAGCGGGGCGGGCCGTACGGCACACGGCGACGGCCGGCCGGGGCGGTCCCGGTCGGCCGTCGGTGCGTGCGGAGGAGGCGTCAGGCCCCGACGCTGTCCTTCGGGGTGCCCTCGGCGACGGCCGGGGCCGCCGCGGCTTCGCTCCGGGCCTGCTTCCTGGAGGCGATCAGGCTGGTGATCGTGGTGACGACCAGGACGCCGCCGATGACGCCGAGCGAGACCGGGATGGAGATCTCGGGGACGTGGACCCCGGACTCGTGCAGGGCGTGCAGCACGAGCTTGACGCCGATGAAGCCGAGGATCACCGACAGGCCGTAGCTGAGGTGGACCAGCTTCTTGAGCAGGCCGCCGATGAGGAAGTACAGCTGCCGCAGGCCCATGAGGGCGAAGGCGTTGGCCGTGAAGACGATGTACGGGTCCTGGGTCAGGCCGAAGATCGCCGGGATGGAGTCGAGGGCGAAGAGGATGTCGGTGGTGCCGATGGCGAGCATGACGACCATCAGCGGCGTCAGCACCCGCTTGCCGTTGGTGCGGAGGAAGAGCTTGGTGCCGTGGTAGCGGTCGGCGACGCCGAACTTCTTCTCGACGGTCTTGAGGAGGCGGTTCTCCTCCCAGTCCTCCTCGTCCTCGTCGGAGCGCGCCTCCTGGATGAGCTTCCAGGCGGTGTAGATCAGGAACGCGCCGAAGAGGTAGAAGACCCAGGAGAAGCTCGCGATGATCGCGGCGCCGGCGGCGATGAAGATCGCGCGGAGCACCAGGGCGATCAGCACGCCCACGAGCAGCACCCGCTGCTGGAGGTGCGAGGGCACCGAGAACTTCGCCATGATCAGGACGAAGACGAAGAGGTTGTCGACGCTGAGCGACTTCTCGGTGATGTAGCCCGCGAAGAACTCGCCGGACGCCTGGCTGTTGCCGAAGACCAGCAGGCCGAGCCCGAAGAGCGCGGCGAGCACGATCCAGACCACGGTCCAGATTCCGGCTTCCTTGACCGAGACGTCATGGGGCTTGCGCCCGATGAAGAAGTCGGCACCGATGAGGGCACCCAGACCGAGAACGGTCAGCACCCACAGGGTCATCGAAACGTCCACTGCGCCTCCGGCGTCGTACGGCTACTGATCAGCGTCGTCGCTGCCGGAGGTCTCTTCCACCCGGTGACGGACGGGCCGCCGGGCCGACGCCCCGGGATCGGATCGATGGCGATCTGTCCGTATTGACGGGTACGTCGCGCAATGGGGAGTACTCCCCTCCGCACCAAGAAGAGTACCCGAAACACCAAGAGAAGGTAAAGAGGAAGGTAAAGGAAGCCCAAGCCCCCAGGTCAGGGCCGCTTTCCATGGCGAGCGGCCGCCACCTGCCCGAGGACCTGACGGAGGATCCCGCTGCCCGGAGGAAGGAGCGGCGGCTCGTACGACCAGGCGTGCCCGACCCACGGATCGGCCAGGTGGTCGTCGGGCACGGGGGTGAGGCGCAGCAGCGAGCGCCACAGCGGGTCGAGCAGCGGCCCGTACGCGGCCGCGTCCTCCCGGGCCGCGACCATCAGCAGATGGACGCCGACCGAGGGGCCCTCGTCCGCGAGGTACCGCAGCCGCGTGACCGACCGGTCGTCGAAGCCGTGCGGGAAGTCGTGCACGATCAGCAGCTGCCGGGCCGTGTCCAGGCCGGGCGGCAGCGCGTCGGCCGCCCCGCCCCGCAGCGCCATCTGCAGCAGGTCCACCCGCTCCGTGAGCTGCTCCAGGACCGCCGAGACACCGGCCGCTCCCCGGGCCGGCGGGGCGGCCGCCCCCGTCTCCACGAGGGGCGCGAGGGCCGCGGCGCCCGCGCCCGCCGGGTCGATCAGATGGACGGTGAAATCGCCGGCCGGGTACGCCGCGAGGAGCCGCGCCGCGTGCGCCACCGCGCAGTCCAGGGCGAGCCGCCGCAGCTCGGCCTCGTCGAGGAGCCCGGCCGCTTCGGAGTGGCCCCGGCCGGAGTCCACCCACAGACCGCGCTCCAGCGGCAGCCGGACGAGCATGGGGATCCGCAGATCGGTGCGCTCGGGGAGGTGGAGGTCGCCGAGGCGGACGGCCATCGGCTCCTCGTCGGGGACGCGGTAGGCGTGCCAGACGGGGTTGTCCCAGCGGGCGTAGGCGACGGGCAGCGCCGGCTCGACGACCTCGGACTCGGCGGCGAGCTGGGCGAGGTCCCGGTCCAGGACCTCCCGGGCGCGGTCCACGAGCTCGTCGCGCCGGGCGCGGGCGGCGGCCCGCGCGGCGTCGTTCGCGCCGCCGGCCCGGGCGCGGTAGTCGGTGAGCGTCTCGTCGAGCTCCCGGTCGAACCGGGACTCCGCGAAGTCGCAGGCGCTGCGGTAGGCGGCGGCGGTACGGGCCAGGTCCTCGAACATGCCCCACACCTGGTTGTAGAGCCGCTCGTCCATGGACCAGCCCGAGGCGTCCCCGGCGACCGGCACGGGCGGGGCCTGCCGGGGCTCGGGGGTGGGCTCGGGGGTGGGCTCGGGGGCGGCGGGGGCCGTGCGGCGCCGGGGGTGGGAGTAGTCGACGGGCCCGCCGGTGGCCGTCCCCGCCACCGGGGTGGGGGCCGACGCCGGGTCAGGGGCGGCCGTCGGGGTCGCCGGTGCCGGCTCCGGGGCGGTGGGCGACGCCGTGTGGCGTACGCGCTCCGGCTCGGGGAGACGCGACGGATCGGCGGGCGCCGGCTCGACGGACGAGGTGGCGGCGGGCGCCGGCGCGGCGGACGAGAGGTCGGCCGGGGCGGAGGCGACCGGCGCGGGGCCGGCCGGCGCGGGGGCCGGGGTCGCCGTCGCCAGGATCGTGGCGGCGAGGTCCGCCGGGCGCTCCAGGCCCTGGTCGGCGAGCAGGGCGGCGAGCCCGCCCGCGTACCCCTGGCCCATGGCGCGGACCTTCCAGGCGCCCTGGCGGCGGTACAGCTCCAGGGCGACGAGGGCGGACTCCGTGTCGAGGCCGGTGATGGTGTAACTGGCGATCTCGGTGCCGTCGAGGCCGGTGACGGCGACGAAGGGGGCCGCGAGGGCCCCGAAGCGGACGGCTCCGCCGGTCAGTGCGAGGAGGACCGAGACGCGGTGGACGGCGCCGGGGACGGCGTCCAGATCGACGGCGAGACGGTGGTCGGCGGCGGCCCCTCCGGGCACGTCGACGCCGGGCAGGAAGGGCGCGCCGGGGTGGGCGATCCACTCCGCGCCCGCGGCCCGGCCCTGCTCGTCGCCGAGCGCGGCTGCGGCGAGGACGGGATGACCGGCCGACACCCGGATCTCCAGTCGGGTCTCGGGCAGGGGGTGGTTCTGCCCCCGGACCAGCTCGGCCGTCATCGTCTCTGTCCCCTCGGTGTTTCCAGGTGCGGATCATGCGGACAGCTCCCGGCGGCCTCGCGCCTCCGGGAGCTGTGGGTGTGCCCTGCCGGGCCCGGCTACAGGTGCGGCAGGATCGCGGGCATCAGGTCCTGGAAGGTGCGCCCGTTGGCCGGGTTGCCCAGGGCCGTCATCTGCCAGCCGGAGCCGGCCCGGTGGACCTTCGCCATGATCTGCGCGGTGTAGTTGCCGCCGCCGTCGAGGGTGTAGCGCGCGAGCTCCTGCCCGTTCGTCTCGTCGACGAGCCGGCAGAAGGCGTTCTGCACCTCCTGGAACGTCTGGCCGGTGAAGGAGTTCACCGTGAAGACGATCTGGTCGATGTGGACCGGCACCCGCTCCAGGTCCACGAGGATCGCCTCGTCGTCGCCGCCCTGGCCCGCGCCGCCGACGAGGTTGTCGCCGGTGTGCTTGACCGAGCCGTCGTCGCTGACCAGATGACGGAAGAAGACCACGTCCACCGGCTGCTTCTCGGCGAAGAGGACGGCCGAGGCGTCCAGGTCGATCTCCCGGGTGCGCGAGCCGAAGAGACCGCGGCGCGGCGCCGCCTGCCAGCCGAGCCCCATCCGCACCTGGGTGAGGCTGCCCCCGCCCTTCTTCTCCAGGCTGATGGCCTGACCCTTGGTCATGTTGACCGACACGCGTTTGCCCCTCTCGTTAGCGTTCCCCGCGCCCGCTGTCCGGTGCGTGCGGTTGTCGAGCACCCTACGCAGCGACACCGACACCGCGGAGACTCGGTCCGGTTTTGTGTCGGTCTTGCAACACACCGGACCGTCCGTCCGCCCTCGCCGGTCAGGCGAGTCCCGCCTCCTTCATCTGGCGCAACTCCTTCTTCAGCTCCCCCACTTCGTCGCGGAGCCGGGCCGCCACCTCGAACTGCAGCTCGGCCGCGGCGGCGCGCATCCGGTCGGTCATCTCCTCGATGATCGCGGCGAGTTCGGTGGCCGGCCGGTCGCCGAGCTCGACCGTCGAGCCCTTCTTGCCGCCCTTGCCCTTGGCCGTGGGGCCGTGCGCGGCGAGCGAGGGCACGGGGGCCTTCGCGCCCTTGCCCTCCTTCGCCTGCCGGTAGCCGGTGCCGAGCAGTTCCTCGGTGTCGATCTCCTCGCGCGCGATGGTCGCGACGATGTCGTTGATCTTCTTGCGGAGCGGCTGGGGGTCGATGCCGTGCTCCTTGTTGTACGCGATCTGCTTCTCGCGGCGCCGGTTGGTCTCGTCGATGGCCTGCTCCATCGCCGGGGTGATCCGGTCCGCGTACATGTGGACCTGGCCCGACACGTTCCGCGCGGCGCGGCCGATGGTCTGGATGAGGGAGGTCCCGGAGCGCAGGAAGCCCTGCTTGTCGGCGTCGAGGATGGCGACCAGGGACACCTCGGGCAGGTCGAGGCCCTCCCGGAGGAGGTTGATGCCGACGAGGACGTCGTACTCGCCGGCGCGCAGCTCGCGCAGCAGCTCGATGCGGCGCAGGGTGTCGACGTCGCTGTGCAGGTAGCGCACCTGGATGCCGAGCTCCAGGAAGTAGTCGGTGAGGTCCTCGGCCATCTTCTTGGTGAGGGTGGTGACGAGGACCCGCTCGTCGCGCTCGGCGCGCACCCGGATCTCGTGGACCAGGTCGTCGATCTGGCCCTCGGTGGGCTTGACGACGACCTCGGGGTCGACGAGTCCGGTGGGGCGGATGATCTGCTCGACGAAGCCGTCTCCGCGCGAGAGCTCGTACGCGCCGGGGGTCGCGGAGAGGTAGACGGTCTGGCCGATCCGCTCCTGGAACTCCTCCCACTTCAGCGGGCGGTTGTCGAGGGCGGAGGGGAGCCGGAAGCCGTGGTCGACCAGGGTCCGCTTGCGGGAGGCGTCGCCCTCGTACATGGCGCCGATCTGGGGCACGGTGACGTGCGACTCGTCGATGACGAGGAGGAAGTCCTCGGGGAAGTAGTCGAGGAGGGTGTTGGGCGCGGAGCCGGGCTCGCGGCCGTCGAAGTGCATCGAGTAGTTCTCGATGCCGGAGCAGGAGCCGATCTGCCGCATCATCTCGATGTCGTACGTGGTGCGCATCCGCAGGCGCTGGGACTCCAGGTGCTTGCCCTGCTTGTCCAGCTCGGCGAGGCGGCCCTCCAGCTCGCGCTCGATGTCGTTGATCGCCCGCTCCATGCGCTCGGGCCCGGCGACGTAGTGGCTGGCGGGGAAGACGTACAGCTCGCGGTCCTCGCTGATGACCTCGCCGGTGAGCGGGTGGAGGGTGGAGAGGGCCTCGATCTCGTCGCCGAACATCTCGATGCGGACGGCGAGCTCCTCGTACACCGGGAAGATCTCGATGGTGTCGCCGCGCACCCGGAAGGTGCCGCGGGTGAACGCCAGGTCGTTCCGGGTGTACTGGATGTCGACGAAGCGGCGCAGCAGCTGGTCGCGGTCGATCTCCTCGCCGACCTTGAGCGGGACCATCCGGTCCACGTACTCCTGGGGGGTGCCGAGGCCGTAGATGCAGGAGACGGAGGCGACCACGACGACGTCCCGGCGGGTGAGCAGGGAGTTCGTCGCGGAGTGGCGCAGCCGCTCCACCTCCTCGTTGATGGAGGAGTCCTTCTCGATGTAGGTGTCCGACTGCGGGACGTACGCCTCGGGCTGGTAGTAGTCGTAGTACGAGACGAAGTACTCGACGGCGTTGTTCGGCAGGAGCTCGCGGAACTCGTTCGCCAGCTGGGCGGCCAGCGTCTTGTTCGGCGCCATCACCAGGGTGGGGCGCTGGAGCCTCTCGATCATCCAGGCGGTGGTCGCCGACTTGCCGGTGCCGGTGGCGCCGAGGAGCACGACGTCCTTCTCGCCCGCGCGGATGCGCCGCTCGAGGTCGGCGATGGCGGTCGGCTGGTCGCCGCTGGGCTTGTACTCACTGACGACCTCGAAGGGCGCCACCGAACGTTCGATCTTGGAAACGGGCCGCATGCAACCACCGTACGACCCGGCACTGACAGTCGGGCGGTGATCGGCTCACCGCCCGGCCGCCGGGCCTCCCGTCACCAGTCCTGGGAGCGGTGTCCGCCGCGCGGGACGGCCCTGCGCGCGGCCCGTCCCGCCGGGCGGGCGCTCCAGTTGGCGGGCTCGCCGTAGGACGGGACGTGGCGCGGCGCGGGCACGCCGGGGCGGTGCGGGGTCCGGACGACGGGCCGCTGCCAGTCCGGGTCGCCCATCACGAGCAGCGGGTCGAACATGACGACGACGGCGGCCAGGATCAGGAAGACCGCCGGGCCGATCAGCATGGGCAGGAGGAGCGGGGTGGCGGGGTCGCCGGCTCCGGTGGGGGCCGCGGTGCGGTGCAGGTGGACGCTGACGGCGGCCATGGCGGTGTAGTGCATACCACTCACGGCGACGCCCATCACCAGGCTCGCGCCGAGACTGGCCAGAAATCCATGCACGGAGACGGCCGCCCAGAGGGCCGCCGTGGCGGCCACGACGGCGATGACCACGGAGAGGGCGACGGTGAGCGTGTCGTACTCGATCCGGCCCTGGAAGCGCATACCGGCCATGCCGAGGTAGTGCATGGTGGCGACGCCGAGGCCGGTGATGGTGCCGCCGGTGATCAGGGTGAGGGCGGTCGCCCCGCGGTAGCCGACGATGAAGATGCCGATGCCGACCATGAGGACGGCGACGCCCAGGCTGGCGAAGGTGATGGGGCGGTCGTAGTCGATGGGCGCCTGCGCGACGGAGAAGCCCATCATGGCGATGAAGTGCATCGTCCAGATGCCGGTGCCGATCGAGGTGGCGCCGAGGGCCAGCCAGCCCGCCTTGAAGGTGTCCTGGTGCCGGAGCGATCTGGTGGTGCACCTCAGGCCGAGGGCGCCGCCGAGGCAGGCCATGAGAAAGGCGGCCACCGGCGTGACGAGCCCGTAGCTGAATCCGTCGACCGTGCCCTGCATGAGCGTGTGCCCTCCACCCCTGGTGCAACGTCGTCCGAAAACAGTCGGTACCGCTGGGTAGTACTACCGGGGCGAGATTATGGCGCTCCGGGGGCCCGGCGACCATGTGACCGGGGAATTTCCATGCGCGAGACCGGAGCGAGACCGGTCCGTGATCTCGATGGCGGTCCCGGGCCCTGCTGCCGGTGGTTCCGGGGCCCGGTGCCGATGGCGGTTCGGGGCCCGGTGGCGGTGGCGGTTCCGGGCCCCGGCGCCGGTGGCGGTTCGGGGCCGGTGGCGGGTTCGGGGCCGGTTCCGGGCCGGTTGTCGGTGGCGGGTCGTACCGTGGGCGGCATGGACATCGACACGGGGGCGGCAGCGGGGCCGGACGGCCCGGAGCGGGCCGGCACGGTGGAGTGGACGGTCGTGGAGAGCGCCGTCGGGCCGCTCTTCCTCGCCGCGACCGGGCGGGGGCTCGTGCGGGTCGAGTTCCACGCCGACGCGGCGCGGCGGGAGCGGATGCTCGACCGGCTGGCGGGGCAGCTCGGCGCGGAGCCGGTGGAGCGCGCCTCGGGACGGCTGGCGGAGGCGATACGCCGGCTCGACCGGTACTTCGCGGGCGAGCCGGACCGCCTCGACCTGCCGTTGGACTGGAGTCTGACGACCGGCTTCAACCGGCAGGTGCTGCGCGAGCTGGCGACGGGCGTTCCGTACGGCACGGTCGTCGGATACGGAGAGCTGGCGAGGCGCGTGGGACAGCCGGGCGCGGCGCAGGCGGTCGGGGCGGCGATGGGCGCCAATCCACTGCCGGTCGTGGTGCCCTGCCACCGGGTGGTGGAGAGCGACGGCGGTCTCGGCGGCTTCGGCGGCGGTCTGGAGACGAAGCGGCAGCTGCTGGCCCTGGAGGGGGTGCTGCCGGCGCCGCTCTTCTGAGCACGGGGGTCCTGGAGGGAGGAAGGAGGGGGCGTTCCCATCAGATGGGACGGCTGGCACACTCACGTAAGTGACCCACACCCCCAGTGCCCCTGACGCTGCCGCGCCCGACGAGATATCCGCCCCTGCCGCCCCCGTCGCTCCCTCCGAGCTGCCCGCGCTCCGCCGGCGCGTCCAGGCCACGCTGATCGCCACCCAGATCCTGGGAGGCCTCGGCATCGCCATCGGCTTCGCCCTCGCCGCCGTGCTGGCGAGGGACGTCAGCGGCACCGAGGCGCTGTCCGGTCTCGCGTCGACGGCTTCGGTGGCCGGCTCGGCTCTGGTCGCCATGCCGCTGGCCACCCTGATGGCCTCGCGGGGGCGCCGGACGGGGCTCGTCCTCGCCTACCTCCTCGCGGCGCTCGGCGCCGGTGTGGTGGTGCTCGGGGCGGCCCTGGGGAACTTCCCCCTGCTGCTCGTCGGCCTCGTCGGCTTCGGCGCCGGGTCCTCGGCGAACCTGGCGGCCCGCTTCGCCGCCGCCGACCTCGCCGAGCCGGACCGCAGGGCCCGGGCCATCTCCACGGTGGTGTGGGCGACCACGATCGGCGCGGTGCTCGGCCCCAACGTCGCCGCGCCCGCCGGGAGGAGCGTCGCGGGCCTGGGCATCCCTGCCGCCGCCGGCCCGTTCGTCTGGGCCGCCGGCGTCTTCGTGCTCGCGGCGGCCGTGGTGGCCGTGCTGCTGCGCCCGGACCCGCTGCTCACCGCCCGTGCGCTGTCGGCCGCCGGGCCGGGTGAGGCGGAGGAGGGCCGTTCCCTGCGGGCCGGGCTGGACGCGGTGCGGAAGTCCCCGCGGGCCCGGATCGCCCTCGTCACCATCGCCGGCTCGCACACCGCCATGGTGTCGATCATGTCGATGACCCCGGTGGCACTCACCCATCACGGCGCGGACATCCAGCTGATCGGGCTCGTGATCAGCGGACACATCACCGGGATGTACGCCTTCTCGCCGCTGATGGGCTGGCTGTCCGACCGCCTCGGCCGGCTCGCGGTGATCGGACTCGCGGTCGGTCTCATCGGCACGGCGGCGCTCGTCGCGGGCACGGCGGGACCGTCGCACGGCCGGACCGCGCTGGGCCTCTTCGTCCTGGGTCTGGGCTGGTCGGCGGGGCTGGTGTCCGGCTCGGCGCTGCTCACCGACTCGGTGCCGCAGGCCGCGCGGGCCGCCGTCCAGGGGCTCTCCGACTTCGTGATGAACACCGCCGCCGGGGTCGGCGGCCTCGCGGCGGGCCTGATCGTCTCGCAGGCGGGCTACGGGCCGCTGAACGCGATCGCCGCCTGCCTGCTGCTGCCGATGGCGGCGCTCGCGCTGCGGGGCGCCCTGCGGAAGGCCTGACCGGCCTCTGCGGGAGGTCGGGCCGGACCGCTCCGGCCTCAGCGCGGCACCGCCGGGGAGGAGGCCCCGTCGGCCAGTCGCCGCGGGGCTCCCGTGCCGTCGGCGGGCACCGACCAGACCGCTCCCCCGTATCCGTACGCGAGGGTCTCCGGGTCCGTCCACAGCGCCTGGTCGTCGATGCCGCGCCGCTCGGCGACGGGGTGCTCGCGTCCGGTGCGCAGCTCGTACACGTACAGCCGCCATGGCTCGCGCGGGCCGTCGGAGACCCGCTTCTTGAAGGCGATCCGGGTTCCGTCCGGGGAGAGCGAAGGGCATTCGACGTTCTCCCGCAGGGCGCGGGCGGACCAGTTCCGCATGTCGCCCTCGACGAGGTGGGTGCGGCCGCCCGTCGAGACGGTGGCGTAGAAGCGGTTGTCGTCGGCGGCGAAGGTGACGCCCCAGTAGTTGACGTCGGGGGCGTGGTGGCGGCGGCCGTCGAGGGTGAGCGGGATCTGCTCGATGTTCTTCACCAGGTACCCGGTGCGCAGGTCGAGGATCGAGGTGCGGGTGGAGAAGGCCGAGCGCGCGTACGAGTCTCCGGTGGCGAACATCGTCCAGGACAGCATGTGTCCCGAGGCGGAGACCCGTGCCCGGCTGGGGATGCCGGGCAGGGCGATGCGGCGGATCTCGCGGAGCCGGCCGTCGAGCACCAGGACGTACGAGCGGGCCGGTACGCCCGGTCGGCGCTGCAGGCAGAGGGCGGTGGAACCGGCCGCGTGGAAACGGTCGCAGGAGGGCCCGCCCGCCACCCGGCCGCCGGGCGCGGCCGGGTCCACGCGCGCGACGCGCCCGCTCGCGGTGTCCCGGACGTAGAGCGCGCCGGTGCCGCCGTCCAGGGTGAAGCCGGGTTCGGCGGTCCCGGCGGCGGTGTTCCGCCCGGAGGCTGCGCGGAGGGTGTAGGCGGTGGCTCCGCCGCCGAGCAGCAGGAGGGCGAGGACGAGGATCCACACACGCGCGCGCGTGGAGATGCCGGGGCCGGTCATGGGCGGGTCCTTTCGGGGGCGGCGGGGAGCAGGCGCGACGCGCAGACCAGGGCCGCCGCGAGGGCCAGGAACGCCGCCGCGAGGGCCGTCTCCGGTCCGCTCGCCGTCCAGACGGCGCCGAAGGCGACGGCGGCCCCGAGCCGGGCGAGCGCCTGCGCGGTCTGGACGACCGCGAGGCCGCCGGCCTGCCGGCCCTCGGTGAGGAACGGCCCGGTGAGGGCCATCAGGACTCCGTCGGTGGCGGCGTAGAAGATCCCGAGCAGGGCGAGGACGCCCACGAGGGCCGCCGCGCCGGGGACGGGTGCGAGGAGCAGTCCGTAGGCGAGGAGCAGGGCCCCGTGCCCGTACAGGAGGGGCCGGCGGCGCCCGAGGCGGTCGGCGAGGCGGCCCGCCGGGACGGCGAGCAGCAGATAGACGGCGGCCGCGCCGAGCGGCAGGAACGGGAACCAGGTGGCGTCGAGGTCGAGGCGCCGCTGGAGCAGGAGGTAGAGGAAGGAGTCGCCGACGGTGGCGGCGCCGAGGAGGGCGGCGCAGAGCACGATCCGGCGGTACGCGGGTGAGCGCGGGACCGCGAGGAGTCCGCCACGCGCGCGTGGCGCCACCGGGGTCTTCGGCGGCGCGTCCAGGTCGTCCCGCCACCGCCCTGGGCCCTGCGTCCGCCTTGGGCCCCGCGCCTCCCTCGGGCCCTGCGTCCGCCCTGGGTCCCGCGCCTCCCCTGGGCCCTGCGCGCGCCTCTGGTCCCGCGGTCGTTCCCGGACCCGCGGTCGTCCCGGGACGAGGAGCAGCCAGACGAGCACGCCGAACGCGCCGACGCAGAAGCTGACGGCGAAGACCGTCTCGTACGCCTCGGCGGTCGCCCACAGCAGGGCGAAGGCGGCGAGGGGGCCGAGGAGGGCGCCGGTGGTGTCCATGGCGCGGTGGGCGCCGAAGGCCCGGCCGAGGTCCTCGGGCGGGCTGTGCAGGGTGATGAGCGCGTCGCGGGGCGCGGTGCGGACGCCTTTGCCGAGCCGGTCGGCGGCGAGGGCTCCGGCGATCCAGCCGGTCGCCCCGCCGGCGAGGAGGAGGCCGAGCCGGGAACAGGCGGAGAGGGCGTAGCCGAGTCCGGCGACCTGTTTGTGGCGGCCGCCGCGGTCGGCGCCGGCGCCGCCGAGGAGCCGTACGAGCGCGGTGGCGCCGGTGGTGAGGCCGTCGAGGAGGCCGAACTGGAGCGGGGAGAGCCCGAGTCCCAGGACCAGGTAGAGCGGCAGGACGGCGGTCACCATCTCCGAGGAGACGTCGGTGACGAGGCTGACCGTGCCGAGGACGAGGACGGTGCCGGGGACGCGCCGCCGGGCCCCGGTGGGGCGGGGCGGCGCGTCGCGGCGACCGGTGGTCGCGAGGTACATCAGTGGCAGGTGTAGGTCGGGCCGGAGTCCTTGACCTGGTCGTCGGTGCCGACGTACTGCCAGGTGTAGGTGGTGTCGGTGAGGTCCAGTTTCAGGACGCCGTACGTGCCGCTGATCCGCTTCTGGCTGTTGGGCTGGACGGTCTCGATGTCGTAGGGCTCGGCGCCGCCCATGCCGCCGACGATCTCGACGATGCCGTCGGCGGTGGCCCGCCCGTTCGGGTCCTGCGGGGCGAAGCGCTCGTAGTGGTGGTCGTGCCCGTTGAGGACGAGGTCCGCCTTGGCGCCGTAGAGGATCTGCCAGACGGGCTTGGAGACGGGGTCGTTGCCGTGGCCGCCGGAGGAGTACAGCGGGTGGTGGAAGTAGGCGGCGACGCAGCCCTTGGTGTTCCGCGCGAGGTCGTCCTTGAGCCACTGGATCTGCGCGGCGTCGTCGAAGGTGTTGGAGTCGAGGGCGACGAAGTGCCAGTTGCCCTGGTCGTAGCTGTAGTAGGGCTTGCCCTGGGGGTAGGCGATCGCGCCGAAGTACGACTTGTAGCCGGCGAACGCGCCGGCCGGGTCGTAGGACTCGTGGTTGCCGGGCACGGGCCGGGTCTGCGCCTTGAAGGCGCCCCAGGTCTTGTCGTAGTAGGTGCGGAAGTCCGAGAGACGGGCGTCGTCGTACTGGTTGTCACCCATCGTCAGGTAGAAGGACGGCGCGATCCGCTGGGCCAGCGCGGCGGTCTTCGGGTGGGCGCAGGAGCTGCTGGAGGCGGTGCACTGGGCGGCGATGTCGCCGGCCGCGACGACGGTGAAGGAGCCGGTGGGCGGGGGCGTGGTGGAGGTGGTGCCGTAGACCTCCACCGTGTAGAGCGAGTAGCCGTACGAGGTGCCGCGCGCGGTCCCGTAGACGCGCAGGTAGCGGCCGGTTCCGGTGAGCCCGGTCCAGTCGTCCGTGCCGCCGTTGCCCGCGGTCTCGGTGGCGAGGCGGGTCCAGGTGGTGCCGTCGGCGGAGATCTCGACGCGGTAGGCCTTGGCGTAGGCGGCCTCCCAGACGAGCTTGACGCGGGAGACGGTGGCCGAGGGGCCGAGGTCGACCTTGATCCATTGCGGGTCGACGCCCTCGGTGCTGGCCCAGCGGGTGGTGGAGACGCCGTCGAAGGCCTTCTCCGGGCCGAAGGTGGAGTCCTCGACGGAGGAGGAGGTGGCCGGCCTGCCCTGGGATATCAGGGTGTCGGCGGCGGCTCCGGCCCGGTCCGGGAGGGCGAGCAGGAGTCCGCCGACGAGCAGCAGCACGGCGGCGAGGACGAGGGGCAGTCGGTCGGTGGTGCGGCGGGGTGGGGCGGAGGCGAACGGGCGCATACCTGGGCTCCCTGGCCTGGGGGTCGGCGAGAGCTGGACACCGGTGCGGGGCACCACGGACCGGCCGCGGGGCGCGGGCCGGGGCGCCCGTGCCGCGGGGGACGGACACGGGCGACCGGCCGGGTGGCGATTCGGGCGCCACACGGCGGGGTGGTGCTCGGCGGCCGGGTCAGAGCTCTCGCTGAGCGCGTCACGCCCCTCGGACGGGGCGCCGCGCCGAGCCGCTGCCCGGGAGGATAGCGGACAGGAAGGTTTCCTACCAGACTCCCGACTCCCCCTCCCCTGACCGGTGTTCAGGGGACTGGAGGGACCTCAGAGGCTGATGTGGTACGCCTTGCGGAGGGTCTCGTGCACGGTCCAGGTCGTCCGGTCGCCCTCCCGCAGCACGCACGCGTCGCCGGGGCCGATCTCCAGCGTGTCGCCGCCCTCGACGGCGACGGTCGCCCGTCCGGAGACCACCACGAAGAGCTCGTTGGCCTCGGTGTCGGTGACGACGCCGGGCGTGATCTGCCAGATGCCGCGCAGCTGCTTGCCGTCGGCCGACTCCCACAGCACCTTGCCCGTCACCTCGGGCGTGCCGGAGACGATCTGGCCGGGGTCGAGGGGCTCGACCTCGAGCTCCGCGTCGGGGATGTGCACGGCGAAGGAAGGCAGGTCATGAGTCGTCATGGGCGGTGACTGTAGCCGGGCCCCGGAGGCCCTCCAAGGCCGGGACCGGATGGAAGAACAGCCTCCGTTTCGGCTCCCACCAGGTGTGATGCCCGCTCGGCGCGACGGCGACGAAATCCGCACCGGCCCTCCGTCGCAGCACCCCATGGGTGCCGCGGGGCCCGCGGGGGCTCCCGCCCGGCGATCCGTCACGGAATCCGCAGGCGCCTCTCGGCGTGTGGCAGGAGGTCGCCAACGAGGTTTGCGGGGCCGGCGATCGCGCCAAGGAATGGGACATGTCCACACAGGTGTCCGAAGAGGTACGGGAAGCGCTCCACGAGGGCCGGCCCGTCGTCGCGCTGGAATCGACGCTCATCGCCCACGGTCTGCCGCGCCCGCGCAACCTCGCCGTGGCGGCGGAGCTGGAGGAGTCCGTACGCGCCGGGGGCGCCGTCCCCGCCACGATCGCGGTGGTCGACGGCACGGCCAGGATCGGCCTCGACCGGGCGGCCCTGACCCGCATCGCCGAGGACCCGTCGGTGCGGAAGCTGGGCCACCGCGACCTGGCCCCCGCCCTGGCGACCGGGGCGACGGGGGCGACGACGGTCTCGGCGACGGCCTGGCTGGCGGACGCGGCCGGCATACGGGTGTTCGCGACGGGCGGCCTCGGCGGCGTGCACCGCGAGTGGAGCGAGACGCAGGACGAGTCCGCCGACCTGCGACTGCTCGCCCGGGTCGGGATCACCGTGGTGTGCGCCGGAGTCAAGTCGATCCTCGACGTGCCCGCGACGCTCCAGCGCCTGGAGACCCTGGGGGTGACGGTCGTCGGTTACGGCACGGACCGCTTCCCCGGCTTCTACCTCTCCTCCTCGGGCGAGCCCGTCGACTGGACCCTGCGCACCCCGGAGGAGGTCGCGGGGGTGATACGGGCGCAGGACGGGCTCGCCGGCCCGCGAGCCGCGCTCGTGGTGGCCAACCCGGTGCCACGGGCGGAGCAGTTGGATCCCGCACTGCACGACCGGGTGCTCGCGCGGGGCCTGGCGGCGGCGAAGGAGAAGGGGATCACCGGGCAGGCGGTGACGCCGTTCCTCCTCGAATACCTGATGGTGCACACGGACGGAGCGTCCCTGGAGGCCAACCTCGCGGCGGTGCGCGGCAATGTGCGGCTCGCCGCGCGCATCGCCGGGGCGTACGCGGCCGGCGCCGACGGCCGGTGACCCGGGCCGGAGGCGCGTTGCTGGTCGTCGGGGACGTGGTGACGGACGTCGTCGCGCGACACCGGACCCCGCTCGCTCCCGCCACGGACACGGCGGCGGAGATCCGGACCCTGCCGGGCGGCGCCGGGGCCAACGCCGCCTGCTGGGCGGTGCGTTCGGGGTGGGACGAGGTGCGGTTGCTCGGCCGGGTGGGGACGGACGCGGCCGACTGGCACGAGCGGGCACTGCGCGGGGCGGGCGTGCGTCCCCTGCTCGTCCCGGACGCGGAGGCGGCGACGGCCACCGTGATCGCGCTGGTGGACGGCTCGTCGGAGCGGACCTTCCTGACGGACAGCGGCGCCGCGCTGCGCCTCTCCCCCGCCGACTGGTCCGCGGGACTGCTGGACGGCGTGGCCCGGCTGCACCTCTCGGGGTACCTGTTCTTCGCCGCGCCGAGCCGCGGGGCGGCCCGCCGGGCGCTCCGGGACGCGCGGGAGGCGGGGGTGCCGGTGAGCGTGGACCCCGCCTCGGCGGGGTTCCTGGCGGAGCTGGGGGCGGACCGGTTCCTCGCCGCGGCGGAGGGCGCCGAGACCCTGCTGCCCAACGCGGACGAGGCCCGGTCGCTCACCGGACGCGACGAACCGGAGGCGGCGGCAGCGGAGTTGAGCCGGCGTTTCCCGCTGGTCGTGGTCACCCTCGGGGCGGCGGGTGCGCTGGTCGCCGAGGGCGGCGCGGTCACCGCGCGGGTGGCGGCGCCGCCCGCGCGGCCGGTGGACTCGACGGGCGCGGGCGACGCGTTCACCGGGGCGTTCCTGGCCGCGCGACTCAGGGGCGCGGACCCGGTGCGGGCGGCGGAGGCGGGCTGCCGCGCGGGCGCGGAGGCGGTCACCACCGTGGGCGGCAGACCCCCGGGGAGCCCGATCGTGGACTGACCGGTCCGGGCGGGGGACGGCCGGGGGCTGACCGGTCCGTGCGGGGACGGCCGGGGGCTGGAGGGGGCGGGAGGCCGTGAGGCCGGGAGTCGGGCGCCTTCGAGACCGGGCACCTTCGATTCGAGACGGGCTCCTTCGAGACGGGCTCCTTCGAAACCGGACGCCTTCGAAACCTGGCGTTACGTCCGCAGCCCCGTCCAGGCCGGGTGGCGCGGGTCGTCGGCCCGTACGACGGCGTCCGCCGCCTCGGCGGGGCCGACCTCCGTCTCGTACCGGGCGAAGGCCGGCAGGGTCCAGGACTCCTCCGTGCGCCGGGCGAGGGCGGCGGGCGAGAGGCGCAGGTGCACGGTGAGGTCGAAGGGGAACCAGTGGCCGAGCAGGAAGGGCCCGTGCAGGACGAGCACCCCGCGCGGCGGCAGGGTGACGTACGGGCTGCGGGTCGCACGGTCCGTGGCCGGGTCCCACAGGTCCGGCAGCACGCGCCCGCTGCCACCGGGCTCCAGCGGGCCGAAGACCTCCCGCCACAGGGCCCCGGTGTCGGTCCACCCGCTGTAGTACGCGTCGGGGTCCTGCTTGCCGTACTCGTACCGCAGGGACGCGGGCCGCAGGAAGCCGCCCGTTCCCACGACGTGGACCGCTCGCCCGCGCGTGCGCAGCGCCTCGGCGAGGAGCCCGGCGAGCTCGTCGCCGGGCGCGGCGGGCGGTCCGTCGACGCCCACCTTGAGCCAGGCGTCGCCCCCGGCAGCGGGTGACGTGTCGAGGTGGCGGGCGAGTTCCTCCGCCAGCCGGTCCCAGGTGATCGCCTCGTATCGCATCCCGCTCATCCTGCCCGTCGCTCCCCCTGACGTGTACCGGCCGACACCCCCGGCATTACGGTGACCTGGCCGCGCGACCGCACGGCCCCGCGGAGGAGAGGACCCGTTTCCCCATGAGCCTGCGTCAGGAAGCACTGCCCTACGAGACCACGGAGGCGACGACGCCCTTCGGCCTCGGGCTGCACCATGTGCAGCTCTCCCTGCCGCCGGGCGAGGAGGAGGTGTGCCGCCGATTCTACGTGGACGTCCTCGGCATGACCGAGATCCAGAAGCCGCCGGTCCTCGCGGCACGCGGCGGCCTGTGGGTGCGTTCGGACGCGCTGGAGATCCATCTGGGCGTCGAGGAGGACTTCCGGCCGGCCCGCAAGGGACACCCGGGCGTCCTGGTCGCCGACCTCGACGGCCTGGCCGAGCGGCTGACCGGCCTGGGTGTCGAGGTGACCTGGGACGACAACTTCCCGGGCCACCGCCGCTTCTACGTCGCCGACTGCCACGAGAACCGGCTGGAGTTCCTCTGCCCCGAGCGCTGAGACGCCTCGAGCGCCGCGCCGGGCCTGACCTTGTCACCGGCGTCCTTGACCTTGTCACTGGCGTCAGGGTCCGACCATCGGGTCCATGGACACCACCACACCCACCAGGGTCGTCGTCGTCACCGGCGCGGGCACCGGCATCGGCCGGGCCACCGCGCGCTCCTTCGCCGCGCAGGGGGCGACGGTCGTCGCCGTCGGCCGGCGGGAGGGGCCGCTGCGGGAGACCGCCGAAGGACACCCGGGCATCCGTCCCTTCGCCGCCGACGTCACGGCGGAGGGCGCGGCCGAGGAGATCGTCCGCGCCGTACTGACGGACCACGGCCGGCTCGACGTCCTCGTCAACAACGCCGGGATCTCCGCCGGCGGCCCGCTCGGGACCCTCGACCGCTCCGTGATCGCCCCGCTCCTGGAGACGAACCTCGTCGCCCCGGTCCTGCTCACCCAGGCCGCCGTCCCCGCGCTCCGGGAGTCCCGGGGCGTCGTGGTGAACGTGACGACGACGATCGGCCAGCGCGGCTGGCCCGGCAACTCCGTCTATCCGGCGACCAAGAGCGCCCTGGAGACCCTGACCCGCTGCTGGGCGGTGGAGCTCGCGCCGGCCGGCGTCCGGGTCGTGGCGGTCGCGCCCGGTGCGATCGAGACCCCGATCGCGGACCACATGGGCCTCACCCCCGAGCAGCGGAAGGCGGTGCGGGCCTGGCAGCTGGCGCACACCCCGCTGGGGCGGGTCGGGCGGCCGGAGGAGGTCGCGTGGGCGATCACCGCGCTCGCCGCTCCGGACGCCGCCTTCCTGACCGGCACCGTCCTGCCCGTCGACGGGGGCGCGCTGGTCTCGTGATACGACTGCGCGAGGAGGTGGCGTCCTTGCGCATCGGTGAACTGGCCCGGCGGACCGGGGTGTCGGCCCGCGCGCTGCGGCACTACGAGCAGGCGGGGCTGATCACGTCGGCCCGCGCGGCCAACGGGTACCGGGTGTACGAGGAGATCGCCGTCACCCGGGTGTCGAACATCCGGTACCTGCTGGACGCGGGGTTCACGCTGGACGACGTCTCCGCGTTCCGCGCCTGTCTGGACGGGGACGTCTCCGCCGCTCCGCCGTCCGCCCGCGCCCTGGAGATCGCCCGCGAGCGCCTCGCCGTGATCGACGCGCGCATCGCGGCGCAGTCCGCCGCCCGCGACCGCCTGGCGAAGGCACTGGCCGCGCAGTCCTGAGCCAGGGCCTCGCCGCACGGGACCGAGCTCCGGCCCGGTCCGAACCGGAGCAGGCCGCACCGGACCGAACCGGCCTGAACCGGCCCGGTCCGAGTTCGACCCGCTCCCTGCACGGATCTGCGGATCCGTCCCGCGCTCAGCCCCGCGCGGCCACCGGCGCCGACCGTTCCAGCACCACGCGCCCCGTCTCCACCGCCTCGCCGAGCGTCAGCTCGCCCGCGGCGAGGGCCCTGCAGGTCGCCGTGTCGGTCCGCAGGCGGACATCGGGCGCGTCCACCCCTCCGTCCCCGTAGGCCACGCTGCCGTCGTCCCCGATCCGTACGTGGAACTCGCCCTCGTCGAGGGTCACTTGGACGACCCCGGCGCCGAGCTCCGCCAGCGCGTCGAGGAGCGGGATCGCGTACCAGTGCGCGCGGACGGCGTCGGTGGGGCGCGGTTCGCCGAGTTCGGGCGCGCCCCAGGCGGCGAGGGTGCGCAGGACGGGCAGCAGGTCACGTCCGCGCGGGGTGAGTTCGTACACGTACGCCGAGGCGGGCGGGGGCAGTCGGCGCCGGGTGACGAGTTCGGCGCCCTCCATGTCCTTGAGGCGGCCGGCGAGCATGTCGGTGCTGACGCCGGGCAGGTCGGCGTGGAGGTCGGTGTAGCGGCGCGGTCCGGCGAGGAGTTCGCGGACGACGAGCAGGGTCCAGCGGTCGCCGACGAGGTCGAGGGCGCGCGCGGCGGCGCAGTGCTGGTCGTAGCTGCGGCGGCGTGGCTGACGTGGCATGCGACGCAGTCTAGACATGTTGTTGGACTTTCCAAGCTCGAACTTGGTAAAACCAAGCAACAACACTTCTGGGGAGGTCGGCGCATGGAGTTCCGGCAGTCGAGCAAGCTGAGCGAGGTCTGCTACGAGATCCGCGGCCCGGTCATCGAGCAGGCCAACGCCCTGGAGGAGGCGGGCCACAGCGTCCTGCGCCTCAACACCGGCAACCCCGCGCTCTTCGGCTTCGAGGCGCCCGAGGAGATCGTCCAGGACATGATCCGGATGCTCCCCAGGGCCCATGGCTACACCGACTCCCGCGGCATCCTGTCCGCCCGCCGCGCCGTCGTCCAGCGCTGCCAGTCCATGGGCCTGACCGATGTCGACGTCGACGACGTCTACCTCGGAAACGGCGTCTCCGAACTCATCTCGATGGCCACCCAGGCCCTCCTGGAGGACGGCGACGAGGTCCTGATCCCGGCCCCCGACTACCCCCTGTGGACGGCCGTCACGACCCTCGCGGGCGGCAAGCCCGTGCACTACCTCTGCGACGAGTCTGCCGACTGGTACCCGGACCTCGACGACATGGCCTCGAAGATCACCGACCGGACCCGGGCCGTCGTCGTCATCAACCCCAACAACCCCACCGGCGCGGTCTATCCGAAGGAGGTCCTCGACGGCATCCTCGACCTCGCGCGCCGCCACGGCCTCATGGTCCTCGCCGACGAGATCTACGACCAGATCGTCTACGACGAGGCCGTCCACCACCCGATCGCCTCCCTCGCCCCCGACCTGGTCGTCCTCACCTTCGGCGGCCTCTCCAAGACCTACCGGGTCGCGGGCTTCCGCTCCGGCTGGCTGGTCGTCACCGGTCCGAAGCAGCACGCCAGGAACTACCTGGAGGGCCTCACGATGCTGGCCTCCATGCGGCTCTGCCCCAACGCCCCCGCCCAGTACGCCATCCAGGCCGCGCTCGGCGGCCGGCAGTCGATCCACGAGCTGTGCGCCCCGGGCGGCCGGCTGCGCGAACAGCGCGACCGCGCCTGGGAGAAGCTCAACGAGATCCCGGGCGTCTCCTGCGTGAAGCCGAAGGGCGCGCTGTACGCCTTCCCGCGCCTCGACCCCGCCGTGCACAAGATCCACGACGACGAGAAGTTCGTCCTCGACCTGCTGCTGCGGGAGAAGATCCAGGTCGTGCAGGGCACCGGCTTCAACTGGCCGCGTCCGGACCACTTCCGCATCCTGACCCTGCCGTACGCCGACGACCTCGACGCCGCCGTCAGCCGCATCGGCCGGTTCCTGAGCGGCTACCGGCAGTGACGTCGGGCCCCTCGTGCTGTCATGATCTACGGGTCCGAGGGCCTCTGACGGCCGAGGGAGAACGGGAGGGCGGCCGGTCATGGATGCGGCGCTGATAGCCGTGGCGGGAACCCTGCTGGGCGTGGTCTTCACGCACTGGTTCCAGGCGCGGGCCACCGAGCGCACGGCCGCGCTCGCCCGCACCGAGCAGCTCCGGCAGGAGCGGATCGAGACCTACAGCGCCTTCGCGGGCGCGGTCGTCGAGTACCGGCACAGCCAGAACGACCGCTGGTTCCGGGCATTCCGGCAGCCCGGCTCGGAGGAGGCGGAGGAGTCCCGGCACGCCTCCTACCGGCAGCGCACCGCCGCCCGGCAGGCCCTCTTCCGCGTCCAGCTGGTGTGCGACGACCCGGGGGTCCGGCGCCTCGCCGAAGAGGCCTTCGTGGAGTCCCACTGCATTCACGAGGCCGTCCACGAGGCGGACCGCGCCCGCCGCTCCGAGCAGGCCAAGGAAGCCCTCGCCCTGTTCATCGCCGCCGCCGCGCCCGGCGTCCGCTGAGCGGGGGCCGGCCGTGGACCTCGTCGCACCCGTCGTCGTCGAGCCGCTCCGGCGCCGCCGCTGCTCGGAATGCCACCGGGGGCCGCTGGACCGGATGATCGTCGAGTTCAACGCGCCGGTCTGCCTGGACTGCGCCGACCTCGGCCACCTGGTCTTCCTGCGCCGGGGCGACACGGCGCTCACCCGCCGCGCCCGGGAGGCCAGCACGCTCTGGGCCGTGGTCGTACGGCACAACCGGCGCCGCACGCGGTACGAGCGCCAGGGCCTGCTCGTCGAGGAGGCCGCGCTCGCCGAGGCGGAACGGGCCTGCCTGGCGGACTCCGAGGCGCGGGCGGCGCGACGGGCCCGGGACGCGGTGCGGCGCGCGGCCGTCGACGCCGAGATCACCGCGGCGCTCCTGACGGAGATCCTGCGGCTCTTCCCGTCCTGCCCGGCGGACCGGGCCACGGAGATCGCCGTCCACGCCTCGACGAAGGGCAGCGGACGGGTGGGGCGCACGGCCGCGGGCCGCTCGCTCGACCGCGGCGCGGTCACCGCTGCGGTACGAGCCTCCGTACGGCACGTCGACACGCCGTACGACTCCCTGCTGATGCAGGGGGTTCCCCGGCACCAGGCCCGGACGAGGGTCGCGCCCGCCATCGAGGCGGTGCTCCGGACCTGGCGCGAGGACGGCGGATCCACGAGCGGCCGGGAACGCGGCTGACGGCTCGGACGTCAGCCCGCGTCGGCCGGGCCGCGGGGAACCGATCCTCAGGCCTGGTCGCCGGTGCGGCGTCCACGGCGGTACAGCAGGGCGCCGCCGAGGAGCAGCGCGGCGCTCACGGAACCGGCGTAGCCCATGGCCTCCGAACCCGTGGAGGCCAGCGAGGCCGTGCTCGTCTCGCCCTGCGGCGCGGGTGCCGGGGCGGGGGTCACGGTCTCGGCCCGCGGTCCCGGCACGTGCCGCACGGGGGTCTGCGGGCGCGGCGTCGGCGTCTCGATCGGCTGCTGGGGCTTGGCCGGACCGTTCACCGAGGTGTTGCCGAAGACCGGGTTGGCGATGCCGACCACGTTGACCGAGTTGCCGCTGACGTTCACGGGCAGGTCGACGGGCAGCTGGATGCCGTTCCCGGAGAGCACGCCGGGGGATCCCGCGGCGTGGGTCTCGGCCGTGGAGCCGCCGCCGTTGGAGGAGCCGCCGCCGTGGGAGCCGCCCTGGGAACCGCCGGCCTGCTCGCCGCCGCGCGGGGTGCCGGGCACGTCCTTGTGGGAGCCGCCCTTCTCGTCCCCGTAGCCCCCGGTCCCGCGCTCGGCGGAGCGGTTGGCGCAGCTGTTGCCGAAGGCCGGGTTGAGCAGTCCGACGACGTTGACGGTGTTGCCGCAGGCGTTGACCGGGACGTGCACCGGCAGCTGGATCGTGTTGCCGGAACCGACTCCCGGCGAACCGACCGCGGCGCCCTCGGCGCCTGCGTCGGCGTGCGCGGCGCCCGCCGAGAGGGCGAGCGCTCCGCCCGTGACCAACAGTGTGGCCAGACCACTTCGGCGAATCTGCCTCATGGCTTCCTGCCTTCCGGAGGTGTGCACGGGCAAGTGCCCGTACCGGAATCAACGCGACAAACGTGCGTGCCGGATCCGGCCGTTGACGGGTTTCACTCCATCGAGTGGGACTCCGTTCGAGTGTCGGGTCAACCCCCGTCGACGCCTGCCGGTGCCCTTCGACACCCGTCGACACTCCTCAACGCCCGTCAACGCCCCTCAACGCCCCAGGAGATCGGTGAGGGCACCCACCGGGTCCGGGTCGGGGGCGCCGCGCGGCCACCAGTCCTCGCGGCCGGCGTCCGACTCGTACCCGTACCAGAGGCCGTCGCGACCGAGCCGGAGCTGGAGGGACTCTCCGGAGAGCCGGTTGCGCCAGGGACGGAAGGCGGGGAAGTCGGCGGCGAGCAGCGCGGGTCTGGCCCGGTCGAACGGGCCGGCCGGCGGATCCCAGGGCTCTTCGAGGACGGCGAGGCCCGCCGCGCCGCCCTGGCGCCAGGCGGCGACGGCACGGGCGAGCTCCGTGGGGGTCCGGTCGAGGGCGCCCGCCAGGTCCCGGTAGAGCGCGCGCGACGAGGCGGTGAGTCCGGAGCCGGGGTGCGCCGCGGCCAGCCGGACCGCGTCCTGCCAGGGGGTGAGCGCGGCGACCGGGTCGTGGCCGGTGGCGAGGAAGGCGTGGGCGCGGGCGGCGGCCTCGGTGGCGAGCAGGTCGAGGGCGAGCGGATCGGGGGCGTCCGGGTCCGGCGGGAAGACCGCCGGGCGGCCGGGCCGGTCCGGGACCGGCAGCTCGGGCGGCAGCGGCGGGAGCCCGGCCCCGGTGGCCGCGCCGAGCGCGACACGGGCGGGGACCGTGGGCATCGGCGGGGCGGCGGCACCCGTCTCGGC
Source organism: Streptomyces sp. NPDC053513 (assembly GCF_044544765.1). Lineage (NCBI taxonomy): Bacteria > Bacillati > Actinomycetota > Actinomycetes > Kitasatosporales > Streptomycetaceae > Streptomyces > Streptomyces sp. NPDC053513. The sequence goes on from NZ_JBITXP010000019.1 coordinate 102,538, forward strand.
GGCGCCCCGGGCCGCGTTGCGCCGGGTGAGTTCGGCGAGGAGCTCCTGCTCCCCGCGGCCGCGCATCAGGAAGAGGACGAACGGGTCCTCGTCGAGGAGACGGGCGGCCTGGTAACAGAGGGCGGCGGCGTGCTTGCAGGGGTAACCGTCGTCCGGGCAGGAGCAGTCGGGGACGAGGTCGCCCGGCGCGGGCAGCAGCCCGGTGACCGCCTCCAGGGCGTGCGGCACGTCCTTGTCGAGGAGGGCGGCGATGTGGTCGGGGCGGGCGGCGGCCTCGTCGAGGAACCGCTCCCAGCCGTCGTCGCCGAGGGTCCGCATCCTGATCTCGGTCCGGTACGGGCGGGGCCGGCTGCCGTGGACGTAGGCGACGACCCGGCCCGGGGTGACCGTGATCGCGTCCACGTGGCCGCGCCCCGCGTACGCCTTGCCCCGCGCGAGACGGGCCGCGTCGAGGGCGGTGTCCTCCAGGGCGGCCACCCAGGCGTTCCCCCACCAGGTGGCGGCGAACCGGCCGTCGGGGGCCGAGCGCGGCGCGACCTGCGGAAAGCTGCGACGGCGGTCGTCGTGCCGGAGGGCGGCGCCCCGGACGCCCCGTGCGCCCCTTGCGTGGTTCACGAGGGCCTCCTCAGGGACACCAGGTCGGCGAGCTCCCGGTCGGTGAGTTCGGTGAGGGCGGCCTCGCCGGAGCCGAGGACGGCGTCCGCCAGGGCCCGTTTGGCGCGGAGCATCTCGGCGATGCGGTCCTCGACGGTGCCCTCGGCGACGAGCCGGTGGACCTGCACCGGCTGGGTCTGCCCGATGCGGTAGGCCCGGTCGGTGGCCTGCTCCTCGACGGCCGGGTTCCACCAGCGGTCGTAGTGGACGACGTGGCCGGCCCGGGTGAGGTTGAGGCCGGTGCCCGCGGCCTTCAGGGAGAGCAGGAAGACCGGGACCTCACCGGCCTGGAAGCGGTCGACCATCCGCTCCCGCTCGGCCACCGGCGTGCCGCCGTGCAGGAGTTGGGCGGGGATGCCCCGCGCGGCCAGGTGGTCGGCGAGGAGCCGCGCCATCGACACGTACTGGGTGAAGACGAGCACCGACCCGTCCTCCGCGAGGATCGTGTCGAGGAGCTCGTCGAGCAGGGCGAGCTTCCCGGAGCGGCCGGCGAGCCGCGCGGTGCCGCTGCCGCGCGGGGCCTGTTCCCTGAGGTACTGCGCGGGGTGGTTGCAGATCTGCTTGAGGGAGGTCAGCAGGCTCATGACCAGACCGCGGCGGGCCATGCCCTCGGCGCCCTCGATGCGGGTCATGGTCTCGCGGACGACCGCCTCGTACAGCGAGGCCTGTTCGCGGGTGAGGGCGACGGGATGGTCGGACTCCGTCTTCGGCGGCAGTTCGGGGACGATCCCGGGGTCGGACTTGCGGCGGCGCAGCAGGAAGGGGCGCACGAGCCGGGCGAGCCGCTCGACGGCCTCCTCGTGCTCGATCTCCTCGTGGTTCTCCACAGCCCTGGCGTGCCGGGAACGGAAGGCCTTGAGCGGACCGAGGAGACCGGGGGTGGTCCAGTCGAGGAGCGCCCAGAGTTCGGAGAGGTTGTTCTCCACGGGGGTGCCGGTGAGGGCGACCCTGGCGGGGGCGGGGATCTCGCGCAGCGCCTTGGCGGTCGCGGAGAAGGGGTTCTTGACGTGCTGCGCCTCATCGGCGACGACCATCCCCCACTCCCGCTCGGCGAGCCGGGCGGCGCTGGTGCGCAGGGTGCCGTAGGTGGTGAGGACGAAGCCGCCCTCGGTGCCGTCGAGGTCCCGGTCCGCGCCGTGGAAGCGCCGGACCGGCACTTCGGGGGCGAACTTCCGCACCTCCCGCTGCCAGTTGCCGAGGAGGGAGGCCGGACAGACGACGAGGGTGGGGGCGCGGCGGGCCCGGCGCAGGTGGAGGGCGATGAGGGTGACGGTCTTGCCGAGTCCCATGTCGTCGGCGAGGCAACCGCCGAGGCCGAGGGAGGTCATCAGGTCCAGCCAGGCGAGGCCGCGGAGCTGGTAGTCGCGCAGGGTGGCGGTGAGGCCGGGGGGCGCCTGCACGTCCTCGGGGCCGGCCAGCAGCCGGTCGCGGAGGGCGGCGAGGGCTCCGACGGGGACGGCGGGGACGGACTCGCCGTCGACCTCGGCGGTGCCGGTGAGCGCGGCGGCGAGGGCGTCGACCGGTTCGAGCAGGCCGAGTTCCCGCTTGCGGGCCTTGCGGACGAGGGCGGGGTCGACGACGACCCACTGGTCGCGGAGGCGCACGATGGGCCGGTGGGCCTCGGCCAGGAGGTCCATCTCGCGCTCGGTGAGCGGATCGCCGTCGAGCGCCAGCTGCCAGTTGAACCGCAGGAGTTCCTCGCTGTCGAAGAAGGAGGTGCCGTCGGTGGCGGAGCCGGGCGCGGCGTGCGCGGGGCGGACGACGGCGGAGGCGCTGAGCGAGCGGGCGAGTTCCCGCGGCCAGTGGAGGGCGACCCCGGCGTCGGCGAGGCGGGCGGCGGCCGGCCCGAGCAGTTCGTACAGCTCGTCCTCGGTGACGGCGAGGACGTCGGGCACGTCCCGCTCCAGGAGGCGGGAGAGCGGGGGCCAGACGCGGGCGGCCCGGCGCAGGGCGAGGACGGCGTCGATCCGGGCGCGGGGCCCGAAGTGCTCTCCGTCGCCCGCCCACAGGTCCGCGGCGTCGATGACGAGGGTGGGGTCGGCGAGGCTGTGGATCTGGAGGAGCGCGGCGGCGGCGTGACGCTCTCCGCCGTCCCCTTCGCCGCCCGGGGCGGCGGGGTCCGTGGTGTCCGTCGCGTCGAAGAGTTCGTACGGCGACAGGTCGAGGCGGAGCGAGACCCGCACTCCGGCGTCCATCCCGGCCGCCGCCTCGGCGGCCCAGGCACGCGCGCGGGGCAGGTGCTGCGGGGCGCGCGCCGCGAACGGCGCGCCGACCGCGTGGGCGGCGGCCGGGGTCCGGGGCAGGACGTCGGCGACCGCGTCGAGGAAGGCGCGCACGAGGGCCTCGGGCTCGGGCAGCCGCAGCGGTCCGCGCCCCGGCACCGGCACGGCGTATCCCTCGTACGGCAGGGCGGCGGCGACGGCCCGCAGATGGGCGATGTCCTCGGCGTCCAGCGGTCCGGCCCGCCAGGCGTCCAGGTCGTCTGCGGTCAGTCCGGGCAGCAGCCGTCCGCGCGCGGCCAGGTGCAGGGCGTGCAGGGCGGCGGCGCCCCAGCCGGCGGTGGCGGGGTGCGCGGCCGGGTGGTGGCGGGCCGCGACGAGGTGCGGCAGAGCGGCCTCGACGGGCAGGGTCACGGCGGGCACGGAGCGCCCCCGGGCGCCGCTGCCGTGCCGCCGGGCCACGGTCAGCTCGACCCGCTCCGCCCCGCTCGCCGCCGGGTCCGGCGGCGCACCGCCGTCGGGGGCCCAGAAGGCGACCCGGCCGTCGCGGGGAAGGGCGGCGGGCAGGAAGACGGCGGCGCTGGTCGTCCAGGTGTGTGCCACGGCTGCGCTCCCCTCCCGTGTGTGGCGTCGTTCGGCTGCCGGAGCCCCGGATACGGGGTTCCGACTGGATCTCCGACCTTACGGGTGGGGTCTGACAACGGCCGCGCGGCGAGGTTACCCCGGGCGGCCCAACAGCGGATGACAGCGCCGCCCCCGGGCGCCATGGTGGCCTGAGACCACACGACAGAAGAGGATCCGCCATGTCCGTTCGCCGGCGTCTCACGACCGCCACCGGGGCCGTGCTGCTCACCCTCGCCGTCGCCGGCTGCTCGGGCCTCGGCCGCAGCGCCGTGGGCACGATCAAGTACGAGACGGAGCGCGACCTGCTGGTGAGCGTGACCAGTCCGTCGGTGAAGGGCTGCCACCGTCTGGCGCCGTCCGGCGTGACCAAGGTCGAGAACAACTCCCTGAACGACATCGTGATGTACCGGACCCGCAACTGCAGTGGAGGAAACTCCATCTACGTGCCCAGCAACACCGGGAACAGGATCGCCCCGGACACCCTGCCCTGGCGCAGCTACAGCGTCGTCCACTAGTCGGGGCGGGCCGTCAGGCGCGTGTTCCGTTTCCCCCGCCCGGGGTACATGCTGGAAGTGACCTCGGGACTCCGAGGGGAGATGCGACCGTCATGCGATCGGGGAACGAGCCGGCCACCGCGCGCAGCCCCCTGCGCCTGCGGTTCTGGCTGAGCGTGTGGGGGCTGCTGTGGGCGGCCTTCGGCACCACCGTGTTCTCCCTGGTGGGCCGCCCGGGCTGGGCGGCGGCCTGCGGGGTGCTGTTCCTGATCGCCGCGGTCGACCTGGCGGTGGTGCTGCGCCACCTCCACCAGGGTGCTCACTGGCAGCCGGGTCGGAACGTCCCGCCGTACGAACCCGATCACGGCGGCACGGGACGCTGACGTTCCGCACGTCTCGGTCCTGCGTGTCCCGGTCCCGTGCGTCTCGACCCCGCTCGTCTCGGTTCCGCGTGTTTCGGTTCCGCGTGTCTCAGTTCCGCGTGTCGAAGCCCGCCGCCTGGAGGTACTCCGGCTTCGGGTCGAGCGCGGCGGCGAGGCGGAAGTGCCGTGTGGCCTGGGCGGGCTGCCCGGAGCGCTCGAGGGTGCGGGCCAGCGCGAAGTGGGCGAAGGCGTTGTCCGGCTCGCGCTCCAGGACCAGCTCGAACTCCAACTGCGCGGGCCGGAGCTGTGCGGCGGCGAAGAACGCCCGGGCGCGCAGCAGGCGCGCGGCCGTGTTCTCGGGGTGGGCGGCGATGACCGAGTCCAGCAGCTTCACGGCCCCACGGGGGTCCCGCGCGGCCAGCAGGTGCTCGGCGGCGCGGAAGTCGATGACGTGCGTTTCCGGGTTGCTGTCGGCCACGATGGAATCCTTCCCCTCGATCCGGTGGTTGAACACCGGACCCCGCGGCCGCATTCCGCCGGAGAGCGCCCGCAGGGGCTGCCTCCCGCACCGTGCCGGGCTCGCGGGGTCTGATCCGACGGGCTCGCCGGTCCTGCTCCGACAGGCGTGCGGGGCCCGCTCGACGGGAGGAGACCTCAGTCCTCGGTGGCCTTCGCGCGGCGCTCCAGCTCGTCCCAGACCTTCCGCACCTGGGGTTCGAGCGCGTCGAGCGACCCGTCGTTGTCGATCACGAGGTCCGCGACGGCCAGTCGCTGCGCGCGCGTGGCCTGGGCCGCCATCCGGGCCTCGGCCTCGGCCTCGGCCATGCCGCGGAGCCGTACCAGCCGGTCGAGCTGGGTCTCCGGGGAGGCGTCCACGACCACGACCAGGTCGTACAGCGGCGCGAGCCCGTTCTCGGTGAGCAGCGGTACGTCGTGGACGACGACGTCCCCGGCGCCGGCGCGGCTCTCCAGCTCCGCCGACCGGGCCCCGACCAGGGGGTGGACGATGGCGTTGAGGGTGGCGAGGCGGTCCGCGTCGGAGAACACGATGGAGCCGAGCTTGGGCCGGTCCAGCGTCCCCTCCTCGGTGAGGACGCCGTCCCCGAAGGCCGCGACGACGGCCGCGAGCCCCGGCGTCCCGGGCTCGACGACCTCGCGCGCGATCCGGTCCGCGTCGATCAGCACGGCTCCGTACGAGACGAGCAGCCGCGACACTTCGCTCTTGCCGGCGCCGATCCCGCCGGTCAGGCCCACCTTCAGCATGAGCGGCAGCTTAGGGCCTGCCCCGACGGGGTCAGGAGTCGCCCTCCCGCTCCGCGAGGAAGCGCTCGAACTCGCGGCCCAGCTCGTCGGCCGAGGGGAGGTCGACCGGCTCGGCGACGAGGCTGCCGCGCGTCTCGGCACCGGCCGCCGCGTCGTACTGGTGCTCGAGGCCCTGCACGAGCGCGACCAGCTCCTCGTCGCCCTCGCCGATCTGGCGGTCGATCTCGGTCTGGGTGCGACGCGCCTCGGTCCGCAGGGAGTGGGCGACGCCCGGGAGGACGAGGCCGGTGGCGGCGGTGACGGCCTCCAGGGCGGTCAGGGCCGCGTCCGGGTACGGGGACCGGGCCACGTAGTGCGGGACGTGAGCGGCGACGCCGAGGGTGTCGTGGCCGGCTTCGGTGAGCCGGTACTCGACGAGGGCCTCGGCGCTGCCGGGGACCTGGGCCTCGTCGAAGGGGCTGCGGTGGCCCGGCATGAGGTCGGTGCGGCTGCCGTGCGGGGTGAGGCCGACCGGGCGGGTGTGCGGGACGCCCATGGGGATGCCGTGGAAGTTGACGGAGAGGCGCACCCCGAGGCGCTCGACGATCTGCCGGACGGCGACGGCGAAACGCTCCCATTCCACGTCCGGCTCCGGGCCGGAGAGGACGAGGAAGGGGGCGCCGGTGGCGTCCTGCACGAGGCGGACCTCGATGGACGGCGTCTCGTACGCGGTCCAGCGGTCGCGCCGGAAGGTCAGCAGGGGGCGGCGGGCCCGGTAGTCCACGAGCCGGTCGTGGTCGAAGCGGGCCACCAGCTGGTGCGGCAGGGTGTCGAGCAGCCGGTCGATGATCTGCTCACCGGTCTCGCCCGCGTCGATGTAGCCGTCGAAGTGGTACAGCATGACCAGTCCGGCCGACTCCTGCGCCAGGGCCAGGTCGACGACGGCCACGCCCTTCGGGTCCCATTCGTACAAATCCTGGGGATCAAGCACGATTACCGCTCCTCCTCGTGTTCTCTCTGGAAACGCCGTACGCGGCACGGCAATTCCCGGTGCGGCGATCTTCCGGCGGAGGAGTGCGCGGACCGCGGAGAACGACCGAGGCCCGCTCCCCCGGAGGGGAACGGGCCTCGGATTCGCTAGCGGCTAGCGCTCAGCGGAGAGCCTGTTCAGCTCTGGCCGCCGGCCAGCTTCTCGCGCAGGGCAGCGAGCGCCTCGTCCGACGCCAGGGCGCCGGAGTTGTCGTCCGACTCCGAGGAGTACGAACCGCCCGAGATGCCCGCACCGGCGTTGCCGGCGGCCGGGGCGGCAGCACCCTCGGCAGCGGCGGCCTCGTCGGCCTCGCGGGACTTGATGACCTGGGCCTGGTGCTGCTCGAAGCGAGCCTGCGCCTCGGCGTACTGGGTCTCCCAGGCCTCGCGCTGAGCCTCGTAGCCCTCGAGCCAGTCGTTGGTCTCGGGGTCGAAGCCCTCGGGGTAGATGTAGTTGCCCTGGTCGTCGTAGGACGCGGCCATGCCGTACAGGGTCGGGTCGAACTCGACCGAGGCCGGGTCGGCACCGAAGGACTCGTTGGCCTGCTTCAGCGAGAGGCTGATGCGACGACGCTCGAGGTCGATGTCGATGACCTTGACGAAGATCTCGTCGTTGACCTGGACGACCTGCTCCGGGATCTCCACGTGGCGCTCGGCCAGCTCGGAGATGTGGACCAGACCCTCGATGCCCTCGTCCACGCGGACGAACGCACCGAACGGAACCAGCTTGGTGACCTTACCCGGGACGACCTGGCCGATCTGGTGGGTCCGGGCGAACTGCTGCCACGGGTCCTCCTGCGTCGCCTTCAGCGACAGGGAGACGCGCTCGCGGTCCATGTCCACGTCGAGAACCTCGACGGTGACCTCCTGGCCGACCTCGACGACCTCGGACGGGTGGTCGATGTGCTTCCAGGACAGCTCGGAGACGTGGACGAGGCCGTCGACGCCACCCAGGTCCACGAAGGCACCGAAGTTGACGATCGAGGAGACGACGCCGGAGCGGACCTGACCCTTCTGGAGGGTCGTGAGGAAGGTCTGGCGAACCTCGGACTGGGTCTGCTCCAGCCAGGCGCGGCGGGACAGGACCACGTTGTTGCGGTTCTTGTCCAGCTCGATGATCTTCGCCTCGAGCTCCTTGCCCACGTAGGGCTGGAGGTCGCGGACACGACGCATCTCGACCAGGGAGGCCGGGAGGAAGCCGCGGAGGCCGATGTCGAGGATGAGACCACCCTTGACGACCTCGATGACGGTACCGGTGACGATGCCGTCCTCTTCCTTGATCTTCTCGATGGTGCCCCAGGCGCGCTCGTACTGGGCGCGCTTCTTCGAGAGGATCAGGCGGCCTTCCTTGTCCTCCTTCTGGAGAACCAGGGCCTCGATCTCGTCGCCGACCTTGACGACCTCGTTCGGGTCGACGTCGTGCTTGATAGAGAGCTCGCGGCTCGGGATGACACCTTCGGTCTTGTAACCGATGTCGAGCAGGACCTCGTCCCGGTCGACCTTCACGATGACGCCGTCGACGATGTCGCCGTCGTTGAAGTACTTGATCGTCTCGTCGATCGCGGCGAGGAAGGCTTCCTCGTTACCGATGTCGTTGACCGCAACCTGCGGGGTGGTGGCGGTGGTCTCGGTGCTGCTCGTCATGTGGGAAAGGGCTCCGGTTACGGACAGAAAGTCGTAGGTACTGCTACGCCGAGAGCCCGTATCGCACCAAGAAGCCGGACAGCCAATGAAGCGCCCTTCCGCGAACGGCAGGGAACCTCGAAAACCGAGGGGACATACAACAGGTGCGAGCACGGCCTGCTCCGTCTGAGGCGCGCAGGCCCGCAGCGCAACCTTTAGCATACGGGGGCGGCCGGACAGGGTCAATGCGCGAAGCGCGCACCCGAGGCAGATCCACTCAATTCCGGCACCACTCATGCCTCTTGCGCCACCACGGCGGGGTCCGCCGCACGGCTGCACTGAGCGCAAACTACATCGGCGGGCGAGATGAACCAAGAGTACGGACACGAAGACGCGGTCGACGGGGAGGCCGACGAGGCCGAGGCGACCCGGCGTGACGCGGGGGACGCGGAGAGCAGCCGGGCGAGCCGCGGCTGGTGGGACCGGAACGCCGACGAGTACCAGAGCGAGCACGGCTCCTTCCTGGGCGACGACCGGTTCGTGTGGGGTCCCGAGGGGCTCGACGAGGCCGAGGCCGGGCTCCTGGGCCCGGCCGCCTCGCTGAAGGGCCTCGACGTCCTGGAGATCGGGGCGGGCGCGGCGCAGTGCTCGCGCTGGCTGGCGGCCCAGGGGGCGCGGCCGGTGGCCCTCGACCTCTCGCACCGGCAGCTCCAGCACGCGCTGCGGATCGGCGGGGAGGTGCCGCTGGTGGAGGCGGACGCGGGAGCACTGCCCTTCCGGGACGGCTCCTTCGACCTGGCGTGCTCGGCGTACGGCGCGGTGCCGTTCGTCGCCGACCCGGTGCGGGTCTTCCGTGAGGTGCGCCGGGTGCTGCGGCCGGGCGGCCGCTGGGTGTTCTCGGTGACGCACCCGATCCGCTGGGCGTTCCCGGACGAGCCGGGGCCGGAGGGCCTCTCGGTCGCCGCCTCCTACTTCGACCGCACGCCGTACGTCGAGCAGGACGAGCAGGGCCGGGCCGTGTACGTGGAGCACCACCGGACCGTCGGGGACCGGGTGCGGGACGTGGTGGCCGGCGGCTTCCGGCTCGTGGACCTGGTCGAACCGGAGTGGCCGGCCTGGAACGGTCAGGAGTGGGGCGGCTGGTCCCCGCTGCGGGGGAACCTGATCCCGGGGACGGCGATCTTCGTCTGCGAGCGGGACGACTAGCGGAGTCTGCCGAGCGGGACGACCGGCGGAGTCTGCGAGCGGGACGACCGGCGGACGAGCAGCAGGCGACTCGACAGTCGTATTAATGGAGGGCCCTGTGGACAACGGGGCCTTTCTTTTTCGCGGCGCGTACGAGACTGAGTGCGTGATCCGAAACGACGCACTCGACCGTCTCCCCGTCCGCCATGCCGTCCCCGAGCTGCTCGCCGCACTCGCGGAGCGCGGCGCGGCGGTGCTGTCCGCTCCTCCCGGCACCGGCAAGACGACGCTGGTGCCGCTGGCGCTCGCGGGGCTCATAGGGGACGGACCGGCGCGGCGGGTGCTCGTGGCCGAGCCGCGCAGGATGGCGGTGCGGGCGGCGGCCCGGCGGATGGCCTGGCTGCTCGGCGAGGAGGTCGGCGGGACGGTCGGCTTCTCGGTGCGCGGTGAGCGGCGGACCGGTGCCGCGACGCGGGTCGAGGTGGTGACGACGGGCATCCTGCTCCAGCGGCTCCAGCGCGATCCGGAGCTGGCGGGCGTGGACGTGGTGCTGCTCGACGAGTGTCACGAGCGGCATCTCGACGCCGACACGGCCATGGCCTTCCTGGTGGACGTCCGCGCGACGCTGCGGCCGGAGCTGAAGCTGATCGCGGCGTCCGCGACGAGCGACGCCGAGGCGTGGGCCGAACTGCTCACGGTCCTGGAGGGCGGCGGCCCCGCACCCATCGTGTGGAGCAAGGGCGAGGGCCATGGGTACGCGGTGAGGTTCGCCGCGCCGCCGGCCGGCATCAGGCCCGCGCACGGCACCTGGGTGGATCCGGCCCTGCTGCGGCACGTGGCGTCGACGATCCGGCTCGCGCTGGAGCGGCACCAGGGCGACGTCCTCTGTTTCCTGCCGGGTACGGGGGAGATCGCGCGGACGGCGGGGCTGCTCGACGGCGTCGACGCGGAGGTGCTCCAGTTGCACGGGCGGGCTCCCGCCGCCGTCCAGGACGCGGTGCTGCGGGGTGCCGGGCCGGGCGGCCGGAGGCGGGTGGTGCTGTCGACGTCGGTGGCGGAGTCGAGCCTGACGGTTCCGGGAGTGCGGATCGTCGTGGACTCGGGGCTCGCGCGGGAGCCCCGGACGGACCACGCCCGGGGTCTCGGTTCCCTCGCGACGGTGCCGGTGTCGACCGCGGCGGCGACCCAGCGGGCGGGGCGCTCGGGCCGTGAGGCGGCCGGTGTGGTCTACCGCTGTTGGGCCGAGGCGGAGGACGGCAGCCGGGCGCGGTTCCCCTCGCCCGAGATCCGGATCGCCGACCTGGCGGACTTCGCCCTGCGGGCCGCCTGCTGGGGGGACCCGACTGCGGAGGGGCTCGCGCTGCTCGACGCGCCGCCGGCCGGGGCGATGGCGGCGGCCCGCGCGGTGCTCGGGTCGATCGGGGCCGTCGACGGTGACGGCCGGGCCACGGAGCGGGGGGTGCGGATGTCCCGGCTCGGGCTGCACCCCCGGCTGGGGCGCGCGCTGCTGGACGGCGCGCCCGAGGTCGGGGCGCGGCGGGCGGCGGAGGTGGTGGCGCTGCTGAGCGAGGAGCCGCCGCGTGACTACGGGGACGACCTGGTGGCGGCCTGGCGCACGGCCCGTCGGGGGGCCGACGGGTACGGCGCGCGGTGGAGGGCGGAGGCGCGGCGCCTGGAGCGGTCGGCCGGTGAGGCGGTGGGCGGGGGTGCCGCCGTCGGGGAGCGGTCGGCCGGTGAGGCCGTGGGCGGGGGCGACGACGCCGTGGCCGGTCTGGTGACGGCGCTGGCGTTCCCGGAGCGGGTGGCCAGGGCCCGGGAGCAGGGCGGCTATCTGATGGTGTCGGGAAGCGGGGCGCGGTTGGCCGAGGGTTCCCGGCTGGGGACCGGTCCGTGGCTCGCCGTGGCGGTGGCGGACCGCACCGCGCGGGACGCCACGGCGCGGGTGCGGCTCGCGGCGGTGGTGGACGAGTCCATCGCGTGCCGGGCCGCCGGGCATCTGCGGAGCACCGGCGAGGAGGTCCGCTGGGAGGACAGGGACGTGGTCGCGCGGTCGGTGGACCGGTTGGGGGCGGTGGAGCTGACGGTCCGTCCGCTGGGCGCCGGGGCCGAGCCCGCTCTGGTGCGGGAGGCGCTGCTCGACGGCCTGCGACGCGAGGGGCTCGGGCTGTTGCGGTGGTCGCGGGAGGCCGGGGAGCTGCGCGAGCGGCTCGCCTTCCTCCACCGGGAGTTGGGGGAGCCCTGGCCTGACGTGTCGGAGGGGACGCTGATCGACCGGGCCGGGGAGTGGCTGGAGCCGGAGTTGTCCCGGGCGTCGCGCCGAGCGGATCTGGGGCGGATCGACGCCGGGGAGGCGCTGCGGAGGCTGCTGCCGTGGGCCTCGGGCGAGGCGGTCCGGCTGGACGAGCTGGCGCCGGAGCGGATCGAGGTGCCGAGCGGTTCGCGAATACGGGTCGGGTACGGGGGCGAGCGGCCGGTGCTCGCGGTGAAGCTGCAGGAGATGTTCGGTCTGGCCGAGACGCCCCGGGTGGCGGGGGTGCCGGTGCTCGTCCACCTCCTCTCCCCCGCCGGCAGGCCGGCCGCGGTGACGGCCGACCTGGCCTCGTTCTGGCGGGACGGCTACCGGGCGGTGCGGGCGGAGCTGCGGGGGCGGTACCCGAAGCACCCGTGGCCGGAGGATCCGTCCGCGGCGGTGCCGACCCGGCACACCAGCGCGCGGCTCAGAGGGGAGCGCTGACCGGCGTGGGGGCGGGGGTGGCGGGCGGCTCCGGTTCGGGACGGCGGGAGCGGGCCTCCAGCCAGAGGGCGAGGGCCAGGAGGAGCAGGGCGAGGACGGTGAGGCTCCACGGGACATAGGAGACGAGCATGAGGACCATGAGGCGGTTGGCGGAGACCATCTCGCCGATGCTCTCCAGGTAGTCCTCGCGCATCTTCACGTGCCCCGCGAAGACGGTGAGGGTGTCCCGCCCCATCAGCGCCTTGGCGTTGCGGAGTTCCTCCTGGTGGATCTCCTCGCCGTTGACGGGGGCTCCGGTGATCGGCTCGATCCAGAACATGCGCTTGGTCGTGTACCAGCGGGTGAGGCCGGAGTCGGCGAGGATCTTCGGCGTGATGCCCTTGACCGGCATGGTCTTGGGCATGGGGACCTTGGTCCAGGGGATGGTCTGCTCGAAGTAGTAGACCTCCATGCCGCGGAAGGTGCGGGTGCCCTTGTAGTGGATGGGGGCCGCGGTGCGGGTCTGGGCGTCGAAGTACTGGTAGTCGCGCTTCTCGGTCAGGAAGGGGAACTTGAACTCGATACCCTCGCGCCGGACCGGGTCGCCGTCGACCGATTCGCCGGTGGCGTGGACGGGGTCCTGGGTGTGGGCGTCGAAGACGTACCGCTCGGGGACCTTGGAGACCATCTTGCCGTCGGGTCCCGTCACGTAGGCGAGGGCGTCCCAGACGACGACGTCGCGCCCGGCGTCGCGTTCGATGCGCCGCGACTCCTCCACGTTGCCCTTGAGGGTCTGGATGATCGTGATCTTGTCGACCTTCTCGGCCTTGAGCGTGGAGTAGTCGAGGAGGGTCGCCGGCCGCGCCTCCAGGACGGTCTCCTGGTACTGGTTGGGCGGGATCTTCGCGAGGCGGGGGAAGGCGTACCAGCGCAGGGTCGGGGCCATCGCGGCGCAGAAGACGGCGAGGGCGAGCAGGACGAGGCTGGCTCGGCGGCGCACGGTCGGCCCCCTACTTCTTGGGGCCGGGGTCGGCGGTCAGGAGGGGCTTGGGCGAGGTGGGGCCGTCGGGCGGCAGATCGACCACGGAGAGGAGCAGGACGAAGAGGAGGACTGGGGCGAGTCCGATGGCGGCGGCGACGAGGGCGCGCATGGTCGGCCTCCCGGGTGCGATCTGATAGGTCGTCAGGGCGGGGGCACCGTAGCAATGCGGCCGTGAGATGAGAACACGTTGCACCCGGATCACGCGAAGCGCCGCCCCCGCGTCCGGTGCGGACGGGGGACGGCGCGGAGGAACGCGGCGCTGAGGCGCGGGCGGTCAGGCCGAGGGCGAGGCGCTGGGCGAGGAGGTGGCCTCGGGCGTGGCGCTGCCGGAGGGCGTCGGAGTGGGCTCCGGAGTCGGAGTCGGGGTCGGGTCCGGGTTCGTCGTGGCGGGGGCGCCGACCGTCAGGTCGATGAAGGTGGTGCCGCCGCCCGGTGCGGTCAGCCGCACGTAGTACGTGCCGGCCTTGTCTCCCGCGAGGAGGTCGCCGGACTCGAAGGTGAGCAGACCGTCCGTGCCGGTGACGAGGGTGACGGTACGGACCGTGGTGCCGTCCGCGCGCTTGAAGGACGGGCCGTCGGCGCTCTCCTCGGTGCTCGTCTTCGAGGTGACGATCACCGCGGTGACGCGCACGCCGGGGGCGAGGGCGCCCTTGTCGGTGGCCTTCACCTGGACCTTCTGGGCGAAGGAGGTGCCGGTCGTGGCCGACAGCGGGTCGCCGGCGAGCCGGGTGAGGGTGTCCGCCCGACGCTCCGTGACGGTCGCGGTGAAGTCGGCCGCCCGCAGGGTCCGGCCCACGACGGTGGCCCGCACGGTGAAGGTCCCCGTCTTCTCGCCGGCCCGGAGGGCGGGCGAGGTGGCGAGGCCGGACGAGCCGGTGGTGACGGTGGCGGTGGTCCCGCCGGCGCCGAACCGGGTGTCGGTGGCTCCGACGATCTCGAAGCGGATGTTCACGCCGGGGACCGGCTTGCCCGAGGCGTCGAGCGCCGCGACGCGGGGAAGCCCGGTGAAGGCGCTGCCGGTGGTCGTGGTCGGCTTCTCGTTGGCCACGATCGCGAGCCGTGCGACCTTGGCGACCGCCGGGAGGGCGGGCGGCGTCACCGGCGGGGTGACCGGGGGCTTGGTGGGGACGGTCGGCGGCTTGACCGTCCCGGGACGGTTCTCCGCCGGCGGCTTCGGCTTCTGGGTGCCGGGCGTCGGCGTCGGGGTCGTGGGGACGGTCGGGAGCGGCGCGGTGGGGTGGGAGCCGTTGCCCCTGGTGCCGTTGTCACTGCGCCCCACCGGCAGCACGCCCGTGCCGTCCGGGATCTGGTGGGTGCCGCGCTCGTAGAAGGCGACCCAGGACAGGACCGTGTTCAGGTACTCCCTCGACCGGTTGTAACTGAGGATCGCCTGGTCGAGGTCGGCCTTGAGCGCGAGGTTGCGGTCGTTCGCGCAGAGGTAGAGGCCGGCGGCCTGCGCCGCGTCGTAGATGTTGTTCGGGTCCTTCTTGCCGTCACTGTTGGCGTCCTGGCCCCAGGTCGCCCAGGTGGACGGGATGAACTGCATCGGGCCGACGGCCCGGTCGAGCTTCGTGTCGCCGTCGTAGGCGCCGCCGTCGGTGTCGGTGATGAGGGCGAAGCCGTTGCCGTTGAGGGCGGGGCCGAGGATCGGCGGCGACGCCGTGCCGTTGGCGTCGACCCGGCCGCCACGGGCCTGCCCGGACTCGACCTTGCCGATGCCGGCGAGCAGCTGCCACGGCAGGTTGCAGCCGGGGTCGGTCGAACGTATCGAGAGCTCGGCCCGCTTGTAGGCGGAGTAGACGGACGCGGGTATGCCGGCCTCGGCGGGGCCGGTCGTCAGCGGCAGCTTGGTGCTCGCCCCGGGCAGGTTCGGCGGGTTCAGCGGCGGCAGGTCCGTGTAGTACGGGGAATCGCCCGTCACGGACCCGTGTCCGGACGGCGAAGTCGTGTCGCCGGCACCGATGGCCTGGTCCCCACCGGTGTTGTCCGTGGCCGGCGGGGTCATCTCCGGCGCCTGCGAGGCGGCGAGCGCGGCGACCGCCGCGGCCATCACCACACCACTGGTGGCTCCCTTGCGCAGTCGGCGGCCGATGTGCGCTGCCATATCCGTCGTCCCCTCCCCATCGACGCGGTCCCACGCTCCCCGCGTGAGACCTCAGGCGACCCTATGCCAACTCCGGACCGTCGAACACCGGCCCTTGACCGTGTTTCACGGTTTCGTCACCTCTTGGCCGCCTGCGGAGCGAGTGAGTCCGGGAACCGATCGGAGCGTCACGCCCCTCTTGCACTCCGGTCGGCCACGCACACCGGCCACCGCCGTCGGAACCCTGGGGGAACTCCCGTTGCCGTTCACGCTGAGCCACGCCGCCGCCGTGCTGCCCGCGCTGCGCCGGGACGGGACCGCGCGCGGCCCGTTGGTCGCGTCCGCCCTCGTCGCCGGGTCCTTCTCGCCCGACATGACCTACTTCGCCGCGACCGCGTTCCCCGGGGCGATGGTCTTCGGGGACGTCACCCACTCCCCCGTCGGGATCGTCACGGCCGACGTGCTGATCACCGCCGCGCTCGTGACCCTGTGGCTGACCGTGCGCGAGCCGCTCGTCGCGCTGCTGCCCGAGCGGTGGCGGGGCAGGGTGTACGGGCTCGTCCGGGGCCGTCCCTGGCGAGAGCGGCACCCGACGGCGCTCGTCGGGTGGTTCTGCCTCTCGGCGATCCTCGGCGCCACCACGCACGTGGTGTGGGACTCCTTCACCCACCTCGACCGCTGGGGCACCCGCGCGATCCCCGTCCTCGGCGAGATCGTGGCCGGGTTCCCGGTCTATCTCTACGCGCAGTACGGGGGTTCGGCGCTGGCCCTCGGGATCCTCGCCTGGTGCGCGGCGCGAGCGCTGCGCACCTCTCCTCCGGGGGCGGTGCTGCCGACCCGGGTCCCCGTCCCCGGCCGGCGCGGCCGGCTCCTGGCCGCCGCGCTGATCGGCGGGTGCGTCCTCGCGGGTGTCGCCCACCGGGTGCTGCGCTGGGCGGCGTACTGGGGCTGGGACCGGATCGAGACGCCCCTCGACGTCATCCCCACGGCCTGCTTCGGCGCCGGCGCGGGGCTCGCCGTGGGGCTCGTGCTGTACGGGACGGGGGTGCGGCTCCTCGGATCGCCGCGGGTCCGAACGACTCCGGACGCGCCGGGGTCGGAGCCGGTGCCGGTGCACCGGGATCTCCCTGGCCCGGGGCCTCGGCCGGAGCGCTCCCGTCCGGGATCTCGCTGATCTTCTCCGGCGGGGTGAAGCCCCGGGCCGCGGTACCGCCGGAGAGCCTGCGGTGCACGGCGAGGGCGATGCCCTCCAGGGTGCGGACGCCGTACCGCATGGTGGGGTTGCCGTGGCTCAGGAGGACGATCCGGTAGTCGACGGCGGGGTTCGTCGGGGCGGTGTCCGTGCCGGTGTCGGTTCCTGCGCCTGCACCTGTGCCGGTGTTGGTGCCGGCGCCTGTGCCGGTGGCCGTGCCTTTGCCTGTGCTCGGGCCCGTGCCGGGGGCCGGCGGGGGCGGCGCCGCCGGGCGCACGATGCCGACGCTGTGGACGCGCCAGGCGTGGGTCGCGCGGGGCAGCCAGCCGTTCTTGAGGTGGACCTTGACCGTGCGGGGCGCGCCCGCGGTGACGCCCCAGGCCTGTGCGTGGACCACCTGCCCCATCAGGGACAGGGCCTCGTCTCGGCGTGACACCGCGGCGAGCAGGGCGAGTTGGTCGCGTGCGGTGGTGCGGGTGAGGCCCCAGTAGTTGCCGTGCCCCAGGACGGTGTCCCGGGCTCCGGCCTCCCGCAGCACCCTGTTCAGCCGAGCGCGGGAGAGCCCCTCCCACAGTTCGGTGGCGGCGGTGTTGTCGGAGTGGGTGATCATCGCCTTCAGCCGTCGCGCCTCCAGCCGGGTGGGCGCCCGGCCGAGCTCCTCCGCGCGCCCGAGGACGGCCTGCATGATCAGGACCTTGGCGATGCTGGCGGAGTCGTACGCCAGGGTGTCGGCGAGCCGGCAGCGCAGACCGCGCACGGGGTCGTGCACCGCGACGGAGACCGTGCCCTCGCGGCCCTTGAGCGCCGCCGCGATGTCCCGGGACAGGCGGGCGGCGAGGGTCGGCTCGCGGGACGAGGTGCAGAGTGCGGGCGCCCGGTGTGCCTCGGCGGGCCAGGACCAGGCGGTGCTTGACGCGCCGAGGAGGGCGCCGAGGAGGGCCCAGGTGGGGAGGTGGGGGCGGCGGATCATGCTTCTCAGTTTTGGGAGGGGGGTGGGTCGGGCGCCCTTCGACTGGTCCGACTGGCGCACATCCGCCGGGCGGTGCGGGGCGCCCTGCTGGGCGGCTCCTTCCCGCCCGTGCGTGCCCGCGCCCGGCTGGGCGGTGCCCTCGCCCACCTCCGTGTGGGCAGTCGTCCCGCTGGGGCGGGACGGGTGGGCACACGGGACGGCGCCCTTAGCGGCGCCTCCGCGTCCCGCGCCTGGACCCGCACCCCATGTGCGTCGTGCCTGTCGGTGCGGGTTCAGGCACCACAGCCTCTGGCGCCGGCAGGGCGCGGGTCCGTTGTGCCCACCCGTTCCGCCCCAGCGGAACGACTGCCCACAACGGGGCGCGGGGGCGGGCACCGCACCGGCGGGTGCAGCCCACAACGGGGCGGGCACCGCCCGGCGGGTAGGCGCCCGCGGCGGGGTGGGTACCGCCCCGGTGGGGTGGCTTCCTGCGAGGGGGCGCCGTCCCGGTGGGGGCGGCGTCAGTGGGCTGCTTCGTCCCAGTTTTGGCCTACGCCTACCGAGACGTCCAGGGGGGCCCGGAGGTCGGCGGCGGCCGACATCTGTTCGCGGACCAGGGCCTCGACCCGCTCGCGCTCGCCGGGGGCGAGTTCGAGGACGATTTCGTCGTGGACCTGGAGGAGCATCCGGGAGGCGAGGCCCGCCTCGGTGAGCGCCCGGTCGACGTTCAGCATGGCGACCTTGACGATGTCGGCGGCCGTGCCCTGGATGGGGGCGTTGAGCGCCATCCGCTCGGCGGCCTCGCGGCGCTGCCGGTTGTCGCTGTTGAGGTCCGGGAGGTAGCGGCGGCGGCCCAGCATCGTCTCGGTGTACCCGGTGGCGCGGGCCTCGTCGACGACGCGGCGCAGGTAGTCCCGTACCCCGCCGAAGCGCTCGAAGTAGGTCTCCATCAGGATCCGGGCCTCGGCCGGGTCGATGGTCAGCTGCTGTGCGAGGCCGAAGGCGGAGAGGCCGTAGGCCAGGCCGTACGACATGGCCTTGATCTTGCGGCGCATCTCGGCGTCGACGGCGGACCGCTCGACGCCGAAGACCTGGGAGGCGACGGTGGTGTGCAGGTCCTCGCCGGAGGTGAAGGCCTCGATGAGGCCCTCGTCCTCGGAGAGGTGGGCCATGACGCGCAGTTCGATCTGGCTGTAGTCGGCGGTCATGAGGGCCTCGAAGCCCTCGCCGACGACGAAGCCGTGCCGGATGGCCCGGCCCTCGTCCGTGCGGACCGGCACGTTCTGCAGGTTGGGGTCGGTGGAGGACAGGCGGCCGGTCGCCGCGACCGTCTGGCTGAAGGTGGTGTGGATGCGGCCGTCCGCCGCGACGGTCTTGATCAGGCCCTCGACCGTGGAGCGCAGGCGCGCCTGCTCACGGTGGCGGAGCATGATCACCGGCAGTTCGTGCTCGGTCTGGCCGGCCAGCCAGGCGAGCGCGTCGGCGTCCGTCGTGTAGCCGGTCTTGGTCTTCTTGGTCTTCGGGAGGTTCAGCTCACCGAAGAAGACCTCCTGGAGCTGCTTGGGCGAGCCGAGGTTGAACTCGTGGCCGACGGAGGCGTGGGCCTCCTTGACGGCCTGCTGGACCGCGCCGGCGAACTGCTGCTCCATGGCCTCCAGGTGGTCGCGGTCGGCGGCGATGCCGTGCCGCTCCAGGCGGGCGAGGAGGGCGGAGGTGGGGAGCTCGACCTCGTGGAGGAGCTCGCGGGCGCCGACCTCGGCGAGCCGCTCGTCGAAGGCGGCGCCGAGGTCGAGGACGGCCCGCGCCTGGCTCATGAGGGCCTCGGCCTCGGCGGTGTCGTCGGCGCCGAAGGCGAGCTGGCCGTCGGCGGGGGCCGCCGGGGCGAGCTCGCGGGCGAGGTACTCGACGGTGAGGGCGTCGAGGGCGAAGGAGCGGCGGCCGGGCTTGACCAGGTAGGCGGCGAGGGCGGTGTCCATGGTGACGCCGGCGACGGACCAGCCGTGCTCGGGGAAGACCCGCATGGCGCCCTTGGCGTTGTGCATGACCTTCGGCCGGTCGGGGTCGGAGATCCAGGCGGCCCAGGCCTGCTCGTCGGCCTCGTCGAGCGTGCTGGGGTCGAACCAGGCGGCGGCTCCCCCGGCGGCGGCGAGGGCGACCTCGCTGACGTTCCCCGTGCCGAGGGCCCAGCTGTCGACGGTGGCGATGCCGAGGGGCTCGGTGCCGTGCTCGGCGAGCCAGGGGGCGAGCTCGCCGGCGCCGAGGACGGTGAAGTCGAGCTCCAGGCCCGCGGCGGGGGCGGGCGCGGCCTCCTCGGCGGAGCCCGGGTCGACGGCGAGGAGCCGTTCGCGCAGCGAGGGGTTGCGGATCTCCAGGGTGTCGAGGACGAGGGCGACGGCGGCGCGGTCGTACGGCTCGCGGGCGAGGTCCGTGACGGTCTTCGGCAGCTCCACGTCCCGGACCATCTCGGTCAGGCGGCGGTTGAGCTTGACCGATTCCAGGTGGTCGCGGAAGTTCTGGCCGGCCTTGCCCTTGACCTCCTCGGCGCGCTCGACGAGCTCGGCGAAGGAGCCGAACTGGTTGATCCACTTGGCGGCGGTCTTCTCGCCGACACCGGGGATGCCGGGGAGGTTGTCGGACGGGTCGCCGCGCAGGGCGGCGAAGTCGGGGTACTGCGAGGGGCTCAGGCCGTACTTCTCCTGGACCTTCTCCGGGGTGAAGCGGGTGAGCTCGGAGACGCCCTTGGTGGGGTAGAGCACGGTGGTGTGGTCGGTGACGAGCTGGAAGGAGTCCCGGTCGCCGGTGACGATGAGGACCTCGAAGCCCTCGGCCTCGGCCTGGGTGGCGAGGGTGGCGATGACGTCGTCGGCCTCGAAGCCGTCGACGGCGAAGCGCGGCGCGTGCATCGCGTCGAGGAGTTCGCCGATCAGCTCGACCTGGCCCTTGAACTCGTCGGGGGTCTTCGAGCGGTTCGCCTTGTACTCCGGGAACTCCTCGGACCGCCAGGTCTTGCGGGACACGTCGAACGCGACGGCGAAGTGCGTGGGCGCCTCGTCGCGGAGCGTGTTCGCCAGCATCGAGGCGAACCCGTAGATCGCGTTCGTCGGCTGTCCGGTCGCGGTGGTGAAGTTCTCCGCGGGCAGCGCGAAGAACGCCCGGTACGCGAGCGAGTGCCCGTCCATGAGGAGCAGGCGGGGGCGGGTGTCTGCGGGGGTCTTCGATGCTGTCTCGGCCACGGGACGATCCTGCCACGGCCCGCTGACAATCCCGTCCACAGCGGTCGGGGTGCCGGGCTGTCGGTGCCGCGTGACAGGATCGGAGTCGTACGCCAGAGGATTACCGCTCAAGGGAGAGCGCGATGGTCAGCAAGCCGCCTGCCGGTGACCCGGTCCAGGACGCACCGCAGGTCACGCCGCCGCAGCACGCCGCAGCCGGCCTGCCCGCCATCGGGCACACGCTGCGGATCGCGCAGGAGCAGATGGGTCTGCGGCGGACCGCGCGGACCCTGCTCAAGGTCAATCAGAAGGACGGCTTCGACTGTCCCGGCTGCGCCTGGCCGGAGGGTGACAAGCGGCACGTGGCGGAGTTCTGCGAGAACGGCGCGAAGGCGGTCGCCGAGGAGGCGACGCTGCGCCGGGTGACGCCGGAGTTCTTCGCGGCGCACCCGGTGGCGGACCTGGCGACCCGCAGCGGGTACTGGCTGGGCCAGCAGGGCCGCATCACGCAGCCGATGCTGCTCCCGGAGGGCGGCGAGCGGTACGAGCCGGTGAGCTGGGAGCGGGCCTTCGCGATCATCGCGGAGGAGCTGCGGGCCCTGGCCTCGCCGGACGAGGCGCTCTTCTACACCTCGGGGCGGACGAGCAACGAGGCGGCGTTCCTGCTCCAGCTCTTCGCGCGCGAGTTCGGCACGAACAACCTGCCGGACTGCTCCAACATGTGCCACGAGTCCTCGGGCTCGGCGCTGACGGAGACGATCGGCATCGGCAAGGGCAGCGTCTCCCTGGAGGACCTGCACCGGGCGGACCTGATCGTCGTGGCCGGGCAGAACCCGGGGACGAACCATCCGCGCATGCTCTCGGCCCTGGAGAAGGCGAAGGCCTCGGGCGCCCGGATCATCTCGGTGAACCCGCTGCCGGAGGCGGGCCTGGAGCGCTTCAAGAACCCGCAGACCCCGCAGGGCATGCTCAAGGGCGCGGCGCTCACCGATCTCTTCCTGCAGATCCGGATCGGCGGCGACCAGGCCCTCTTCCGGCTGCTCAACAAGCTGGTCCTGGAGACGGCGGGGGCGGTCGACGAGGAGTTCGTGCGGGACCACACCCACGGGTACGAGGAGTTCGCGGCGGCCGCGAAGGCGGCCGACTGGGACGAGACGCTCGCCGCGACCGGGCTGACGCGCGCCGAGATCGAGCGGGCCCTGGAGATGGTGCTCGCCTCGGAGCGGACGATCGTCTGCTGGGCGATGGGCCTCACCCAGCACAAGCACTCCGTGCCGACCATCCGCGAGGTGGTCAACTTCCTGCTGCTGCGCGGGAACATCGGCCGTCCGGGCGCGGGCGTGTGCCCGGTGCGCGGCCATTCGAACGTGCAGGGCGACCGCACGATGGGCATCTTCGAGCGTCCCGCGCCGGCCTTCCTCGACGCCCTGGACAAGGAGTTCGGGATCGTCTCGCCGCGCCACCACGGCTTCGACGTGGTGCGTTCGATCCAGGCGCTGCGCGACGGCGAGGCGAAGGTGTTCTTCGCGATGGGCGGCAACTTCGTGGGGGCGACGCCCGACACGGAGGTGACGGAGGCGGCCATGCGGAACGCGCGCCTGACCGTGCACGTCTCGACGAAGCTGAACCGCTCGCACGCGGTGACGGGCACGCGCGCGCTGATCCTGCCGACGCTCGGCCGCACCGACAGGGACGTGCAGAAGAGCGGCCGGCAGTTCGTGACCGTCGAGGACTCGATGAGCCTGGTGCACGCCTCCCGGGGCAACCTGCCGCCGGCGAGCCCGCACCTGCTGTCCGAGCCGGCGATCGTGGCGCGGATGGCCCGGGCCGTCCTCGGCGACGGATCGGCCACCCCCTGGGAGGAGTTCGAGGCGGACTACGCCAGGATCCGGGACCGGATCGCGCGCGTGGTGCCCGGTTTCGAGGACTTCAACGCCCGGCTGGCGGCGAACCCGGGCGGCTTCGCGCTGCCGCACGGCCCGCGCGACGCGCGCCGCTTCCCCACGAAGACCGGCAAGGCGAACTTCACGGCCGCGCCCGTCGAGTACCCGAGGGTGCCCGAGGGCCGGCTGCTGCTGCAGACGCTGCGCTCGCACGACCAGTACAACACCACGATCTACGGTCTGGACGACCGCTACCGGGGGATCAGGGGCGGCCGCCGGGTCGTCCTCGTGCACCCGGAGGACGCGGCGGCGTTCGGTCTCGCGGACGGGGCGTACGCGGATCTGGTGAGCGAGTGGACGGACGGCACGGAGCGGCGGGCGCCCGGCTTCCGGGTGGTGCACTACCCGACGTCCCGGGGGTGCGCGGCCGCCTACTACCCGGAGACGAACGTGCTGGTCCCGCTGGAGTCGACGGCGGACGTCAGCAACACCCCCGCGAGCAAGTCCGTGATCGTGCGTCTGGAACAATCGGCCTCCGCCTAAGCGTTTGCTCAGGCGATCTGTCAGCCGTACGAAGACGAACGGAGCCGGGCCCATGGGTGAGCAGCAGCACGTGAAGTTCCCGCAGGAGGTCATCGAC
Organism: Streptomyces sp. NPDC053513; assembly: GCF_044544765.1. Lineage (NCBI taxonomy): Bacteria > Bacillati > Actinomycetota > Actinomycetes > Kitasatosporales > Streptomycetaceae > Streptomyces > Streptomyces sp. NPDC053513. The sequence continues at coordinate 125,684 of NZ_JBITXP010000019.1, forward strand.
GAGTACGCGGCGCTGGGCGTCGACCTCCCGGCGCTCTTCTCGGCCGGGCACCTCGGGAACCGGATGGGTGTCCAGATCGTGGAGGCCTCGGCCGAGAAGGTCGTCGGCACCATGCCGGTCGAGGGCAACACCCAGCCGTACGGGCTGCTGCACGGCGGCGCGTCGGCGGTGCTCGCCGAGACGCTGGGCTCCATCGGCTCGATGCTGCACGGTGGGGCCTCGAAGATCGCCGTCGGCGTCGACCTGAACTGCACCCACCACCGGGGCGCGCGCAGCGGTCTGGTGACCGGTGTGGCGACGCCGGTCCACCGGGGCCGGTCGACCGCCACGTACGAGATCGTGATCACGGACGAGCAGGGCAAGCGGGTCTGCTCGGCGCGGCTGACCTGCCTGCTGCGCGAGATCAACCCGCAGGACGCGGACAACCTGCCGTCGGCGGGCCGGGCGTAACGGAGCCGAGCCCCTCACGGGGCGGGCCGGGCGTGACGGAGCCCCTCGCGGGGCGGGCCGTCGCGGCGAAGAGGACGGAGGGGCGGGGCGCACGACGCCCCGCCCCTCCGCCGTTCCGCCCGCCCGTCGGCTTCGCCCGGCCGCCGGCCCCCTCTTCCCACCCGTCTGCTTCGCCCGGCCACCGGCCCCCTCTTCCCGCCCCGCCCTCTTGTCGCGCGGTGGGGGCAGCCGCTTCACTGGCGGCCTCCCCCACAGGAGAACACCTGATCCATTCACCCATCGAGGGGTTCTTCGTGACAGCCGTACGCACCACCACCGCGATGACCGCCGTCACCGCCGCCGCCTGCGCCGCCGTGATCGCCACCGCGATCCCGTCCTCGGCGATCAACTCGTACAACGCGGCCCCCGCCCCGGAGCGCACCGAGGTCGGCGCGCTCGTGGCCACCTGGGACAACGACGACGACCCGGCGACGCCGGACCGGGTCGACTGGGTCTGCTCCGGCACCATGATCGACGCGGACACCTTCCTCACGGCCGCCCACTGCACGACGGACTGGCCGGAGAACGTGCGTTTCTACGTCTCGCTCGACCAGGACGTGCAGGCCGGCCTCGACCGGGCGGCCGCCGAGCACCCGGGCGACCCCGCCGCCGTTGCACGGAGCGTGGCCGTCGAGGGGACGGCGCACACCCACCCCGCCTACCCCGGCCCGGCCTCCGACCGCCATGACATCTCCGTGATCGAACTGCCGGCGAAAGCGGTGAAGGCCCGCTGGTCCTTCGCTCCGGCGTCGCTGCCGAAGGCGGGCGCCCTGGCCGCGCTCGGCCCGCAGGGACTGAACTCCACGGCGTTCCTCGTGGCCGGGTACGGCACGCAGGAGGCGGAGCGCGGGCCGGGCGGCCAGACCCACCCGGGCGGCGGGGTCCGCATGAAGGCGCCGGTCTCCTTCGACGCCCTCAACGACGCGTGGGTCCGACTCGCCATGACCGCGCCCCAGGGCAACGGCGGTGCCTGCTACGGCGATTCGGGCGGCCCCAACTTCGCGACGCTGAACGGGAAGCTGACGCTCGTCGCCACCACGATCACCGGCGACACGCCCTGCTACGCCACGAACGTCGCGTACCGCCTGGACACGCCCGGTGCGCGCGACTTCCTGAAGCCGTACGTCCAACTCCCGTGACACGCCCACGGATACGACCGGCCGGGGCCGCCCTCGCGGCGGCCCTGGCCGGGTGCGCGCTCACCCTGTCCGCCGGCTGCGACCGGGCTCCGGACCCGCACCCCGCACCGTCGTCCGCGCCCCGCACCAGCACCCCCGCCGACGTCTGCGCGAACCTGGTCTCGTACTGGGTGAAAGAGGCGCTCAGGGGGTCCAAGTGGGCGGGGCTCGACTGGGAGCAGAAGGGGCTCTCCAACGAGCAGTACGAGATCCACGACCAGGTGCTCACGGCGGCCCGGGCCGAGGAGCGACGGGCCGGACGGAAGGCCGCCGAGGCGCTGGCGGACCGGGAGTCGCGGCGGCGCTGCGAGGCGGCGAGGGGGGCGACGGGGAGCTCCGAGAACTGGCGTCCGCCCGATGAGTGGACCACCGCTCCGACGCCTTCCGGGACCCCGGGAGCCTCTTCCGGCGAATGACCCCGGCCACGATCACCGTGACACTGCGTAACTTTCGCGCCATTCGCGAGTGGAATGGCCGGGTCAGCGCCCGACCTGCCCTCCGTCCGCTGACGAATGGACCGGTGTCCGATATCCGGAGACCCTCACGGGTGGCCCGTCAGGACCGTGATCCACTCAAGCCCCTTAGCGGAACTGGGGGTTCTCACCATGTGAACACCGTGCTACCGACCGCTGTGCCCGGTTTTGCACCCCGCATGCACACCATCTCCGCCCGTCGGCATAACAAGACAGTCACATCCTGACCTGGGCGCTCCCCGCCGTTCCCCACCTGCGCCTAGAGTCACGGCCAGTCACCGCGCCGCCGGGCGCTTCCACTGCACGGCCCTGCTCGACCCAGTACGGCCCGGCATCGAAAACGGCACCTCTAGCTACACAGCTTCACGGCACCGCCTCAGCTTGAGGGGGCCGCGCCAGGGAAAGGATTCTTCGTGCGACACCGTTCTTTGCTCATCCTCACCAGCGTGCTCACCACGGGAGCGCTCACTCTCACCGCATGCGGTTCGCGTGACGACAAGGGCGGCAGCGACAACAACGCGGACGGTGGCGGCGTGACCGTCGTCATCGGCGTCGACGCGCCGCTGACCGGTTCCCTCTCCGCGCTCGGCCAGGGCATCAAGAACTCCGTGGACCTGGCGGTCCAGACCGCCAACAAGAACAAGGAAGTCCCCGGCGTCACGTTCAAGATCGAGGCGCTCGACGACCAGGCCGTCCCGGCCTCCGGCCAGGCCAACGCCACCAAGCTCGTCGGCAACAAGGACGTCCTCGGCGTCGTCGGCCCGCTGAACTCCGGCGTCTCCCAGCAGATGCAGGGCGTCTTCGCCTCCGCCAACCTGGCCCAGGTCTCCCCGGCCAACACCAACCCGGCGCTCAGCCAGGGCGACAACTGGGGCAAGGGCGAGTTCAAGCGCCCCTTCAAGACCTACTTCCGCACCGCCGCCACCGACGTGGTCCAGGGCAAGTTCGCCGCCCAGTACCTCTTCAAGGACGCCGGCAAGAAGAAGGTCTTCGTCGTCGACGACAAGCAGACCTACGGCGCCGGCCTCGCCGCGATCTTCTCCGACGAGTTCAAGCGCCTCGGCGGCACCGTCGTCGGCACCGACCACGTCACCGTGAAGGAGACCGACTTCTCCTCCACCGCCGACAAGGTCAAGTCCTCCGGCGCCGACTCCGTCTACTTCGGCGGTCAGTACCCCGAGGGCGGTCTGCTCTCCGACCAGATCAAGAAGACCGGCGCCAAGATCCCCGTCATGGGCGGCGACGGCATCTACGACCCGGCCTTCATCAGCGCCTCCGCCGAGGCCAACGACGGTGACCTCGCCACCTCGATCGGCTACCCCGTCGAGAAGCTCCCCACCGCCAAGAAGTTCATCGCGGACTACAACGCGGGCGGCTACAAGGACCCGTACGCGGCCTACGGCGGCTACTCCTACGACGCCGGCTGGGCGGTCATCCAGGCCGTCAAGGCCGTCGTCCAGGCCAACGGCGGCAAGCTGCCGTCCGACGCCCGCGCCAAGGTCACCGAGGCCCTGGGCAAGGTCTCCTTCGACGGCGTGACCGGCAAGGTCTCCTTCGACGAGTTCGGCGACACCACCAACAAGCAGCTCACGGTCTACAAGGTCGAGGGCGGCAAGTGGGTCGACGTCAAGAGCGACACCTTCAACCAGTGATCACCGGCGTCACCCGCATCACCGGCACCCGTAAGGGAGCCCGCTCCATCTGAACCAACCCGCGCGAGGGCGCAAACAGCGCCCTCGCGCGGAGTCTTATCCGACAAGCTCATCGGAGGCCTGCGGTGCACGAACTGCCGCAACAGCTGGCCAACGGCCTGGCCCTCGGTGCCCTCTATGGCCTCATCGCCATCGGGTACACCATGGTCTACGGCATCGTCCAGCTCATCAACTTCGCCCACGGCGAGATCTTCATGATCGGGGGCTTCGGCGCCCTCACCACCTACAGCGCTCTGCCGAGCGGCACGTCCCTGCTGGTGGCGATACCGCTCATGATCGTCGGTGGCGCGATAGCCTCCGTGGCCGTCGCCACCGCCGCCGAGCGGTTCGCCTACCGTCCGCTGCGCAACGCGCCCCGACTGGCCCCGCTCATCACGGCGATCGGTCTGTCCATCGCGCTCCAGCAGCTGGTGTGGCAGTTCTACCCGGACGCCAAGAAGGCCGTCAGCTTCCCCGAGTTCCAGGGCGAGGCCTTCAAGATCACCGAGAGCCTCTCGATCCAGCGCGCCGACGCCTTCGTGCTCGTCCTCGCCCCGCTGTGCATGCTCGCCCTCGGCCTCTTCGTCTCCAAGAGCCGCAGCGGCCGCGCCATGCAGGCCACCGCGCAGGACCCGGACACCGCCAAGCTGATGGGCATCAACACGGACCGCATCATCGTCATGGCCTTCGCCATCGGTGCCGCGTTCGCCGCCGTCGCCGCCGTCGCGTACGGCGTCGACAAGGGCCAGATCAACTTCGAGATGGGCTTCATCCTCGGCCTCAAGGCCTTCACCGCGGCCGTCCTCGGCGGCATCGGCAACATCTACGGCGCCATGGTCGGCGGCGTCGTCCTCGGCATCGCCGAGTCCCTCTCGATCGCCTACATCGAGGACATCCCCGGCATGCAGCAGCTCGGCGGCGGTGCCTGGTCCAACGTGTGGGCCTTCGTCCTCCTCATCCTCGTGCTCCTCGTACGGCCCCAGGGTCTGCTGGGCGAGCGCGTCGCGGACAGGGCGTGAGCACCATGACAACCACCAGCACGACCGAGACGACTCCGGTCATCCCGATGCCGGAAGGCGCCGCCCGCGCCCTCACCATCGCCGGCTCCGGCACCGCCATCGTGTCCGCCTTCCTCGCCTGGACCTGGACCAGCGCGTTCCCCGGTGACCTCACGGTCTACGGGTACCCGGCCGAACTCCAGGTGCTGACCATCGTCGGCGGGGCTCTTACGCTGCTCTTCGCGCTCGCGGGGTACGGAATCCGTGGTCTGCGGTGGCTCAACCCGGTGGGCAGCAACAACGTCACCTTCCTCGCGGCCCTGGCCGCGCTCGCCACCACCCTCTACACACTGGGCGCCATCGCGGTCGAACTGGGCGGTCTCGCGAACCTGGAGCCGGGCGGCTATGTCGCCGCGGCGGGCGTGATCATCGCCTTCGTCGGTGCACTCGGCCTGCCGCTCGACCGCAAGGTCGAGGCGGAGATGAGGAAGATCCGCTGGCCCTGGTTCCTCGTGATCATCACCGGCTTTGTCGTCTACCTGGCCTTCCGGTTCGCCGTCTGGCTCTACCAGACCATCCGGCTCGCCAAGCCCGAGCGCAAGGCCGCTCCCGCCAAGCAGCTGCCGTCCTGGGCCGAGATCCTGGTCATCGTCGCGGTCTTCGCCCTCGGCCTGTACGTCGTCACCTTCGGCATCGACACCGACGACAACGAGCCGCAGCTCTTCGTCGCGTACCTGATCCTGGTCGGTTTCTCCGCCACGGCGCTGGTCAGGTCCGGGCTCACCACCCGGCTCGCGCAGATCACCGCGCGGAACCGCCAGGTGACGGTCACGGCCGCCATCGTCATGGCGATCGCCTTCCCCTTCATCCAGCAGAGCGGCGACACGTACACGCTGATCGCGGTCAACATCCTGATCTTCGCGACCGTCGCCCTCGGCCTGAACATCGTCGTCGGTCTCGCCGGTCTGCTCGACCTCGGTTACGTCGCCTTCCTCGGCGTCGGCGCGTACACCGCGGCCCTCGTCTCCGGCGCCACCAGCTCCGCGTTCGGCGTCCAGTTCCCCTTCTGGGCGGCGGCTCTGACCGGCATGGCGGCCTCGCTGGTCTTCGGCGTCGTCATCGGCGCGCCGACCCTGCGACTGCGCGGCGACTACCTCGCCATCGTGACCCTCGGCTTCGGTGAGATCTTCCGCATCGCCATGGGCAACCTCGACGGCACCTCGGGCCCGCAGATCACCAACGGCCCGAACGGCATCCCGAACATCCCGCAGCTGGAGTTCTTCGGGTACAACTTCGGCGAGTCGCACACCGTCCTCGGCATCGAGCTCGGCGCCTACGCCAACTACTACCTGCTCATGATCCTCGTCATGGCGCTGGTCGTGGTCGTCTTCTCCCGCGCCGGCAACAGCCGCATCGGCCGCGCCTGGGTCGCCATCCGCGAGGACGAGACCGCCGCCACCGCGATGGGCATCAACGGCTTCCGGGTCAAGCTGGTCGCCTTCGCCCTCGGCGCGGCCCTGGCCGGCCTCGCGGGCACCGTGCAGGCGCACGTCAACACCACGGTGGTCCCGGAGAACTACGTCTTCGCCGGCCCCGTCCCGCCGAACTCCGCGTTCCTCCTCGCGGCCGTCATCCTCGGCGGCATGGGCACCATCACCGGCCCGATCGTCGGCTCCGCCCTCCTCTTCCTGATCCCGGCCAAGCTGTCCTTCCTCCAGGACTACCAGCTGCTCGGCTTCGGCATCGCCCTGATCCTGCTCATGCGCTTCCGTCCCGAGGGCCTCATCGCCAACAAGCGGGCGCAGCTGGAATTCCACGAGAACGACGACGACCAGCAGGTCGTGCCGGAGCAGCGCCAGTCCGAGGACGCGGGCGTCGGCACGGCGAAGGCAGGGGCGTGAAAGCCATGACGACCACCACCACGGAAACCGCCACCGGCACCGTCACGGCCGCACCGGTCCTGGAAGCCAGCGGCGTCACCATGCGCTTCGGCGGTCTGACCGCCGTGCGCGGGGTCGACCTGACCGTCCGCGAGGGCGAGATCGTCGGCCTGATCGGCCCGAACGGCGCCGGCAAGACCACCTTCTTCAACTGCCTGACCGGCCTGTACGTCCCGACCGAGGGTCAGGTCAGCTACAAGGGGACGGTCCTGCCGCCGAAGCCGCACCTGGTGACCCAGGCCGGCATCGCCCGTACCTTCCAGAACATCCGCCTCTTCTCCAACATGACGGTCCTGGAGAACGTCCTCGTCGGACGGCACACCCGGACCAAGGAGGGCCTGTGGTCGGCGCTGCTGCGCGGCCCCGGCTTCAAGAAGGCGGAGGCCGCCTCGCACGCACGGGCCATGGAACTCCTGGAGTTCGTGGGCCTGGCGAACAAGGCGTCGCACCTGGCGCGCAACCTGCCGTACGGCGAGCAGCGCAAGCTGGAGATCGCCCGCGCGCTCGCCAGCGACCCCGGCCTGCTGCTGCTCGACGAGCCGACGGCCGGCATGAACCAGAGCGAGACCCGCACCACCGAGGAGCTCGTCTTCGCGATCCGCGACCTCGGCATCGCGGTCCTGGTCATCGAGCACGACATGAAGTTCATCTTCAAGCTGTGCGACCGGGTGGCCGTCCTCGTCCAGGGCGAGAAGCTCGTCGAGGGCACGGCCGAGGTCGTCCAGGGCGACGAGCGGGTCGTGGCCGCGTACCTGGGCACGCCGTACGAGGACGCGCCCGGCGCGGAGGAGGCGGCCGAGGTCGAGGCCGCGGAGCAGGCGGCGGAGGAAGCCGCGGAGCAGGCCGCCGGGGCCGAGGCCTCCGAAGAGGCTGCCGAGACCGCGGAAGAGCCCGCCGACGAGGCACCCGAGGCGGAGACCGCCGACGCCGCCGAAGAGCCTGCCGCCGCCGACGAGGCCCCCGAAGCGGAAGCCGACGAAGCCGGCGGGGCTCCCTCCGCCGACACCCCCGCCGACGCGGCTCCCTCCGCCGACGCGGACAGCACCACCGAAGGAGACTCCAAGTGACCGCGCTTCTGGAGGTCGAGGACCTCAGGGTCGCCTACGGCAAGATCGAGGCCGTCAAGGGCATCTCCTTCTCCGTCGAGGCGGGCCAGGTCGTCGCCCTGATCGGCACCAACGGCGCCGGCAAGACCACGACCCTGCGGACCCTCTCCGGTCTGCTCAAGCCCACCTCGGGCAAGATCGTCTTCGACGGTCAGCTGCTCAACGGCATCCCGGCGCACAAGGTGGTCTCGCTGGGCCTCGCGCACTCCCCCGAGGGCCGGCACATCTTCCCCCGGCTCACCATCGAGGAGAACCTCCGGCTCGGCGCCTTCCTCCGCAAGGACAAGGACGGGATCGAAAAGGACATCCAGAAGTCCTACGACCTCTTCCCGATCCTGGGCGAGCGCCGCAAGCAGGCCGCGGGCACCCTCTCCGGCGGTGAGCAGCAGATGCTGGCAATGGGCAGGGCGCTGATGTCCCGGCCCAAGCTGCTGATGCTGGACGAGCCCTCGATGGGTCTCTCCCCGATCATGATGCAGAAGATCATGGAGACCATCGCGACGCTGAAGTCCGAGGGCATGACGATCCTGCTCATCGAACAGAACGCGCAGGCCGCGCTCTCCCTCGCGGACCACGGTTACGTCCTGGAGGTCGGCACGATGAAGCTGTCCGGCACCGGCCGGGACCTGCTCGTCAACGACGACGTCCGCAAGACGTACCTCGGCGAGGAGTAGCACCACCCGGCAGTACGACGAGAGGAGGCCCGCCCCGCATCGCGCGGGGCGGGCCTCCTCTCGTGTACGGGAACGCGTACGGGAAGGGCTACTGGCCCTTGGCCGCCTTCTTCTCCTCGGCGTCCTCGATGACGGCCTCGGCGACCTGCTGCATCGACATGCGGCGGTCCATCGAGGTCTTCTGGATCCAGCGGAACGCGGCCGGCTCCGTCAGGCCGTACTGGGTCTGCAGGATCGACTTGGCGCGGTCGACGAGCTTGCGGGTCTCCAGGCGCTGGGAGAGGTCGGCGACCTCCTGCTCCAGGGCGCGGAGCTCGGCGAAGCGGGAGACGGCCATCTCGATGGCCGGCACCACGTCGCTCTTGCTGAAGGGCTTCACCAGGTACGCCATGGCGCCGGCGTCCCGGGCCCGCTCGACGAGCTCGCGCTGCGAGAAGGCGGTGAGCATGAGGACCGGGGCGATGGACTCGCCGGCGATCTTCTCGGCGGCGGAGATGCCGTCGAGGACGGGCATCTTCACGTCGAGGATGACGAGGTCGGGGCGGTGCTCACGGGCGAGTTCGACGGCCGTGGCACCGTCCCCGGCCTCGCCGACGACCGTGTAGCCCTCTTCTTCCAGCATCTCTTTGAGGTCGAGGCGGATGAGGGCCTCGTCCTCGGCGATGACGACGCGGGTCGTCAGCGGCGGGACGTGCGACGCCTCGGCGTCGTCGGCGGGCTGGGGCGACTCGGGGGCGGTCACGCGGGCTCCTCGTTCGATGGCCTCGTTCCGAGGCGGATACAGCTCCCCATGAGCCTACCTACCTCCTGTAAGGTAGGGACACGGCGGGTGATCACCGACCTTCGTTTCGAAGGATGCCCCGGTAGCCCAGCGGAAGAGGCAGTGGTCTCAAACACCATACAGCGTGGGTTCGAATCCCACCCGGGGCACTTTACCTTTGATTCCTAGGGGTGAGACTCCTAGGTGTTCCGCTCCAGGAGCCGACCGAGGGGCTCGGTCAGGACACCCCCTTCATTGATCCTCTCCCCGTGCAGCCAGGTGGACTTCACGACGCCGTGGAGGGTCTTGCCCGCGTAGGCGGTGATCCGGTTGCGGTGCTGGAGCTCGGCCGGGTCGACGGTGAAGACGGCGTCGGGGTCCAGGACGGCGAAGTCGGCGTCCCGGCCGGCCTCGATGGCACCCTTGCGCTCCAGCCCCGCCAGCCGGGCCGGGCCCGCCGACATCCAGCGCACCACGTCCTCCAGGGTGTGACCGCGGCGGCGGGCCTCGGTCCAGATCGCCGGCAGGCCCAGCTGCAGCGAGGAGATCCCGCCCCAGGCCGAGGCGAAGTCCGGCGTCTTCAGATCCGCGGTGGACGGCGAGTGGTCGGAGACGATGCAGTCGATCACCCCGTCCGCCAGCCCCTGCCACAGCGCGTCCTGGTTGGCGGCCTCACGGATGGGCGGGCAGCACTTGAACTCCGTCGCCCCGTCCGGGATCTCCTCCGCGGTCAGGGTCAGGAAGTGCGGACAGGACTCGACGGTGACCTTCACGCCCTCGGCCCTGGCCGCGGCGAGGGCCGCCAGCGCGTCCGAGGACGACAGGTGCAGCACGTGGACCCGGGCGTCGAGCCGGCGGGCCTGGTTGATCAGGTTCTCGATCGCGGTGTTCTCCGCGTCCCGGGGCCGGGAGGCGAGGAAGTCGGCATACGCGCCGCCCGACCGCTGCGGCGCGGCGGCCAGGTGGTGCGGGTCCTCGGCGTGCACGATCATCAGGCCGCCGAAGCCGGAGATCTCCGCCAGCGAGGTGGCCAGCTGCTCCTGGTCGAGCTCGGGGAACTCCTCGACGCCGGAGGGCGACAGAAAGCACTTGAAGCCGAAGACGCCGGCGTCGTGCAGCGGCCGCAGGTCCTTGACGTTGTCGGGCAGGGCGCCGCCCCAGAAGCCGACGTCGATGTGAGCCTTGGCCCGGGCGACCTCCTGCTTGATCCGCAGGTTCTCCACGGTGGTGGTCGGGGGCAGCGAGTTGAGCGGCATGTCCAGCAGGGTGGTGATGCCGCCGGCCGCGGCCGCGCGGGTGGCGGTCCAAAAGCCCTCCCACTCGGTGCGGCCCGGGTCGTTGACGTGGACGTGGGTGTCGACCAGCCCGGGAAGGACGACGTCGTCGCCGACGTCCTCCAGCCGGGCGCCGGCGGGCACCTCGGCCTCGTACGGCAGCACGGCCGCGATCGTCCCTCCGGAGACGGCGATCGACGCCGGGCGCGTCCCCTCGGGGGTGATGACGCGTGTCGAGCGGATGACGAGCTGGATCTCGGACAAGGGGGTTCTCCTCTCCTGGAAACTCCTGGGATTCCTGGAAACTCCTGGGACTCCCGGAACTCCTGAAATTCCTCGAAACGGGCAGGAGGTCCGGGCCCCGAGGCCCGGACCTCCGCATGACGTGAGCTCAGACGGCGTACTCCGGCGGCCAGTTGAGGATCGCCTTCGGTCGCGGCGGCGCGTAGGTGCGCACCTTGGAGGTGGACAGGCCGAGCCGTACGAGGGACTCGGCGATCGTCACGGCGGCGCCGACGCCGTCCACGACGGGGACGCCGGTGCGCTCGACCACGCGCTCGGCGAGACCCGCCATGCCGCCGCAGCCCAGGCAGATCACCTCGGCCCGGTCGTCCTCGACCGCGCGGACGGCCTGCTCCACGATCGCCTCGACGGTGGTCTCCTCGTCCTCCTCCAGGGCGAGGACCGGCAGCCCGCTGGCCCGTACGGAGGCGCAGCGGGCGCTCAGGCCGGCGACGTGCAGCCGCTCCTCGATCAGCGGGACCGTACGGTCGAGGGTGGTGACGACGGAGTAGCTGCGGCCGAGGTACATGGCGGTGCTCGCGGCGGCCTCGGTGATGTCGACGACCGGGACGTCGAGGAGTTCCTGGAGGCCCTCGCGGCCGTGCTCGCCGTACCCGGCCTGGATCACGGCGTCGAACGGCTCGGGGTAGGCGCGGACGGCCTCCATCACCGCGAGGGCGGCGAGATAGCTCTCGTAGTTGCCCTCGACGGACTCCGCGCCGAAGGCGGGGGTGAGCGGGACGATCTCGGTGCCGGGCGAGGCGACGGCGGCCGCCTGTGCGCCGATGGCGTCGGTGATCGACGGGGTGGTGTTGACGTTGACGACGAGGATGCGCATGGGACGGCTTTCGGTGTGACGGGCGGGGGGCCGGTTCATTCGGCGGCGACGGCGATGGCCTCGCCGTCCACGTCCCGGACGGGGGCGGTGCGGTCCGCGATCAGCGCGTACACCGCGGCGCCGAGGACGGCGCCGACGAACCAGGAGAATCCGGCGACGGGGTGGAAGAGGGGCACCAGGGCGACGGTGACGGCGATCGCGGCGCCGGGCACGAAGGCGGCGACGGCCCTCGGGTTGAAGCCGCGGCTGTAGTGGTATTCGCCCCGCGGGTCCTCGCTGTAGAGGTCGGGGACGTTGACCTTGGACTTCCGCAGCAGCCAGTAGTCGGCCATGATCACGCCGAACAGCGGGCCGAGGAGGGCGCCGAGTCCGCCGAGGAAGTAGTTGACGACGACCGGGCTGTCGTAGAGGTTCCAGGGCAGGATGACCAGGCCGGCCACCGCGCTCACCACGCCGGCCCTCCGGAAGTTCAGCCGGCGCGGGAAGAGGTCGATGAGGGCGTAGATCGGCGCCACGAAGTTGGCCAGCAGGTTCACCGCGACCGTGAGGGCGATGAGGGCGAGCGAGGCGATCGCCAGGAGCGCCGTGTTCGGGATGGTCCGGACGATGTCGGTGGGGCTGGTGATGATCCGGCCGTCGAGCTTGAACCGGGCGCCGCTGAGGACGACCACGATGACGGCGAAGAACAGCATGTTCACCGGGATGCCGATGACGTTGCCGCGGACGATCGAGGCGCGGCTCCTGGCGGACCGGGTGAAGTCGCAGAAGTTCAGCACGAAGGTGCCGTAGATGACGACCCACAGGGCGGCGGCCTGGAGGACCTGGAGCCACATCTCGCCGCCGACGAGCGGGGCGTCGACGGAGAGGGAGATCGAGCCGCCGGCCCGGACGAACATCCAGACCGCCAGGGCGCACATGGTGATGAGGGTGGTCGGCGCGGCGAAGGCCATGTAGCGCCGGATCATCTGCATGCCGTAGCTGACGATGACGAGTTGGACGGCCCAGAGGCCGAGGAAGGTGATCCAGCCGAGGGCCGACTGGCCGAGGAAGGAGTTCTCGTCCAGGGGGCGCAGCCCGGGGAACAGGGCGGTCAGCAGGGCGCCGAGGACGGTGGAGGCCAGGTAGGTCTGGATGCCGAACCAGGCGATGGCGACGGTGCCGCGGACGGCGGCAGGGATCTTCGCACCCCTGATGCCGAAGGCGATGCGGCTCATGACCGGGAAGGGGACGCCGGTCTTGTGGCCCATGAAGCCGGAGAGGGTGAGCAGCAGGAAGAGGAGGACCGAGGCGAGGAGGAAGGCCGCCAGGATGCCCCACACGTTGAGGCCGAGGGCGAAGAGGCCGATGGCGAAGGCGTAGTTGCCGAGGCTGTGCACGTCGTTGGCCCAGAGGGTGAAGACGTTGTACGCGCCCCAGCGGCGCCCCTCCTTCTTGGTGGGGGCCAGGTCGTAGGCGTACAGGACGGAACTGGTGGTTCCGTCGGTCGTCGGGGTCTCGGGCGGCCGGGTGGCGTCCAGGGCGGTCATCAGGGGCCCTCACGTGTGCGCTGGGGTCGCGGAGGGACCGGGGGCGCCGCGGTGGGTGCGGCGCGCAGGGAAGAAAGGCCCTCTGCGACCGGTGGAGGTGGGCACGGGGTTCGGACGTTTCCACAAGGTGGAAGCCGTTTTCCGCTCGACCGAACGTAGGTTTCGCCGAGAGAGCCCGTCAAGGGCTACGGAGCCGTAAGTTCCGTCTGGGATTCCAATCTGCTCGAAAACGCAAGAACCCGCCACCGAATGCTGGTGGCGGGCTTCTTTTTGGTATACCGTCGCGCGCGGTCCTGCGTACTAGGAGAGCGGGTCCCCGATGTGGTGCACCCGCACCAGGTTCGTGGAGCCCGCGACGCCCGGCGGGGAGCCGGCCGTGATGACCACGATGTCGCCCGGTCGGCAGCGGCCGATCCGCAGCAGCTCCTCGTCGACCTGGGCCACCATCGCGTCCGTGGAGTCCACGGACGGGCCGAGGAAGGTCTCCACGCCCCAGGTGAGGTTGAGCTGAGAGCGGGTCGCCGGGTCCGGGGTGAAGGCCAGCAGCGGGATCGGCGAGCGGTAGCGGGAGAGCCGCCTGACCGTGTCGCCGGACTGGGTGAAGGCCACGAGGAACCTGGCGCCCAGGAAGTCGCCCATCTCGGCGGCCGCGCGGGCCACCGCACCGCCCTGGGTGCGGGGCTTGTTCCGCTCGGTCAGCGGGGGCAGGCCCTTGGCGAGGACGTCCTCCTCCGCGGCCTCCACGATGCGGCTCATGGTGCGGACCGTCTCGATCGGGTAGCGGCCGACGCTGGTCTCGCCGGAGAGCATCACGGCGTCGGTGCCGTCGATGACCGCGTTCGCCACGTCGCTCGCCTCGGCGCGCGTGGGGCGGGAGTTGTCGATCATCGAGTCGAGCATCTGGGTGGCGACGATGACCGGCTTGGCGTTGCGTTTGGCCAGCTTCACCGCGCGCTTCTGGACGATCGGCACCTGCTCCAGCGGCATCTCGACGCCCAGGTCGCCGCGGGCGACCATGATGCCGTCGAAGGCGGCGACGATCTCCTCGATGTTCTCGACGGCCTGCGGCTTCTCGATCTTGGCGATGACGGGGAGCCGGCGGCCCTCCTCGTCCATGATCCGGTGGACGTCCTCGATGTCCCGGGCGTTGCGGACGAAGGAGAGGGCGATGACGTCGGCACCGGTGCGCAGCGCCCAGCGCAGGTCCTCGATGTCCTTCTCGGAGAGGGCCGGGACCGAGACGGCGACGCCGGGCAGGTTGAGGCCCTTGTGGTCGGAGACCATGCCGCCCTCGATCACGCGGGTGTGCACGCGGGGGCCGTCGACGGAGGTGACCTCCAGGGTGACGCGGCCGTCGTCGACGAGGATGCGCTCGCCCGCGGTCACGTCCCCGGCGAGGCCGGCGTAGGTCGTGCCGCAGTGGTGGCGGTCGCCCTCCACCGGATCGACGGTGATGGTGAACTCGTCGCCGCGTTCAAGGAGTACGGGACCCTCGCGGAAGCGGCCGAGACGGATCTTCGGGCCTTGAAGGTCGGCGAGGACGCCGACGCTGCGACCGGTCTCGTCCGCGGCCTCACGAACGTGCTGGTAGCGCTTCTCGTGATCGGCGTAGCTGCCGTGGCTGAGGTTGAAGCGGGCCACGTCCATTCCGGCCTCGACCAACGCCTTGATCTGGTCGTATGTTTCGGTGGCGGGCCCAAGGGTACAAACGATTTTCGCTCGGCGCATGAGTCGAGACTAGGGCTTACCAGCGGGTAGCGAAGGCGCCCGGCATGACGACTCAACAACCTTTCCATGAAAGGTTGTTGACAAGTCTTGAATCTGTGCGGCGGCTTGCTCCGATGAGCGGGTTACGGACCGAAAAGCCGTTCGTCTCAGAGTGCGGGCGGCTCCATGGTGAACCGTGCCGCGACCTCCGCGGTGACCGTCTGCCGCTGGGGTTCGAGCTCCAGCGGAGCAGGCGCCTCCACCGCCTCGGCGGCGAAGGCCATGCGCATCCCGCCGGCCGGAGCCGGCATGCCCGGGGCGAGTCCGGTGTCGGAGAGTTCGAGGAGCGCCACCAGGGAGCTGCCGAGCGCCTCCGCGTACTCGCGCGCCCGGCGCACCGCGTCCCGCACGGCCCGCCGGCGCGCCTCCGCGTGCGCCGGGGAGTCCGGACGCAGCGCCCACCAGGGGCCGTCCACCCGGGTCCACTCCAGGTCGGCGAGGTGCGTGACGAGCTCACCGAGGGCGGTGAAATCGGTCAGCTCGGCCGACAGGTGCACCCAGCCCTGGTAGCCGCGCACCCGCTCGCCGCGGCCGTGCCGGGCCGGCTCGGGACTGACGGACAGGGCGCCCGTCTCCAGCGCGGCGACGGCCTCGCCGTACGACCTGAGGAGGGCGACCGCCTCGGCGTTACGGCCCGTCAGGGCGGCGAGCACCGAGGCCCGGTCGGTGCCCCCGGCCCGTACCGTCACGCCGATCCGCGCCAGCTCCGGCTCCACCTCCAGGCGGCCCTCGCCGCGGACCGTCACCTGGGGCGCCTCGGGGGTGGGATGCGGCTGTGTCATACCGAACACTTTCCCACTCCGTAACCCGAAAGGGCTGTTGCGACAGTGCGGTCTGAGCCAGAATCTACGCGCGTTGTGCGCCGTGGCCGGCGCACGCGTCGACAGAACCACAAGGGGAGAAACACATGCCGCTGAACCGCAGGACGTTCCTGGAGCGCTCGGCCGCCGCCGGGGCCGGAGTGGCCGTCGCCGGAGCCGTCGCCGTTCCCGCCGAGGCCGCCGGCCCCGGCCGCCCGCGTCCGCAGAAGCGGTACTCCTTCACCGTGATGGGCACCACCGACCTGCACGGCAACGTCTTCAACTGGGACTACTTCACGGACAAGGAGTTCGACGACAAGGCGCACAACGACGTCGGCCTCGCCAAGATCTCCACCCTGGTGAACCAGGTCCGCGCCGCGAAGGGCCGCCGCAACACCCTCCTCATCGACGCCGGCGACACCATCCAGGGCACCCAGCTCTCGTACTACTACGCCAAGGTCGACCCGATCACCCAGACCGGCGGCCCGGTCCACCCGATGGCCCAGGCCATGAACGCCATCGGCTACGACGCCGCCGCGCTCGGCAACCACGAGTTCAACTACGGCATCCCGGTGCTGCGGAAGTTCGAGGAGCAGTGCGACTTCCCGCTGCTCGGCGCCAACGCGCTCGACGCCAAGTCCCTGCGCCCGGCCTTCGCCCCGTACAGCATGCACTGCCTGCGCACCCCGCACGGCAAGGACGTCAAGGTCGCGGTGCTCGGCCTGACCAACCCGGGCATCGCCATCTGGGACAAGGCCAACGTCACCGGCAAGATGGTCTTCCCCGGCCTGGAGGAGCAGGCCGCGAAGTGGGTGCCGAAGCTGCGCTCCATGGGCGCCGACGTGGTGATCGTCTCCGCCCACTCCGGTTCCTCCGGCACCTCCTCGTACGGCGACCAGCTCCCGTACATCGAGAACGCCGCCGCGCTCGTCGCCGAGCAGGTCCCCGGCATCGACGCGATCCTCGTGGGCCACGCCCACACCGAGATCCCCGAGTACAAGGTCGCGAACAAGGAGACCGGCAAGGACGTCGTCCTGTCCGAGCCCCTGAAGTGGGGCCAGCGCCTCACCCTCTTCGACTTCGACCTGGTGTGGGAGAAGGGCCGCTGGGTCGTCGAGAAGGTCGGCGCGCAGGTCCTCAACTCCAACACGGTCGCCGAGGACCCGGAGATCACCGGACTGCTCGCCGACGAGCACAAGAAGGTCGTCGCGTACGTCAACCAGGTCATCGGCACCTCCACAGCGGCCATGACGACGGCCGACGCCCCCTGGAAGGACGAGCCGATCATCGACCTGATCAACGTCGTCCAGGCCGAGACGGTGAAGGCGGCCCTCGCGGGCGGCGCGTACGCCGGTCTGCCCGTGCTCTCGCAGGCCTCCTGCTTCTCGCGCACGGCCCGGATCCCCGCCGGCGAGATCAGCATCAAGGACGCCGCCGGCCTCTACCCCTTCGAGAACACCCTGGAGGCCCGTCTGCTGACCGGCGCCCAGCTGAAGGACTACCTGGAGTACTCGGCGAAGTACTACGTCCAGACCCCGGCGGGCGCGCCCGTCGACACCGCGAAGCTCACCAACGCGGACAGCACCCCGGACTACAACTACGACGCCGTGTCGGGTCTGACGTACGACATCGACATCGCGAAGCCGGTCGGACAGCGGATCGTCGACCTGGCCTTCGAGGGCAGGCCGCTCGACCCGGCGGCGAAGTTCGTCCTCGCGGTCAACAACTACCGCGCCAGCGGCGGCGGCGCGTTCCCGCACGTCGCCAAGGCCGAGCAGCTGTGGGCCAACTCGGAGGAGATCCGCAACACCATCATCCAGTGGGTGAAGGCGAAGGGCACGGTCGACCCGGGCCGCTTCGCGTCGGTGGACTGGAAGCTGACCCGGGACGGCGTGCCGGTCTTCTAGCTCCTACTGCTGGACGAGAGGCGTCAGCTTCCGGCCCTGGGCCGGGATGCCCGGCGCCTCTCGCGCGTCCAGGCCGAAGCTGGTGAAGGCGGTGCGGCGCGGCAGCGGGTACGGCTCCTTGCCGGTGACCGAGTTGAGGATGGTCGCGCTGCGCCAGGCCGCCAGGCCCAGGTCGGGGGCGCCGACGCCATGGGTGTGGCGCTCGGCGTTCTGGACGTACACGGAGCCCGTGACGGAGGGGTCGAGGACCAGGCGGTACCGCTCGTCGACCCGGGGGCGCCCGGCGGAGTCGTGGCGCAGATACGGGTCGAGTCCGGTGAGCATCCGGTCCACCGGGCGCTCCCGGTAGCCGGTCGCGAGGACGACGGCGTCGGTGGTGAGCCGGGAACGGGTGGCCTGCTGGACGTGTTCGAGGTGCAGTTCGACCTGCGTGGTGGCGACCCGCCCCGCCGTGCGGACCCGGACGCCGGGGGTGAGGACGGCGTCGGGCCAGCCGCCGTGCAGGGTGCGGCGGTAGAGCTCGTCGTGGATGGCGGCGATGGTGTCCGCGTCGATGCCCTTGTGCAACTGCCACTGGCGGGGCACGAGTTCGTCGCGCACCGGCTCGGGCAGGGCGTGGAAGTAGCGGGTGTAGTCGGGGGTGAAGTGCTCCAGGCCGAGCTTGGAGTACTCCATGGGGGCGAAGGCTTCGGTCCGGGCCAGCCAGTGGATCCGCTCGGCCCCGGCGGGGCGGGCGCGGAGCAGGTCGAGGAAGACCTCGGCGCCGGACTGGCCGGAGCCGATGACGGTGACGTGGCCGGCGCGCAGCAGCGACTCGCGGTGGGTCAGGTAGTCGGCGGAGTGGATCACCGGGACGCCGGGGGCGTCGGCGAGCGGCCGGAGCGGCTCGGGGACGTACGGCTCGGTGCCGACGCCCAGGACGACGTTCCGGGTGTAGGCGCGGCCCAGGGCCTCGGCCTCGCCCTCCGGGTCGACCTGCGTGAAGTCGACCTCGAACAGCCGCCGCTCGGGGTTCCAGCGGACCGAGTCGACCTGGTGGCCGAAGCGGAGCCCGGGGAGCCGCTCGCTGACCCAGCGGCAGTAGGCGTCGTACTCGGCGCGCTGGATGTGGAACTTCTCGGCGAAGTAGAAGGGGAAGAGGCGCTCGCGGCTCTTCAGGTAGTTGAGGAAGGTCCAGGGGCTGGCGGGGTCGGCGAGGGTCACCAGGTCGGCCAGGAAGGGGACCTGGAGGGTGGCGCCGTCGAGGAGCAGCCCGGGGTGCCAGTGGAAGGCCGGCCGCTGCTCGTAGAAGGTGGCGGCGAGACCGCCGGGGACGCCGTGCGCGAGGGCGGCCAGCGAGAGGTTGAAGGGACCGATGCCGACGCCCACCAGGTCGTGGGGCTGATCGAGGTCCTGCTGGGGGGTGTCGCCGGTCATCGGTGCGTGCCGCCTTCCACGAGGGTGAGGATCCGGTCCAGGTCGCCGGGGGTGGCATGGGGGTTGAGCAGGGTGGCCTTGAGCCAGAGGCGGCCGTCGGCCTCCGCCCGGCCGAGGACGGCCCGGCCCTCGGTGAGGAGGGCGCGGCGGATCGCGGCGACGGTCGTGTCGTCGGCGCCGGTGGGCCGGAAGAGGACGGTGGTGAGCACGGGCCGTTCCCTGAGGTCGAGGCCGGGGGCCTTCTCCACCCGGTCGGCGAGGTCCTGGGCGAGCTCCATGCACCGGTCGACGAGCGCGCCGAGGCCGGTGCGGCCCAGCGCGCGGAGGGTGACGGCGGTCTTGAGGACGTCGGGGCGGCGGGTGGTGCGCAGGGAGCGGCCGAGCAGGTCGGGGAGGCCGGCCTCGGTGTCGTCGTCGGCGTTGAGGTAGTCGGCGGTGTGACCGAGGACGGCCAGGTCGGCGGCGTCGCGTACGGCGAGGAGTCCCGCGGCGGCCGGCTGCCAGCCGAGTTTGTGCAGGTCGACGGTGACGGTACGGGCCCGGTCGAGGCCGTCGAGGAGCCGGCGGTGGACGCTGCTGAAGAGGACGGGACCGCCGTACGCGGCGTCGACGTGGAGCTCGGCGCGGGCGCCGGCGCACACCTCGGCGATCTCCGGGAGCGGGTCGATCAGGCCCCCGTCGGTGGTGCCGGCGGTGGCGGCGACGAGGACGGGCCCGCCGTCCGTGCGGGCCGGGGCTCCGTGAAGGGTTTCGCGGAGGGTTTCGCGGAGGGTTTCGCGGAGGGCTTCCGGGTCGATCGTGCCGCTCGGCGTGGGCACGACGACCGGCTCCGGCAGGCCGAGGAGCCAGGCGGCGCGGCGGAAGGAGTGGTGGGCGTTGGCCCCGACGACGGTCGTCACCCTGCCGTGCCGCTCCCGGGCCAGGAGCAGGGCGAGCTGGTTGGACTCGGTGCCGCCGGTGGTGACGAGCGCGTCGGGGTGCGGTGCGGCCGGGAAGACCTCGGCGGCCAGCGCCGCCGTGACCTCGGCCTCCAGGGCGGAGGCCGCGGGCGCCTGGTCCCAGGAGTCCATCGACGGGTTCAGCGCGGAGGCGGCCAGGTCGGCGGCCGCGGCGAGCGCGAGGGGCGGGGTGTGGAGATGGGCGGCGCAGAGGGGGTCGGCGGGGTCGGCGGCGCCCTCCGCCAGGACCCGGACGAGGGTGCGGAGGGCCTCCTGGGAGCCCCGCCCCGTCTCCGGGAACGGCTCCCCCAGCACCTCGCGCACCCGCCGGGCCACGGCCTCCGGACCGCCCGCCGGAAGCGGGCCGCCCCTGGCCCGTGCTCCTTCCCGCAGGGCGTCGAGGGCCGTGCCCAGGAGGCGGCTCAGGGCGGTGGTGTCGGCGGCGGGGGGCGGGTGTGCGGCACGCATGGACGACAGGGTGCCGGGGGTTGTCGGGGTTTGTCCGGGGAGCCGGGGGGCTGTGACCCGAACGAGCGACGCGGGGCTGGGCGGCGCCCTTGCGTCATGGGGGCCGGGCCATGGCTGGACGGCGCCGCACGGGGGCTCTGCCGCGGCTGGGCGGCGCCCTTCCGCCACCTCCCACGCGGGCCCGCGCCTGGCTGGGGCGGTGCCCCCGTGCCTGCCGGACCGGTTCCCACCCGCCGTGTGGGCAATCGTCCCGCTGGGGCGGGACGGGTGGGCACACGGGACGGCGCCCATCAGCGGCGCCTCCGCGTTCCGCGCCTGAACCCGCACC
>NZ_JBITXP010000020.1:0-21986 GCF_044544765.1 Streptomyces sp. NPDC053513
GGCGGCCCGGCCCCGGGCCCCCCGGGCGGGGGGCGGGGGGGGCCCCGCGCCGGGGGGGGGGCGGGGGCGGGGGGGCCGGGGGGGGCGGGGCGCCGGGGGGGGGGGGCGGGGGGGGGGGCGCCCCCCCCCGCCACACAGGACGGACTCCAGGTGGGGCAGCGCGGCCGGGTCGAGCACCGGCAGGACGGTCGGCGGGCCGGTGACGGCGTCGGCGTCGGCCTCCCGCAGCTGCTCGACGAGTTCGGCGCCGCTGTAGGTCCCTGCGGTGACGGGGGCGACCAGCGTGGCACCGCCCGCGAGGGCGCTCAGCAGGACGAGCGAGGCGGCGTCGAAGCTCATGGGGGCGAGCTGGTAGATCCGGCTGCCGGGGCGCACGTGCAGGGGGACGATCGTCTCCACGGTGTTGACCATGGACCGGTGCTCGATCATGGTGCCCTTGGGCTTTCCGGTCGAGCCCGAGGTGTAGACGGTGAGGAGGAGGTCGCGGGGGCCGCCGGGGTCGGGCGGGGCGGTCGCCGGCCGGGCGGCGACGGCGGGCCACTCCTCGTCGAGCAGGACGAGGGGGGTCGTCGTGCCGGCGAAGACGCCGAGGTGCCGGCCGTGGGTGAGGACCACCGCCGGGCGCGCCTCCTCCAGGATCGCGGCGGTGCGCGCGGCGGGGTAGTCGGGGTCGATCGGTACGTACGCGCCGCCGGCCTTGAGCACGCCGAGGACGCCGACGACCAGGTCCGGGCCCCGTTCCACGGACACCCCGACGAGCACGTCCGCGCCGACGCCGAGGTCCAGCAGGTGGTGGGCGAGCCGGTTGGAGCGCTCCTCGACCTCCGCGTAGGTGAGCCGGTGCTCGCCGCGCTCGACCGCGACGGTGTCGGGCCAGCGGGCGGCGCGCTCGCTGATGATCCGGTGCATGCGCCGCTCGATGGAGTACGCGGAGGGGGCGGCCACGCCCCACTCGCCGAGGATGAGCTCCCGTTCGGCGGCGGTCAGCGCGGTCACGTCGCCGACGCTCGGCGCGGTCCCGGCGGCCAGCCCGTCCAGTACGGTGATCAGGCGTGCGGCGACCCGCTCCACGGTGGCCGGATCGAAGATCGTCTCGTCGTAGAGCAGCCGCATGACCGGCGACTCGTCGGGGAACACGCTGAGCGCCAGCGGGTGGTTGGTGGCGAACTCGACGTCGAAGGCGCGGACGGCCGTCCGGTCGAACGGGTAGTTCTGGAAGACCACGGCGGTGTGGAACAGCGCGGAGCCGGGCGCCACGTCGGCGAAGGACTGCACGCGGTTCAGCGGGGCGTAGCCGAACTCCCGTGCCGCGGCCTGCTCGCGCTGGAGCTCCTCCAGCCAGGGCAGGATCCGCGCGTCGTCGTCCACCCGGACCCGGACGGGCTGGGTGTTGATCATCATGCCGACCATCGACTCGACGCCGGGCAGCTCCGCCGGCCGCACCGCCGTGCTGGTGCCGAAGCAGACGTCGCGCTCGCCGCCCAGGCGCGCGAGCAGGATCGCCCACGCCCCCTGGACCAGGGTGTTGGTGGTGAGCCCGGTGCGCCGCGCGTACGCCGAGACCCGCGCGGCCGTCTCCGCCGGGACCGTCACCTGCACCGACCGCCTGGCCGCGGGCCGGTGGCCCTCGGGCGGCTGCCGGTCGCCGGGCACGGCCACGGGGGTCGTGAAGCCGGCCATCCGGCCGCGCCAGTAGGCGTCGGCGGCGTCCAGGTCCTGGTCCGCGAGCCAGTGCACGAAGTCCTCGAACGGCGGCCGCTGTCGCACCGGTTCGCCGCGGTATCCGTCGAGGACGTCCTGCAGCAGCTCCGCGGAGCTCCAGCCGTCGGTGAGCACGTGGTGCATCGTCCAGACGAGCCGGACGGAGTCCGGGCCGAGCCGCACGATCGTGACCCGGCTCAGCGGGGCCCGGGTGAGGTCGAGGCCGGCGGCGCGGTCGGCGTCGAGCAGCTCCCGCAGCCGCGCGGGGTGCTCCGCCTCCGGCAGGGCGCTCCAGTCGAGGTGGGTCACCGGCAGCACGACCCGGTCCCTGACGAGCTGTACGGGCTCCTCGACGTCGGCCCAGCGGAGCTCGGTGCGGAGCACCGCGTGGCGTTCCGTGGCCTCCTGCCAGGCCCGGCCGAGGCGGTCGGGGTCGGTGACGTCGCCGAGCCGGGCGACGAACTGGATCAGGTGCAGCGCCGGGTCGTCGAGCATGAGGGCGTCGAAGAGCATGCCGCTCTGCAGGGGGGTCAGGGGGTAGCCGCCGGCGCGCGGGGGGCGGTGCGTGGCCGTCGGCTCCTCGTCGAGCCGGGTCGCCGCGGCGGCCAGCGCCTCGACCGTCGGGTGGGCGAAGACGTCGGCCGTGCGCAGCACGAGCCCCGCTGCCCGCGCCCGCGCGACGCACTTCATGGCCAGCACGGAGTCGCCGCCGAGGGCGAAGAAGTCGTCCCTCGTGCCGATCCGTTCGAGGCCGAGCGTCTCGGCCCAGATCGCCGCGAGCGCGCGTTCCGCGTCCGTGCGCGGCGCGCGGTGGGGCTCGGCGCCGTCGGCCGGGGGGTCGGGGAGGGCGGGCCGGTCCACCTTGCCGTTGGCGTTGACCGGCAGCCGGTCCATCCAGACGACGCGCGCGGGCACCATGTAGGCCGGCAGGCGTTCGGCCAGCCGGTCGAGCAGCTCCCGTTCGGGGAGGGGGCTCGGTCCGGTCGGGTAGGCGACGAGGCTGCGCGTCGGGCCGTTCTCCCGTACGACCACGACGGCGTCGGTGACGCCTGCGCAGTCGCGCAGCGCGGCCTCGATCTCGCCCGGTTCGATCCGGAACCCCCGGATCTTGACCTGGTGGTCGGTCCGGCCGAGGAACTCGATGAGCCCGTCCTCGGTGAGGCGCACCCGGTCGCCGGTGCGGTAGAGGCGGTCGCCGGGCGCGAACGGGCTGGCGACGAAGCGCTCGGCGGTCAGCGCGGGGCGTCCGAAGTAGCCGCGGCCCGTGCCCTCGCCGGACAGGTACAGCTCGCCGGTGCCGCCCGCGTCGACGGGGCGCAGGCGCTCGTCGAGCACGTACGCCTCGGTGTCGTCGAGGGCCGTGCCGATCACCGCGGGCCGGGTGGGCGCCCCGCCCGGGGGCGTGCGGTGCGTGGTGGCGAAGACCGTGCACTCGGTGGGGCCGTAGCCGTTGACGACCGTGGTGTCGGGGCAGGCGCGCCGCACCCGGTCCACGGCGGCCGCCGACGGGGCTTCGCCGCCCGCCCACACCTCGCGCAGCCCGGCGAAGCAGTCGGGCTGCTCCTCGGCGAAGAGCCGGAACAGCGTCGCCGTCAGGAACACCGCGTCGACGGGGTGTTCGGCGACGAGCGCGGCCAGGCCCGGGGCGGTCAGCTCCGGGGGGCCGATGACCACGC
Source organism: Streptomyces sp. NPDC053513 (assembly GCF_044544765.1). Classification (NCBI taxonomy): domain Bacteria; kingdom Bacillati; phylum Actinomycetota; class Actinomycetes; order Kitasatosporales; family Streptomycetaceae; genus Streptomyces; species Streptomyces sp. NPDC053513. Next base: position 3,378 of record NZ_JBITXP010000020.1, read on the forward strand.
AGCCGCCGTTGAGCAGCGGCAGCCAGACCTCGTACGTGGAGGCGTCGAAGGCGAGCGGGGCGTTGAAGAGCGTGCAGCGGCCGAAGGCGGCGCGCATGTGGGGTTCGCGGGCCAGCGCCGTGATGTTGCGGTGGGTGATGGACACGCCCTTGGGCAGGCCGGTCGAGCCCGAGGTGTGGATGACGTAGGCGAGTCGCTCCGCGTCGACGGTCACGCGCGGGGCGTCGGGGCGCCGGGCCGTGTCGGCGCCGTCCACGAGGAGCACGGGCACCCCGGCGGCCGCCGCCCGCCCGGCGGTCGACCGGTCGGCGATCAGCACGACCGCCCCGGTCTCGGCGAGCGTCCAGCGGATCCGCTCGTCGGGGTGGCTCTCGTGCAGCGGCACGTAGACCCCGCCCGCCTTGAGGACGGCGAGCAGGGCGACGACGGTCTCCGATGAGTGGCCCGAGCGGCCCGTCAGCAGGCCGACCCGCGACTCGGCGGCGACTCCGGCGGCGACGAGGAGGTGGGCCAGGTGGTTGGCGCGCTCGTCCAGCTCGCCGTACGTGAGGGTCCTGTCGGCGTCGACGACCGCGGGCTCGTCGGGGTTCCGGCGGGCGTGCGCGGCGACGAGGTCGTGGACGGCCCGGTTCTCCGGGACGGCGGGTGCGTTGCCGAAATCGTGGGACATGCTCGACCCTCCACTGGAGACGCGTGGGGCGCGGATCTGTTCGACGGTCGAGCTTGGCGTGCGAAGGCGGGGCGGCTCCACGTTCTTGAGCGGTGAGGAAACTGCCCGCTCGACGGGGCCCCGGGGGGCGCGAAACGGACGGGGCGTGGCCGGAGGCGCGCGAGAGGGCCGGGGCGTGGCCCGAGGCGCGCGAAACGGATGAGGCCCCGGCCCGATGTACGCGAAACGGATGAGGACCCGGCCCGAGGCGCGCGAAACGGGTGCGGCGTGGCCGGAGACGCGGGAAACGGGTGAGGCGTGGCCGGAGCCACGCCTCACCCGCGACGGCGGTCGTACGTCACTCGGGCCGGGCGATCGCCTCCACGGCCGGGGGCCGCAGGGCGAGCCGGGCCGGCAGCATCACGGCGGGCCAGGCGATCGCCGCGGCCGCGGCCACGATGCCCAGGTAGAGCAGGGGCGGGATCGAGGGGAACACCGAGTGCCGGATGGCGTAGCTCATCCCGATCAGCGACGGCAGCGCGGCGATCGTGCCGACGACGACGGCGGAGAGCACGATGATGCCCGCCTCCCGGCGCATCATCGCCCTGACCTGGGCGGTGCGGGTGCCGACGAGGCGCAGCAGGGCGAACTCGCGGCGCCGTGAGATCGTCGCCATGACCAGGGTGTTGACGACGGCGATGGCGAGGTAGCCGAGCAGGACGGCGTTGAGCACGAGGCTGATCCCGCCGTCGCCCCCGCCGTCGGTCGGTGCGGCGGTGACGGCCCCGGCGTCGCTCACGCGCAGCGTCGGATACGGCTTCAGCGCCTCGGTCAGCTCCGCCTCCCGGTCGGAGTTCACCATCAGCCACTGGTCGAGCCGGTCGGTGGTGTGCGCGACGACCACGTCGTGGGGGAGCGTGACGTCGCCGAAGCCGAGCCCGTTCTCGTAGACCGCGACCACCCGGGCCTTCTCGACGGTGCCGTCGCCGAGGTGCACCTCGACGCGGTCGCCCACGTCGGCGCCGACCGTGCCGGCCACGAGGCGGCTGAGGGCGACCGTGGATCCGGTGAGGCCGTTCAGATCGCCGCGCAGCACGCCCAGGTCCAGGGTGTCCGGTACGGCCGCGGGGTCGACGCCCTGCGCCGTGGAGACCCGGTACTGGACGCTGTCGCCGTCGGGCCAGGTGAGGATCGTGGAGGTCCGGGCGACCCGGCCGACCGTGCGGACGCCGGGGACGCGGCGGAGCTCCTCGGCCAGGTCCGGTGAGATGCCCGCGCCGACGGAGGTCACCACGTGGTCGGCGATCACGCCGTCGACGGCCTGGTCGTGGGCGGTGGCGGCGAGCGTCGTACCGCTGAAGAGCTGTGCGGACGCCATGGTCACGCCCATGATCAGCGGGGTGGTGGCGGCGCTGACCCGGCGGGCCCGGGCCCGGGAGTTGGCGATGGCGAGGAAGCGGGTGACCTCGCCCGGACGGCGGCCGAGCAGCTTCGCGACGCCGCCGAACAGTTTCGGTCCGAGCAGGCCGACGGCGATCACCAGGACCAGGGCGGAGCTGGCGGCGCCCTCGATCGCCGCCTCGCCGGGCAGCACGATCGGCAGGACGACCGCCACGGCCAGGCCCGCGGGCACGAGCAGCACCCCGAGGGAGAGCCGGAACCAGCCGAGCTTCTTGGGCTCGACCGCCACGTCGCCGAGCGCCTCGACGGCGCTGACCTTCGCGGCGCGGCGGGCGGCGAGCCAGCCGCCGATCCGGGCCGCGAGGACACAGATCAGCAGGGAGAACAGCAGCGGCAGCGGTGTGATCACCAGGGAGAATCCGGGCGGCAGCGCACCGGCCGCGGTGAACACGGTGTGCAGCAGCATGGCGAGCAGGACGCCGGGGACGGCGCCGAGGACGGCCCCGATCCCGCCGACGAGCACGGCCTCGCCGCCGATCATGCGCAGCACCTGCCGGGGGGTGGCGCCGACGGCCCGCAGCAGGGCCAGTTCGCGGCGCCGCTGCTGCACCGACAGCGCGAGCGTGCCGGCGACCACGATGATCACGAGGAGGATCATGGTGGCGCCGAACGCGCTGGCCACCTCGATGACGAACGCCCGCATCTGCCCGACGTCGAGCGTCTCGACGTCGCTGCGGTCGTCGCCGGTGTACGTGACCACCCCGGGCACGGCCTTCTCGATCCGGTCGGCCAGGTCGTCCGCACCGGTCCCCTTCGCGGCCAGCACCCCGACCGCGTCGACCGTGCCGGCCGGCCCGCGGAGTCGCGCCGCCCGGTCGTCGGTGAAGAAGACCGCCGACTGCCGGGCGAACGGGGCCGCGGGCTCGGCGACGCCGCTGACCCGGTACGAACCCGGTGCCGAGCCGGTCACCAGCGTGACGGTGTCTCCCGGGGCGAGCCCGGCCCGCCGGGCGAGGTCGCCGTCGAGCACGACGTCGTCGGCCGCTCGCGGCGGGTTGCCCGAGCGCAGCGTGAACGGCGTGAGCACCGAGGCGGACCAGCCGTGTCCGTACACGGGCGGGCCGTCGAGGACGGAGCCCTTCCCGAGGACGGTGGTACGGACGCTGACGTCCCCGACGGCGGACTCGACGCCCTCGACCGCGGCGACCTTCGCGACCGTGCCGGCGGGCAGTCCGACCCGCTCGGAGAGCCGCGGGTCCGTGTCGCCCTCGACGGACATGGCCTGGTAGCCGCCGACGACCACGGCCGCCCCGTGGTACCGCTCGGCCGGGGCTCCCGAGCTGATGCCGGTCTCCAGCAGCACGCCGCAGGCGGTGATGACGGCGGAGCCGACCGCGACGGCGATCAGCACGGCCGCGAAGCCGCCCTTGCGGCCGCGGATCGTGCTCCAGGCCAGCGAGAGGTTCCGGCGCGAGAGCGTGCGGACCTTCTTCCTGGCCTTCTCGGCCTTCTTCGCCTTCTTGGCGCTCCTGGCCTCCTCCTCCCTCCTGGCCTTCTCCGTCCTCCTGGCCTCCTTGGCCTCGTCCGCCCTCCTGGCCTTCTCCGCCTTCTTGGTGGGCGGGGGATCCGCCGCCCCGGCCCCGCTCCCGCGGCTCACCACTCCCCCAGCCTGGTCATCCGCTCGGCCACCTTCTCCGGCGTGGGCGCGACGAGTTCGCCGGCCAGCCGGCCGTCGGCCAGGAAGGTCACCGAGTCCGCGTGGGAGGCGGCCACCGGGTCGTGGGTCACCATCACCACGGTCTGGCCGGTCCGGTCGACGACCCCCCGCAGCAGTTCCAGGACCTGCTTGCCGGTCCGTGTGTCGAGCGCGCCGGTCGGCTCGTCGGCGAAGATCACGTCGGGCCCCGTGATGAGGGCGCGGGCGACGGCCACGCGCTGCCGCTGGCCGCCGGAGAGCTGTCCGGGATAGCGGTCGCCCATGTCGGCGAGCCCGACGTTCGCCAGCTCGGCGCGCACCCGGTCGGTGGGGACGGGGGTGCCGGCCAGCCGGAACGGCAGGCCCACGTTGTCGGCGACGGTGAGGGAGTCGAGCAGGTTGTAGGCCTGGAAGACGAATCCGACCCGTTCCCTGCGGATCTCGGTGAGCTGTTCCTCGTTCAGGCCGGCCAGCCGGGTGTCGCCGAGGGTCACGCCCCCGTTCGTGGGTCTGTCGAGGCCCGCCGAGCAGTGCAGGAAGGTGCTCTTGCCCGAGCCGGAGGGACCCATGACGGCGAGGAACGTCCCTCTCGGCACGCCCATCGTCACGTCGTTCAAGGCTGTGACCGCGTTACGGCCGGAACCGTAGGTTTTTGTCACGGATTCCAATAAGAGAGCATACCTGCCAGCCACTGCACACCCTTTCCCCATTTTGCGGAACGGTACCGTTCGGCGCGCCGTCCGATCAACCGGATCCGGCGGGAAACCGATTTCGAGCCGAGGCTCGAACACGCGCGAATACCGCCCCCACCTGTGGACTTTTCTTTCGAGCCGGATTCCCCCGCCCGACCGCGTGGCCGGATCCCGACGCCCGCCGGGCGCCGGGCACGGTCCGCCGCCCCCGGGCCTCGGTCGCCCCGCTCCCGGACCGGGACGGAGCAGGAGGCCCGAGGGTCCGCCCCGAGCTGGGGGTTTCACTCTGCGGGCAACAAGATGGCCGATCCGCCACGCACACCGAAATACTTCTCGACGACCCGGCGGATTCTTCGCCACCGGGTAATGGGCGCACCGCGCCCGAAGATCTCGGCGGCCGCGTCGACAATTCGCCGCGCCGATGAAGGCCTGACCGTTTCCTTGCATCGATGGGCAGCGAAAAAATGATTCCTGCGAATCTGGAACGCGCCGTCTACGGAATGTACGCCACCCACGCCCTGCGCGTCGCGGACAGGCACGGCGTCTTCGAGCACCTGACACGACACGGCGGCGACAGCGCCGAGAAGATCGCGGCCGCCCTGGCCGTGGACGAGGACACCCTGGAGCGGCTCCTGCTGGTGCTGTCCTCCTTCGGCGTCCTCGACGCGGAGGACGGGCGCTACGCCCTCGCGGCGGACGTGCGGCCCTACGTCGACCGCGAGGACCCGCGCTACCTGATGGGGTTCGTCGGCCACCTGGTCGACGACACCGCCGACCGGTTCGGACGACTCGACGGCTACCTGCGCGCGGGCAAGGCCGAGACCGACCGGGACGCGCCGGCTCCGTTCGAGTCCCTCTACCGCGACGACGAGTCGGTGGGCCGCTTCCTGGACGCGATGTGGGGCCTCAGCCACCATGTCTCGCACGAGCTGGCCGCCCTGGCCGAGCTGGGCGACTCCCGGCGGCTGATCGACGTCGGCGGAGCGAGCGGCCCCTTCTCGGTGGCCGCCCTGCGGGCCCATCCCCTGCTGCGCTCGACCGTGTTCGACCTTCCCCAGGTCGGTCCGCACCTGGCCGCGCGGGCCGTCGAGCACGGACTCGACGACCGGCTGGACTTCACGGCCGGGGACTTCTTCCGCGATCCGCTGCCGGCCGGCGACTGCTTCGCCTTCGGCTACATCCTGTCCGACTGGGACGACGAGACCTGCGCGGCACTGCTGCGCAAGGCCCATGAGGCCTGCCTCCCCGGCGGCCGGGTCCTGATCATGGAGCGGCTCTTCGACGACGACCGCGGCGGCCCGCTCGCCACGGCCGTCATGAACCTCTCCATGCACGTCGAGACCGAGGGCCGGCACCGTACGGCGGCCGAGTACCTGGAGCTGCTGCGCCGCGCCGGCTTCGCGGACGGCACCGTGCGGCGCTCCGGCGGCGACAAGCACCTGATCATCGGCCGGCGCACCGGGAGCGAGGCCGGGCGGTGAACGCCGTACGCTCCCTCGCCCCGGCCCGCTCGCGGGAACTTCCCGCGTCCTGCGCCGAGTTGGCCGACCTGCTGCACCGCACGCCCCTCGCCGAGCTGCCCGAGGAGGAGGCGCTCCGGCTGTCGGAGCGCCACGACGCGGCCGTGGCCGGACCGGACACCGACGAGAACGAGATCCTGCGGCTCCTGACCCGGACGTTCAGCCGGCGCCTCGACATACCCGAGTACTACCGGTACACCGGGCTGCACGTGACCGGCTGGTACCTCGCCCGGCGGGAGAAGCGGCGGGAGGACCCGTACGAGGCGGGCCTGCTGCTCCTGCACGCCCTCGTGACCGACCTGATCGCGCTGGAGGAGCGCGAGGCCGGGCTGCACGAGACGACCGTCGAGGAGGGCGCGGAACGCGTGCGCCGCCTGGAGGCCGTCCTCGACCACCTGGGCGGGTCCCCGCTCGGCCCCGACCGCACCATGGCGAGCGCCGAGCTGGTCCGGCTCGCCGACCACGACGACGTGCTGGTCCGCGACCTGCTCGTGGTCAACCGCTGCTCGGGGTTCCGCCGTTCGGACAAGCACGACGAGCACATGTTCATGCGCTCCGTGCAGGCCTGCGAGATCCTCTTCTTCCTCGTCCGCTGGGCCGCGCGCCGCGCCACCGAGGCGATCGGCCGCGACCGCGCCGCGTACGCCCTGCGCATCGGCCAGTTCGCCTCGGCGGCCGAGCTCCTGAACGTCGTCTTCCACGCGCTGCGGACGCTGACCCCGGAGCTCTTCATGGGCTTCCGGGAGGCGACCGGCAGCGCCAGCGCGGTCCAGTCGCTCAACTACCACCTGATGGAGCTGGTGGTGTACGGCTACGACGAACGGAAGACCGAGACCTACGGGCGGTTCGCGCACCTGGCCCCGGTCGGCAGTCCGCTGCTGCGCGGGTTCGCGTCCCTGCGGGACGCCGCGACCGGCGCCGGCGACGCCGACGTCCGCGAGGCGTTCGAGGCGGGCGAGGCCCCGCTGCACGTCTGGCGCGGCCGGCACTACGGATTCGGACGTCGTTATCTGCCGGAGATGACGGGGTCCGGCGGCACCGAGGGTGCCGGTTACCTCAAACGCTTCGTCGGAAAAGCCGGACTGGCCTCCGGTGACCGTATCGACGATGCCGAGCAGTTGCTCACCCGGTTCGCCTTCTGCTGACGGAGGTCACTCCGCCGACGGAGGTCACTCGATTCCTATCCCGGCGCCCGAGCGCCGGTGAGTCCCGGCATCTGCCGTGGCTCCAAGCACGCTTCGCCCGCCACTCGTTCAAGGGGTGCTTGTGAACAGAATTCTGCCGAAAGTCTCCGCGGAGAACCTGACCCAATTCGAGACCCTCGCCCTCGCCAGTCCGATGAACCTGGCGGACGGCCACGCGCGCCAGCACCTCACGGCCGCGCAGGGCAAGATCGTCTCCGAGCTGCCGGACCTGTGGGCCGAGGCCGTCCTGCGGCCGGTGGACGAGATCGAGCGGGAGGCCGCCGAGTCGTTCTTCGGCATGCTCGGCCAGCACGGCCATCCGTTCGCCGCCGGGCGGACGCTGAGCTGCTACTCGTCCTCCGTGGCCATGGAGATCCTCGCCCGCTCGCTGGTCACCACGACCGACGCGGTGGCACTGATCCACCCCACCTTCGACAACATCCCCGACATCCTGCGCGGGGTCGGCCTGCGGCTCGTACCGGTCGAGGAGGACCGGGCCCACGACGAGGACCTGCCGGCCGAGCTGCTCGAAGAGGTCGGCTGCGTCTTCATCACGACGCCGAACAACCCGACCGGCCGGGTGATGAGCGAGGACCGGCTGCGCAGGCTCGCCGGGCAGTGCGCCGAGCACGGCGTGGTGCTGGCCCTGGACACCTCGTTCCGGGGATTCGATCCCGCCGCGCAGTTCGACCACTACGCCGTGCTCGACGCGAGCGGCTGCCGCTGGGTGGTCATCGAGGACACCGGCAAGCTGTGGCCCACGCTCGAACTCAAGATCGGCTGGCTGGTCCGCTCGGCCGAGGTGGACCTGCCGATCGAGAAGATCCACTCGGACATCCTGCTCGGCACCTCGCCGCTGGTCCTGCTCCTGGTGAAGCGGTTCGCGGACGACGGGGCGGACGGCGGCCTGGCCGAGCTGCAGCGCACGATCGCCGACCACCGGGCCCTGGTGCGCGCCGCGCTCGACGGCGTGCCCGACGTCTCCTTCGTCGACGAGCACGCCCGGGTCAGCGTGGAGCGCCTGCACGTGGGCTCGCGGCTGGGCATGGACGTCTGGTCGGCGGTCCGCTCCCGGAGCCTCTACGTGCTGCCCTGCCAGAAGTTCCACTGGGCGAGGCCGCAGGAGGGCGAGCGGATGCTGCGCCTGGCCCTCTCGCGCGACCCGTCCACCCTGCTGGCGAGCGCGCGGGTGCTGCGCTCGGCCCTGCTGGACACGGCGGAGTTGCAGGGCTGATGCTTCGACCGCACACGGCGGCCCCGCCGCTCCCGCACGCCCGATGGTGGCGTGCCGGGGTGGTGCAGGCCGTCTCCCCGCCCGGTGTCGTCGACCTGGAGCCCGGCTATCTCGAACCGGGCCTGCTGCCGGTCGACGAGGTGCGTCCGCTCTACGCGGAGGCCCTCGCCGAGTTCGGTCCCGCGGCGCTCGGTTACGGCGCCAACGCCGGAGCCGAGCCGCTGCGCGCCCTGCTGGCCGCCCGGCACGGCTGCACGGCCGACGAGGTCATGGTCACCGCCGGCACCTCCCAGGCGCTGGCCCTGTTGTGCACCGTCCTCGGCCGCCCCGGCCGGTCCGTCGTGGTCGAGCGCACCAGCTACGACCTGGGTCGGATGATCATGACCGACCACGGTCTGCGCCTGCGCGAGGTGGACGCGGACGGTGAGGGCGTCCGGCCGCGGGCCCTGGACCTGGCCCTCGCCCAGGACGACGACGTGGCGTTCGTCTACCTGACGCCGACGTTCCACAACCCGACCGGCACGGTCGCGGGCGAGGCCCGCCGCCGGGAGCTGCTCGCCGTCGCCGCCCGGCACGGCGTGCCGGTCGTGGAGGACGACGCGTACGCGGAGCTGGGTCTGGACCGCGTCGCCCTGCCGCCCTCGCTGGCCGCGCTGGCCGGGCGGCGGGGCGTGATCCGGCTCGGTTCGTTCTCCAAGACGCTCGGGCCGGGCCTGCGGCTGGGCTGGCTGGAGGCCGAACCGGCCCTGATCGAGACGCTGACCGGCCGTGGTCAGCTGGTCAGCGGCGGAGCGCTCAACCATCTGACCTCGATGGCCGTGACCATGCTCCTAGGGGACGGCCGCTACGACCGGCGCCTGTCGTGGCTGCGCGAGGGACTCCGGCTGCGACGCGACACCCTCGTGGCGGCCCTCCGGGCCGGCCTGGGCGAGTCGGTGACCGTCGACTGCCCGGCCGGCGGTTTCTTCCTCTGGCTGGACTTCGGCCCGCGGCGCGACGAGGCGGCTCTGCTCGCCGCGGCCGGCCGGGCGGGCGTCGCGGTGGCGCCGGGCTCCCGCTACGGCAGCGCGGCCGGCACCCATCTGCGGCTCGCCTACAGCCTCAACTCCCCCGACCGTCTGGCGGAGGCCGCCGCGCGGCTCTCCGCCGCCTGGAGAACCGAGGAGACCCTCCGATGACCAGTTCCGTCCTCAGCCGCCTGCGCGGCTACAGTCTTCCGCTCTCCCCCTCCGGCACCTCGGCCATGCTGACTCCCCCGCCGTGGCACTTCTCCGGCGAGGTCGTCATGGTCGACTACCGCGTGGACCCGGTGGCGGCGGCGGCGTTCCTCCCGCCCGAGCTCGACCTCGGCGCCGATCCGGGGCGGGCCGCCGCGGTCTTCGCGCACTGGCAGTGGTGCTCGGAGCCGGGGACCGAGCTGGCCGATCCGGGCACCAGCCAGTTCGGCGAGTTCCTGATCCTGCTCGCCTGCGAGTACCGCGGCCGTCCCCTGGCCCGCTGCCCGTACGCCTGGGTCGACCAGCCCGTGCCGCTGCTGCGCGGCTGGGTGCAGGGCATGCCGAAGCAGTTCGGCGAACTGCACCAGACCCGGCCGATGCGCGTCGGCAGGGCGGGGCCCCTGGGCTCGGCCGCGGGCACGTACCACGGCACCGCCTCGACCGGCGGCCGCCGGTTCGTCCAGGCCTCGGTGAACGTGACCGCTCCGGCCGCCGAACCGCCGGCGCTGCACACCGTGCCGCTGGTGCACACCCGGGTCCAGCCGTCCTGGGTCGACGGGGAGGAGCCGCCCGTGGAGCTGGTGACCTCGACCGTCACCGGCGTCGAGTTCTCCGAGGTGTGGTCGGGCGACGCGCACCTGGAGATGTTCGACGTGCTCGACGCGGACTTCGCCTCGCTGCGGCCGGTCTCGGTCGGGCGCGGCCACGTCTTCGGATACGCCGAGACGCTCGTCTCCGGCCGCCCCCTCACCTGACACCCCTCCGGACCTCCTCCAGAAGGAACAGAAGATGACCAATCCGTTCGACGACCCCGACGCGACCTTCAAGGTGCTCGTCAACGACGAGGGACAGCACTCGCTCTGGCCCGCCTTCGCCGCCGTTCCCGAGGGGTGGCGGATCGCGCTGGCCGACACGGACCGCGCGGCCTGCCTCGCGTACGTCGAGGAGCACTGGACCGACATGCGCCCGAAGAGCCTGGCCGACCGCATGGCCGCGCGCTGATGGGCGTCGCGACCGTCGGCGGCGTACGACTGCACTACGACGACGTCGCCGGCCCGGCGGGCGGGGAGCCGGTCGTCCTGGTCATGGGCGCGGGCGGTCGCGGACGGGCGTGGCACCTCCACCAGGTACCGGCGCTCGTCGCGGCCGGCCATCGGGTGATCACGTACGACTCCCGGGGCGTGCCTCCCAGCGACCCCGGCGGGGCGGGGCTGACGGTCGGCGATCTCGCGGCCGACCTGGCGGCGCTCATCGAGCACCTGGACGCCGGGCCCTGCCGTCTGGTGGGGACCTCGCTCGGCGCGCACGTGGTGGAGGAACTGCTGCTGTCCCGGCCCGAACTGGCCACCGCCGCCGTGCTGATGGCCACCCGCGGCCGCGACGACCGGCTGCGCGCGGCCGCCGCCCGGGCCGAGATCGAGCTGCTCGACTCCGGCATCACGCTGCCGCGGAGGTACCACGCGGCCCTGCAGGCGATCCAGAACCTGTCCCCGCACACCCTCAACGACGACATCGAGGTGTCCGACTGGCTGGCGGTGTTCGAGCAGTCGCTGTCCGCCGGCCCGGGGCTGCGGCACCAGCTCGCCATCACGCCGGACCCCGGCCGCCTCGCGGCCTACGCCACGATCACCACGCCGTGCCTGGTCCTGGCCTTCGCCGACGACCTGGTCACGCCCCCGCACCTGGTCGCCGAGGTGGCCGAGGCCATCCCCGGCGCCGTCCACCGCCTGATCGACCGCGCGGGCCACTACGGGTACCTGGAGCGCCCGGAGGAGGTCAACCACCAGATCCTCGAGTTCTTCCGCCGCGTTCCGGCCCGCCCCCGCGCCCGGGTCACCAGCCCCTGAACCGTTCCCGACCGAGGAGCCGCCGATGGCCGTCGTGCCCCCGAAGACCGTGGTCGTCGTGCCGACCTACAACGAGCGGGACAACCTGCCCGTGCTGGCCGCTCTGCTCGCGGACCTGCCGGTGCCGAACCTGCACCTGCTCGTGGTCGACGACGACTCGCCCGACGGCACCGGCGAGGTCGCGGACAAGCTCGTCGCCGAGGCGCCGGACACCGTCGGCGTGCTGCACCGCCGCACCAAGGACGGCCTCGGCCGCGCCTACCTCGCCGGGATGGCCCGGGCGCTGGACGAGGGTGCCGACGTCGTGGTCCAGATGGACGCCGACCTCTCGCACCCGGTCTCGGCGCTCCCGGTCATGCTCGACACGCTGCGGACGGAGGACGCCGCCGTCGTGATCGGGTCGCGCTACGTGGCCGGCGGCTCGACCGCCGCCGAGTGGCCCCGGTCCCGCAGGGCCCTGTCGGCCTGGGCCAACGCCTATGTGAACGCGATCCTGCGGCTGGGTCTGAAGGACGCCACCGCCGGCTTCAAGGCGTGGCGGGCCGAGACGCTGCGCGCGCTCGACCTGGACTCCGTGCACAGCAACGGGTACTCCTTCCAGGTCGAGATGAACCACCGGGCCGTCACCCGGGGGTTCACCCTCCTCGAAGTGCCCATCCACTTCGAGGAACGCGGCCGGGGCACGTCGAAGATGGACCTGCGGGTCCAGCTCGAATCCGCCCTCACCCCGTGGCGGCTGCGCTTCGGCGGGCCCGTGGGGCGGTCCGGGGCGGGCAGCGGGAACGGCGGGCCCGCGCGGGTCGGTCCGAGGTGAACGACGGGCCCGGCCGAGACCTCACGGCCCGGGTCGCGCCCGGACGGGTCAGTCCGAGGTGACCGGCAGCACGTCGGGCGAGAGGGCCCCCGCCCGGGCGGAGGCCGAGGTGGCCCGGCGGCGGTGGTGCCGGCGGCAGAGGACCTCGTAGCCGATCTCCTCGGCCGGACGGTTCACGTCCCCGACGACGACCTGCTCGCCCTCGACGACCATCTCGCCGCCCACTGTACGGGCGTTGTGCGTGGCGCGGGCGCCGCACCAGCACAGCGCCTCGACCTGGAGCTGCTCTATCCGGTCCGCCAGCTCGATCAGCCGCTGCGAGCCCGGGAACAGCTTCGTGCGGAAGTCCGTCGTGATCCCGAAGGCGAAGACGTCCAGGTCGAGGTCGTCGACGATGCGGGCGAGCTGGTCGATCTGCTCCGGGGCGAGGAACTGGGCCTCGTCCACGATCACGTAGTCGGCCTTGCCGCCCTGGGAGAGCTGGGTGACGAGGTACGCGTACAGGTCCATGTCCCGCGGCGCCTCGACCGCCTCCGTCACCAGGCCGAGCCGGGAGGACAGCTTGCCCTCGCCCGCCCGGTCGTCGCGGGTGAAGATCACGCCCTGCAGCCCCCGCGCGTCGCGGTTGTGGGCGATCTGGAGCGCCAGGGTGCTCTTCCCGCAGTCCATGGTTCCGGAGAAGAAGACCAGCTCGGGCATGACGGAACGGGGACCTTTCGGGTCGTGGGGAAGGATCGGGTGTCAGGAGCGGACTTCGAGCAGCGGGACGAGCTGCTCGGCGGGGGTCATGGACCCGTGCATGCCGGCCATCGCGGACTCGTTGGGCTCGTTGACGGAGGCGGTGATCGCCACGTCGTCGTGGGCCGCGACGACGACGTCGCCGATCCGGCCGTACACCCGCTCGTCGACCTCGGCGCCGAACCAGCCGAGGGAGATCGCCTCGTCCCGGCTCGCCACCCAGAACTGCTCGCCGACGACCTCGCGCCAGCAGGTGAGGACGTCCGCCTCGGCGCCGGGCACGGCGTAGACGTGGCGGGCCCGGCCCTCGCCGCCGAGGAGGGCGACGCCCGCGCGCAGCTCCCAGTCCTCGTCGAAGTCGATGCGGTGCTGCTCGTCGAAGGGGATGTCGACCATGCCGTGGTCGGCCGTGACGTACAGGGCCGAGCGGGACGGCAGCTGTTCGGCGAGCCGCTGCACCAGCCGGTCGACGAACATCAGCTGGCCGCGCCAGGCGTCGGAGTCGATGCCGAAGCGGTGGCCGGCGCCGTCGAGTTCGCTGTAGTACGTGTAGACCAGCGAGCGGTCGCCGGCGGCGAGCTGCTCGGCGGCGAAGTCCATGCGCTCCTCGCCGGAGAGCCGCCCGTGAAACGTTCCGCCGCTGAGCGCGACCTTGGTGAGCGGGGTCTGCTCGAAGATCGGGGACGACACCTGGGCGGTGTGGATCCCGGCCTCGTGGGCGAGCTGGAAGACGGTGGGGTACGGCTGCCAGACCCGCGGCGAGGTCCACGGCTTCCAGCGCAGCTGGTTCATCAGCTCGCCGGTCTCCGGGTTGCGCACGGTGTAGCCGGGCAGGCCGTGCGTCCCGGGGTGGCGGCCGGTGCCGACGGAGGCGAGCGAGGTCGCGGTGGTGGCGGGGAAGCCGGCGGTGACCGGACGGCCCGTGCCGCCCCGCGAGGAGCCGAGGAGCGAGGTCAGGTACGGGGCCTCGTCCGGGTGCGCCTTGATCTGCTCCCAGCCGAGCCCGTCGATCAGGAAGACGCAGTTCCGGTCGGCCGGGGCCAGCTCGGCGATCCGCGCCTCGAAGCCGGGCACGTCCTGGCCCGCCACGAGCGTCGGCAGCAGGTCGCCCAGCGAACCGGAGGCGTACTCGGGCACCGGGGCGGTCTCCGGCGCGAGCGGGACCGGGTCGTCGGGCCAGCCGTGGGTCACGGCGGTCGGCTGCGCCATCAGCGGGTGGGCGCGGCGGTCGCCGCGATGGCTTCGGAGAGGGCCTGGGCGAACGCGAGGGTCTGCCGGACGGTGTCCGGGCCGTCGCCGGCGTCGCTCACGCGCAGGCTGAGGTCGTCGGCGGTGGCGTTGCCGGTGTAGCCGTGGTCGGCGTCGCAGTTGGGGTCGCCGCAGGCGGCGGGCTCCAGGTCGATGCGGGAGACGGCGCCCCAGCCGATGGTGAGGACCACCTCGCGGGGCAGCGTGCCCGGGGTGTACGACTCGGGGTTGGCGACGACGCGGCTGACGACGACCGAGGAGATCCGGTCGAGCTTCACGGACTCGGTGGAGGTGGTCGCGTACGGCGTCGGGGAGCTCGTGTCGGCGGCCTGCTCGTCGGTGTGGCTGACGATGAAGCGGTGCGGCGTCAGGACGAGGACGGTGACGTGGCGCCGGACCTCGTTCGCGTCGAAGGTGGTCTCCTGGTGGACCACGTACGACGTGATGGCCTCGCCGCCGACGGCGGCCTCCACCGCCTCGGCCACGAGGGCCGGGTAGTAGCCGCTGCGCTCGATCGCCGCGCGCAGCCCCTGGGTCGTCGTACCGCTCTTTGCCATGGGCTCCATCCTACGGGGCGGAGGGGCCCCCTCAGGCCCGTCAGTAACGCGGCAGGCTCCGCGGCCCGAGGTCGGTGCGGGGCGCGGGCGGGGCCAGCCGGACGGTCGCGCCGAGGACGGAGAGCCCTCGGGGTGCCACGACCACCGGCTCCAGGGAGACCGCGACCACCTCGGGGTGGTCGTCGACGAGCCGGGAGACCCTCAGCAGCAGCTCCTCCAGGGCGGGGGTGTCGACCGGGGCGGAGCCGCGCCAGCCGAAGAGCAGCGGGGCGGTGCGGAGGGAGCGGACGAGCTCGGCGGCGTCCCGGTCGGTGGCCGGGACCAGCCGGTGGGCCGTGTCGCCGAGCAGCTCCGAGGCCGCGCCCGAGAGCCCGAAGGAGAGGACGGCGCCGACGGCCGGGTCGATCGCGGCGCGGACGACGGTGTCGACGCCCCGGGGCACCATCGCCTGGACGACCGGCTGGAGCTCCTCCGGCTTGCCGAGCACCTCGGTCAGCTCGGCGTACGCCGTGCGCAGCTGCTCCTCGGTGGCGAGGTCCAGCCGGACGCCGCCGAGGTCGGGGCGGTGGCGGAGGTGGGGGGCGGTCGTCTTGAGCGCGACGGGGTAGCCGAGCCGGGCGGCGGCCGCGACGGCGGCGTCGGGGGTGGGCGCGGGCAGGGTCGGCAGGACGGTGATCCCGTACCGGCCGAGCAGCGCCCCGGCGTCCTCGGTGTCGAGGGTCACACCGCGCGCGTCCACGTCCTCGGCACCGAGGACCCCTTCGATGAGCGCGGCGGCCCCGCCCTCGTCGATGTCCTCGTACTCGGGCACCCGCCCGGGATCGGCGGCCTGCCGCCGCCACTGCCCGTACCGCACGGCCTCGGCCAGGGCCCGCACGGCCCGCTCGGCGGCGGGATAGGCGGGGATGGCGACGTGCGGCACGGGCGCGGGGGGCTCGGGAGCGGCGGGGCCGGACGGGGCGGTGGGGCTGGACGGGGTTCCGGGGCCGGACGGGGCGGTGGAGCCGGACAGGGCTGTGGAGCCGGACGGGGCTCCGGGGCCGGACGGGGACGCGGAGGTGGTCGTGCCGGGGCCGTCCCAGGAACCAGGGGCCGCGCCGGGGGCCGGCGGGAGGGCCGTTCCCGGGGTGTCGGCGGCGCGGTTCGGGCTCGCCGCGGGCGCCGGGCCGGACGCCGCCGCACGACCCGCGCCGGTCCCGGCGGCGGAACCGGCGGACCGGGGCTCGGGCCCGGGCCCCTCGGCCCCGGAGCCGGCCGGGCGGGCGCCGGACGGGCCCGCGGCCCGCCCCGGCGCCGCCGGCCTCGTGCTCGTCGCCACCGCGAGGGCCTCCGCGAGGCCGCCCATCTCGACGTGGACGACGACGACCGGCTTCGTCGGCGCGGGAGCCGAGGCGACGGCCTCGCGGAGGGCGGCCGCGAGCACCTCGCCGTCGCCGAACTCGGTGGCCCCGTCCTCACCGACCCAGGGGATCGCGTTGACGACGACCGCGTCGGACGTCTCGTCGGCGAGCGCCGCCGCGAGCGCGTCCCGGAAGTCCCCCGGGACCGCCGCCGTCGTGAGGTCGAGCGGCCGCAGCGGGCGCAGCCCCTCGGTCAGGCAGGCGTCGTACGTGAGGAGGCCGAGCGACTCGGAGTTGCCGAGGATCGCGACCCGGGGCCCGGCGGGCAGCGGCTGGGACGCGAGGAGCAGTCCGGCGTCGACGAGCTCGGTGACGGTGTCGACGCGGATCACCCCGGCCTGGCGGAGCAGCGCGGAGACCGTGGCGTGCGGGATGCGGGTGACCGGCACCCGGTGGCCGGGCGGGGCGCTGCCGCTGTGCCGGGCGCCCTTGACGACCACGACGGGCTTGACGGCGGCGGTGCGGCGGGCGAGCCGGGTGAACTTCCGCGGGTTGCCGATCGACTCCAGGTAGAGGAGGACGACGTCGGTGCCGGGGTCGTCGTACCAGTGCTGGAGGAAGTCGTTGCCGGAGACGTCGGCGCGGTTGCCGGCCGAGATGAAGGAGGAGAGCCCCGCGCCGCGCCGGTGCAGTCCGGCGAGGAGGGCTATCCCGATGGCGCCGGACTGGGTGAAGAGCCCGATCCGCCCGGCCCCCGGCATCTGCGGGGCGAGGGAGGCGTTGAGCCGGACGTCGTCGGAGGTGTTGATGATCCCGAAGGCGTTGGGGCCGATGATCCGCATCCCGTACGAGCGGGCCTGCCGTACGAGCTCGCGCTGGCGCTCGCGCCCGGCGGCCCCGCTCTCGGCGTATCCGGCGGAGAGCACGACGAGGCCGCGCACCCCGTGTTCGCCGCAGTCCGCGACGGCCTCGGGCACCCGTTCGGCGGGGACGGCGACGACGGCCAGGTCCACGGGTTCGCCGATGGCGCCGACGGAGGGGTGGGCGGGGACGCCGTCGAGCTCGGTCTCTCCGGTGAGCGCGGCGTTCACCGCGTACACCCGTCCCGTGAAGCCGGCGCCGAGGAGGTTGCGGAGCACGGTCCGGCCGACGCCGCCCGGCGCGCGTCCGGCGCCGACGACGGCGACGGAGCGGGGGGTGAGGAGGCGCTGCACGGAGCGGGCCTCGGCGCGCTGCTCCCGCGCGCGCTGGACGGCGAGGGAGCGGTCGGTGGGTTCGAGGTCGAGGTGGAGGCGCACGGAGCCGTCCTCGAAACTGCGCTTCTGGGTGTAGCCCGCGTCGGTGAAGACCTTGATCATCTTGGTGTTGGCGGGCAGCACCTCGGCGGCGAAGCGCCGGATGCCCCGCTCCCGCGCGACCGCCGCGATGTGTTCGAGGAGGGCGGAGGCGACGCCCCTCCCCTGGTGCGCGTCCTGGACGAGGAAGGCGACCTCGGCCTCGTCGGCCGGGGACGAGGCGGGCATCCCGCGGGCGTCGATCCGGTCGTAGCGGACGGTGGCGATGAACTCGCCGCCGACGGTCGCGGCGAGCCCGACCCGGTCCACGAAGTCGTGGTGGGTGAAGCGGTGGACGTCCTTGGCGGACAGGCGCGGATAGGGGGCGAAGAAGCGGTAGTACTTCGACTCGTCCGAGACCTGCTCGTAGAAGCTGACGAGCCGGTCGGCGTCGTCGGCCGTGATGGGCCTGATGCGCGCGGTGCCGCCGTCGCGGAGCACCACGTCCGCCTCCCAGTGGTCGGGATAGGCGTGCTCCGGTGGGGCCTGTGGTGCCGGTGGCTGCTCCGACGCGCTCTGCATGGGGCCAGACTACGGCCGCGACACGACCGGGGCACCGGTCGCGCGCGGGGTGCGGGCGATGCAAGGTGTTGCAAGGTAGGGAGGGCCGAAGGGCGGCCCGGTGCGGGCCGGAGGTCCGACGTGAGCACCGCGCAACCCGTGAGAGACTGGTCTAGACAACCCGCTTGAGACTTGAAGGGCAACACCATGGCTGAGCGCCGCGTCAACGTCGGCTGGGCCGAGGGCCTGCACGCCCGCCCCGCGTCCATCTTCGTCCGTGCCGCCACGGCTTCCGGCGTGCCGGTGACGATCGCCAAGTCCGACGGCACCCCCGTGAACGCCGCCTCCATGCTCGCGGTGCTCGGCCTGGGTGCACAGGGCGGCGAGGAGATCGTTCTCGCTTCGGAGGCCGACGGCGCCGAGGCCGCGCTCGACCGCCTGGCGAAGCTGGTCGCCGAGGGCCTGGACGAGCTGCCCGAGACCGTCTGACCCCCGGTCCCCGTACGACGAATGGCCGTGGCCGCCGCAAATCCGGCGGCCACGGCCCATCGCTTTTCCCGGACCGTGTTTCGGACCGCGCTTTAGGACCGCACATACGGACCGCGCAACGGACGGGACAAAAGGTAAGAATACGGGC
>NZ_JBITXP010000020.1:21996-139971 GCF_044544765.1 Streptomyces sp. NPDC053513
GCGCGCGCCCCGGCCACCGCCGGCGGGGGGGGGGGCGCCGGGGGGGGGGGCCCGCCCCCCCCGGCCCCCCCCCCCCCCCCCCCCCCCCCCCCCGGCGGGCCCGGCCCCCCCCCCCCCCCCCCCCCCACGGCCATTCGCTTTTCCCGGACCGTGTTTCGGACCGCGCTTTCGGACAGCACTTCCGGACCGCGCTCCGGACGGCACATCAGGAAGTAATCCGGGCAGCACTTCGGACAGCGCTTCTGGCAGAACAAAAGACCGGACCGAATACCTTTCCCTTGTATACGGTGCGCGCGTTAATTCCGGGCACTCGTCGTGTTGACGGCGTGTTGCGAGACCCTCACACGGCCGCCCCCCGGACTCTTCAGCCGGTGCAGCGGCAGTGAGCGCTCCGCGTGCAGCGCGGTCAGCGCCCGCGCCCGCTCGGCGTCGCCGCGCGCCACGGCGTCCACGATCGCGCCGTGCTCGGCCCAGGCCTCGACCGGCCGGTCGGGCTGCTCCACGACGTACGTCCAGGCGATCTTGTGCCGCAGCTGGGTGAGCAGCGCCGTGAGGGCCGGGCTCCCGGAGGCCTGCGCCAGGGTCTCGTGGAACCAGCCGCCGAGCGAGCGCAGGTCCTCCCCCTGGCCGCGCCTGGCCCGCTCCTGCCCCAGCCTGACCAGGCCGCGCAGCACCTTGAGGTGCGCCTCGGTTCGCCGCTGCGCGGCCCGGGCGGCGCCCAGCGGTTCGAGCAGCGCCCGCATGTCGAGGAGATCGGCGGCCTCCTGCTCGGTCGGCTCGGCGACCTGGGCGCCCGCGTGGCGGCGGGTGACGACGAAGCCCTCGGACTCCAGGGTGCGCAGCGCCTCGCGGACCGGGACCCGGGAGACCCCGTACCGGCGGGCGAGCTGCTCCTCGGTCAGCCGAGCGCCCCGCTCGAACACGCCGGAGACGATGTCGTCCCTGATCGCCGTGCATACCGAGTGCGCGGGAATGCGCATGTCCGACCTCCGCCTTGGTGCGCGCGAGACAATTCGAGCGGCGCCTGTTCTGCGCCGATCTTCGACTCTATTGCAGCACGCCGGAATTTCCGATGCCCCTACGGAATCCATGGAAGTCTTTTGGTCAGCGAAAAGCCCCGGCTCAGTACGGGCCGGGGCTTTTGCGACGCGATGCGGCGGGGCGGTGCGCCGTGGGGTCAGACGTTGACGCCGCGAGCGCGGAGGTACGTGATCGGGTTGATGTCCGAGCCGTACTCGGGGCTCGTGCGCGCCTCGAAGTGGAGGTGGGGGCCGGTGGAGTTGCCGGTCGAGCCCGAGATGCCTATCTGCTGGCCCGGCTCGACGGTCTGGCCGACGTAGACCCCGATGGAGGAGAGGTGCCCGTACTGGGTGTACGTGCCGTCGTTCATCCGGATGACGATGTTGTTGCCGTACGCGCCGCCCCAGCCGGCCTCGACGACGGTGCCGGAGCCGACGGAGACGACCCGGGTGCCGTAGGCGGCGTGGAAGTCGATGCCGGAGTGGTGGCCGGAGGACCAGAGCGCGCCGCCGGTCTTGTAGCCGGTGGAGACGTACGAGCCGGCGACGGGGAGCTGGAAGGAGGCCAGGCGACGGCGCTCGGCCTCGCGGGCGGCGCGCTCGCGCTCCAGACGGATCTCCTTGGCGCGGGCCTCGGCCTTGCGCTCCGCCTCGGCCTTGGCCTTCGCCTTGGCGATGGCCTCGACGGCCTCCTGCTCCTGGGCGGCGGCCTGGGCGTTGATCCGGTCGACGAGGGAGTCCTCGGTGATCACCTGGGTGAGGCCGGTGTCCTCGAGGGAGCGGGTGCCCGTGTCGGCGGCGAGCGCCGGGGAGGCGAGGGTTCCGATGACGCCGGTGGTGGCGAGCGTCGCGGCGCCGGCGATGCCCGCGCTGCGGCGCGCCATCCGGCTCGGAGCACGATGCTTCCCGGTGGCACGGGTGAACGCCATGGAGGAGCTGATCCTTTCCTTCCTTCTCGCCTACCGGGTTAGCTGACGGGTTCGGAGCAGGAAGGTCTCCTACGAGCCCCTCCGCACGAGGCGAAGGCGCCCGATTCACCCCAGGGACTGTGTGGGTCCCCGGCTCCCCAGGCTCGCGCCTGACGGGGACTCGGCGATGACTGTCCGATGCCGCGGGTGCGGCACGTGCAACTGACGAACAGCCGCCCCGACGCTATGCGGATCACCTTTCAATCACCAACCGGACACGACTTTTGTAAGACATGCCACAGGGCAAACGATCACCCTTGATCCCAATACGGACAAAGCGGAGGACCCCGACGAACCAGATCGTCGGGGCCCTCCTGTTGTCGCTTCGGAGCCGGAATCAGCCCGTCACGACGGTCACTTCACCGATGCCGAGCGCGCGCACCGGCTCCGCGATCTGCGCCGCGTCGCCGACGAGCACGGTGACGAGCCGGTCCACCGGGAAGGCACTGACCACGGCGGCCGTCGCCTCGACGGTGCCGGTCTCGGCCAGGCGCGCGTACAACTGGGCCTGGAAGTCGTCCGGAAGGTGCTGCTCGACCTGGTCGGCGAGCGTCCCGGCGACCGAGGCGGCCGTCTCGTACTTGAGGGGCGCCACCCCGACGAGGTTCTGCACGGCCGTCTCGCGCTCCGCGTCGGTGAGCCCCTCGGCGGCGAGGGTGCGCAACACCTTCCACAGGTCCTCGAGCGCCGGGCCCGTGTTGGGGGTGTCGACGGAGCCGCTGATGGCGAGCATCGCGGCGCCGTTCCCCTCGGCGTCCGAGCGGAGCACCTGGCCGAAGGCCCGCACGCCGTACGTGTAGCCCTTCTCCTCGCGCAGGACCCGGTCCAGACGGGAGGTCAGGGTGCCGCCCAGGCAGTACGTGCCGAGGACCTGGGCCGCCCAGACGCGGTCGTGCCGGTCGGGGCCGATCCGGCCGATCAGCAGCTGCGTCTGGACCGCGCCGGGACGGTCCACGATGACGACCCGTCCGGTGTCGTCCGCGGTGATCGGCGGCATCGGGAGGGGCTCGGCCGGCTCACCGGTCCAGGCGCCCAGCGTCTCGGCGAGGACCTTGTCGAGGTCGACCCCGGTCAGGTCGCCGACGACCACCGCGGTGGCCGTGGCCGGCCGGACGTACGCGTCGAAGAAGGCGCGGACGGCGGCGGCGTCGATGGCGGCGACGGTCTCCTCGGTGCCCTGGCGCGGCCGGGACATCCGGGACTCCGCGGGGAACAGCTCCTTGGAGAGCTGCTTGGCCGCGCGGCGCGCCGGGTTGGCCGTCTCGTGCGGGATCTCGTCGAGGCGGTTGCGCACCAGGCGCTCGATCTCGGTCTCCAGGAACGCCGGGGCGATCAGGGCCTCGGCCAGCAGGCCGAGCGCCTTGGGCAGCCGGGAGACCGGGACCTCCAGGGAGACCCGTACGCCCGGGTGGTCGGCGTGCGCGTCGAGCGTGGCGCCGCAGCGCTCCAGCTCGGCCGCGAACTCCTCGGCGCTGTGCTGGTCGGTGCCCTCGGAGAGCGCGCGGGCCATGATGGTGGCGACGCCGTCGAGACCGGCGGGCTCGGCGTCCAGCGGGGCCGGCAGGAAGAGCTCCACGGCCACGACCTGCTGGCCGGGGCGGTGGCTGGTGAGCACGGTCAGACCGTTGTCCAGCTTCCCCCGGTCCGGGGCCGGGAACGCCCACGGCCTGGCGGCGCCCGGCCGGGGCTGCGGGTGGAAGTCCATGCTCGTCAAAGACGCGGCGGCGTCGGTCACTGGTCCGCTCCCTCTTCCTCGTCGCCGTTCTCGCTCTGCTCGGTCGCCAGGGGCTCGTAGACGAGCACCGCGCGGTTGTCGGGACGCAGCTTGGCCGCGGCGACCGCCCGCACCTCCTCGGCGGTGACGTCCAGGACGCGGTCGACGGCGGTCAGGGCGAGCTGCGGGTCGCCGAACAGCACGGCGAACCGGCACAGTTCGTCGGCGCGCCCCGCGACGGTCCCGAGCCGGTCCAGCCACTCGCGCTCCAGCTGGGCCTGCGCGCGCTCCATCTCCTCGGGCGTGGGGCCCTCCTCGGCGAACCGGGCCAGCTCCTCGTCGACGGCGGCCTCGATCTGCGGGACCTCGACGCCCCCGGAGGTCTTGACGTCCAGCCAGCCCAGCGAGGGCGCCCCGGCGAGCCGCAGCAGGCCGAAGCCGGCGGCGACGGCCGTGCGGTCACGGCGGACCAGGCGGTTGTGCAGGCGGGAGGACTCCCCGCCGCCCAGGACCGTCAGGGCCAGGTCGGCGGCGTCGCACGCGCGCGTGCCGTCGTGCGGCAGCCGGTAGGCGGCCATCAGCGCGCGCGCCGGGACCTCCTCCTCGACGACCTCGCGCAGCTGCTCGCCGATGACCTCGGGCAGGTCGCCGGGGCGCGGCTCGGGCTTGCCGTCGTGGGCGGGGATGGAGCCGAAGTACTTCTCGACCCACGCGAGCGTCTGCACCGGGTCGATGTCGCCGACGACGGACAGCACCGCGTTGTTCGGGGCGTAGTACGTGCGGAAGAAGTTCCGCGCGTCCTCCAGGGTGGCCGCGTCCAGGTCGGCCATGGAGCCGATCGGCGTGTGGTGGTAGGGGTGGCCCTCCGGGTAGGCGAGGGCGGTCAGCTTCTCGAAGGCCGTGCCGTACGGCACGTTGTCGTAGCGCTGGCGGCGCTCGTTCTTGACGACGTCGCGCTGGTTCTCCATGGACTCGTCGTCCAGGGCGGCGAGCAGCGAGCCCATGCGGTCGGCCTCCAGCCAGAGCGCGAGCTCCAGCTGGTGCGTGGGCATGGTCTCGAAGTAGTTGGTGCGCTCGAAGCTGGTCGTGCCGTTGAGCGAGCCGCCGGCGCCCTGCACCAGCTCGAAGTGGCCGTTCCCGTGCACCTGCTTCGAGCCCTGGAACATCAGGTGCTCGAAGAGGTGGGCGAGGCCCGTGCGGCCCTTGACCTCGTGGCGCGAGCCGACGTCGTACCAGAGGCAGACCGCGGCGACCGGGGTCAGGTGGTCCTCGGAGAGCACCACGCGCAGGCCGTTCGCCAACCGGTGCTCGGTCGCTGTCAGGCCGCCGGAGCCGGCCTCGGCCGTGGCCGTGTGACCCATGGGCATGTACGTCCCTTCGATCGCGATGTGAAAAAGTCCTGCCACTGTATGCAAGCGCGCCGACACCTGGCGAAGTTCCCGACCCTTCGAGATGTCCCTCTTCCGGGTCGCGGTCGGCGTTGTCGGTGGCACGGTCCACAATGGTCCGCGTCAGATCAACCTTGTTGGTGAAGGAGCCGCAGCCGCGATGGCCCGCCGCAGCACGAAGACACCGCCGCCGGACGACGCGTTCGAGGAGCGAATCCTCGACATCGACGTCGTCGACGAGATGCAGGGCTCCTTCCTCGAGTACGCGTACTCGGTGATCTACTCGCGCGCGCTCCCCGACGCCCGCGACGGCATGAAGCCCGTCCAGCGGCGCATCGTCTACCAGATGGGGGAGATGGGGCTCCGCCCCGACCGCGGCTTCGTCAAGTGCGCCCGTGTCGTCGGTGAGGTGATGGGCAAGCTCCACCCGCACGGCGACGCGTCGATCTACGACGCGATGGTCCGCATGGCACAGCCCTTCTCCATGCGTCTCCCCCTCGTCGACGGCCACGGGAACTTCGGCTCCCTGGGCAACGACGACCCGCCGGCCGCCATGCGGTACACCGAGTCGCGGATGGCCCCGGCCGCGCTCCTCATGACCGATTCCATCGACGAGGACACGGTCGACTTCGCGCCGAACTACGACGGCCAGGAGCAGGAGCCGGTGGCGCTCCCCGCCGCCTACCCGAACCTGCTGGTCAACGGCGCGTCCGGGATCGCGGTCGGCATGGCGACGAACATGCCCCCGCACAACCTCGGCGAGGTGATCGCGGCCGCCCGCCACCTGATCCGCTACCCGAACGCCGACCTCGAGGCGCTGATGCGCTTCGTGCCCGGCCCCGACCTGCCGACCGGCGGCCGGATCGTCGGCCTCTCCGGCATCAAGGACGCGTACCAGTCGGGCCGCGGCTCCTTCAAGATCCGCGCCACCGCGACCGTGGAGACCGTGACGGCACGCCGCAAGGGCATCGTCGTGACCGAGCTGCCCTTCACGGTGGGCCCCGAGAAGGTCGTCTCCAAGATCAAGGACCTGGTCGGCGCCAAGAAGCTCCAGGGCATCGCGGACGTCAAGGACCTCACCGACCGCAGCCACGGCCTGCGCCTGGTCATCGAGATCAAGAACGGCTTCGTGCCCGAGGCCGTCCTGGAGCAGCTCTACAAGCTGACGCCGATGGAGGAGTCCTTCGGCATCAACAACGTGGCGCTGGTCGACGGACAGCCGCTGACCCTCGGCCTCAAGGAGCTCCTGGAGGTCTACCTGGACCACCGCTTCGAGGTGGTCCGGCGCCGCTCCGAGTTCCGCCGCGGCAAGAAGCGCGACCGGCTCCACCTGGTCGAGGGCCTCCTCGTCGCGCTGCTCGACATCGACGAGGTCATCCGGCTCATCCGGGAGAGCGACAACTCCGCCCAGGCCAAGGAGCGCCTGATGGAGCGCTTCTCGCTGAGCGAGATCCAGACGCAGTACATCCTGGACACCCCGCTGCGCCGCCTCACCAAGTTCGACCGCCTGGAGCTGGAGACCGAGCGCGACCGCCTCAACGGCGAGATCGACGAGCTGACCGGGATCCTCGACTCCGACGCGGAGCTGCGCAAGCTGGTCTCGGCGGAGCTGGCGGCCGTCGCCAAGAAGTTCGCCACCGACCGGCGGACGGTCCTCCTGGAGTCGGCGGGCGCGCCCGTCGCGGCCGTGCCCCTGGAGGTCGCGGACGACCCGTGCCGGGTGCTGCTCTCCTCGACGGGCCTGCTGGCCCGGACGGTGACCGAGCACCTCCCGCCCGCGGAGGACGGCAAGCGGTCCAAGCACGACGTGATCGTCTCGGCGGTCGCCGCCACCCAGCGCGGTGACGTCGGCGTGGTGACCTCGGCCGGCCGGCTGCTGCGCCTCCCGGTGATCGACCTGCCGCAGCTCCCGGACACCGCGAGCGCCCCGAACCTGGCGGGCGGCGCGCCGCTGTCGGAGTTCCTCACCCTGGAGGCGGACGAGACGGTGGTCTGCCTGACCACGCTCGAGGAGTCCTCGCCGGGCCTCGCCCTCGGCACGCTGCAGGGCGTGGTGAAGCGCGTGGTGCCGGACTACCCGGCGAACAAGGACGAGCTGGAGGTCATCACCCTCAGGGACGGCGACCGGATCGTCGGCGCGACGGAGCTGCGGACGGGCGAGGAGGACCTGGTCTTCATCACCTCCGACGCCCAGCTGCTGCGCTACCAGGCCTCGCAGGTGCGGCCCCAGGGCCGCCCGGCGGGCGGCATGGCGGGCATCAAGCTCGCCGCGGGCGCCGAGGTGATCTCGTTCACGGCCGTCGACCCCGCGGCCGACGCCGTGGTCTTCACCGTCGCGGGCTCCACGGGCACCCTGGACTCCTCGGCGGGCACGTCGGCGAAGCTGACCCCCTTCGACCAGTACCCGCGCAAGGGCCGCGCGACCGGCGGTGTCCGCTGCCAGCGCTTCCTGAAGGGCGAGGACGTCCTGACCTTCGCCTGGGCGGGCGCCACCCCGGCCCGCGCCGCCCAGAAGACCGGCGCCCCGGTGGACCTGCCCGAGGCGGACCCCCGCCGCGACGGCTCGGGCACGCCCCTCCCGAAGCCGGTCGACGTGGTGGCGGGCCCGGCGAGCTAGGAGACCCGCCCGCGGCTCGGGGCCGGACGGGTCCTAGGACTCGTCCGGCTCCTCCTCCGTCCGCTGCACGTACCGCAGGACGCCCCACATGCTGTGCTCGTCGGGGGCGTCCTGCGGGCCGTTCAGCTCGCAGGAGGCGAGTTCCTTGCGCAGCGCGGGCGCGTCGATGCCGGAGCCGATCAGGACGAGCTGGGTGAGGCGCTCCTCACCGGCGGGCCAGGGCTCGGGGTAGAAACGCAGGAAGCGGCCGACCGCGTGCACGCCGTAGCGGTTGGCCGGATCGGCGGGGCCGAGGTCGACGAAGCCCTTGATCCGGTAGAGGCCCTCGGGGCGCGAGTCGAGGAAGGCCATGAGGCGGCGCGGGTGCAGCGGCGTCGTGGCCGTCACCGAGAGGCTCTCGTAGGCCGCGTGCGGGTGGGCGTGCCTGTCGTCCTCGGAGCCGTACAGGATGTCCTCGATCGACATCTGGCCCTCGATCTCGCCCTCCGGCACGACCCGGTCGAAGAGCAGCTCCGGGTCGACGCGCCCGTGGGAGGCCTCGACCACGGCGGCGCGCCCGGCGAGTCCGGCGACCGTCTCCCGGACGCTCCGCAGCTCGTCCGCGGCCACCCGGTCCGCCTTGTTGACGACGACGAGGTCGGCGAGGCCGAGGTGCCGGTCGGTCCCGGGGTGCCGCTGCCGGGTGGCCGCGAACTCGGACGCGTCGACGACCTGGACGAGCCCTCCGTACACGACCCGCTCGTTCTCGCTGGCCAGCACCATGCGGACCAGCTCCTCGGGCTCCGCGAGCCCGCTCGCCTCGATCACGATCACGTCGAGCCGGGACTCGGGCCGGGTCAGTACCTCCAGGTACTCGTCGAGCTCGCCGGCGTCGACGGCGCAGCACAGGCAGCCGTTGCCGAGGGAGACGGTGGAGCCGACCTGGCCGGCGACGGTCATCGCGTCGATGCCGATGTCACCGAAGTCGTTGACCATGACTCCGATCCGGGTGCCCCGGGCGCTGCGCAGCAGATGGTTGAGGAGCGTGGTCTTCCCGGCCCCGAGAAACCCGGCCAAAACGACGACGGGGATCTGCTGCGTGCTCAAGGGACGTGCCTCCGGTTCCTTCGGGTCCCACGGGCATGGGAGCCGTGCGAAACCCCCAGAATAGGCGCCCGTCCCGTCGCCGTTTCCGGTCCCGGGCCGCGTCCCCTTACCGTTTTCGGCATGAGCCCCGCACAGACCCGCCCTCCGCGCCCCCACGCGCGCCGTCGACGGTTCGGGTGGCCGCAGCGGGTGTTCTCGCAGGTCCTGCTGATGCAGCTGGCCATCGCGACCGGTGTGACCGTCCTCGCCACCGGCCTCTTCCTCGCCCCGCTGAGCGCCCAGCTCGACGACCAGGCCATGCGACGGGCCCTGGCCATCGCCGGGACCACCGCGTCGCCCCGGCTCGCCGCGGACCTCACCGGCGGCCCGCCGTCCGCGCGGGGCCCGGTCCAGACCGAGGCGGAGCGGATCAGGACCTCCACGGGCGCCGAGTACGTCGTGGTCATGGACACCCGCGGGGTGCGCTGGTCGCACACCGACCCCGCCGAGATCGGCAGGGTCGTCTCCACGGACCCGAGCAGCGCCCTCGCCGGGCACGAGGTGATGGAGATCGACAGCGGCACCCTGGGCCGCTCGGCGCGCGGCAAGGTGCCGCTGCGGGACGCCGGCGGGCGGATCGTCGGCGCGGTCTCCGTCGGCATCGAGTACGACAGCGTCCGCGACCGGCTCCTCGCCGCCATCCCCGGCCTCCTCGCCTACGCGGGCGGCGCGCTCGCGGCCGGCGCGCTCGCCGCGTATCTGATCTCCCGGCGGCTCCAGCGGCAGACCCACGACCTGGCCTTCTCCGACATCTCCGC
This sequence comes from Streptomyces sp. NPDC053513, assembly GCF_044544765.1. Classification (NCBI taxonomy): domain Bacteria; kingdom Bacillati; phylum Actinomycetota; class Actinomycetes; order Kitasatosporales; family Streptomycetaceae; genus Streptomyces; species Streptomyces sp. NPDC053513. Next base: position 31,586 of record NZ_JBITXP010000020.1, read on the forward strand.
CCTGCTCGCCGAACGCGAGGCCATGCTGCACGGCATCCGCGAGGGCGTCGTGGCCCTCGACCGGAACGGCTCCGTACGGCTCATGAACGACGAGGCGCAGCGTCTCCTCGGCCTCGGCCCCGAGGCGGCGGGCCGGCCGCTCGACGAGGTCCTCGGCGCCGGCCGGACCGCCGACGTCCTCGCGGGCCGGGTCACCGGCGAGGACCTGCTCACCGTCCGGGGACACCGGGTGCTGATCGCCAACCGGATGCCCACGGACGACGGCGGCGCGGTGGCGACCCTCCGCGACCGCACCGAGCTGGAACGGCTCGGGCGCGAGCTCGACTCCACCCGGGGCCTGATCGACGCGCTCCGCGCCCAGGACCACGAGCACGCCAACCGGCTGCACACCCTCCTCGGCCTCCTGGAGCTGGAGATGCACGAGGAGGCGGTCGAGTTCGTCACGGAGGTGGTCGGCGTGCACCGGGCCACCGCCGAGCAGGTCACGGAGAAGGTCCACGACCCGCTCCTCGCCGCGCTCCTGGTGGGGAAGGCGACCGTCGCCGCCGAGCGGGGCGTCTCGCTGCGGCTCGCGCCCGACTCCCTGCTGCCGGACCGGCTCGTCGACCCCCGCGAACTGGTCACCGTCGTGGGCAACCTGGTCGACAACGCCCTGGACGCCGTCGCCGGCACCCCCGGCGCCCGCATCGAGGTCTCCTTCCGCGCCGAGGGCCGTACGGTGGTGCTGCGGGTCTCGGACAGCGGCCCGGGCGTCCCGGAGGACCGCCGCGAGCTGATCTTCACCGAGGGCTGGACGACGAAGGCGCTGCCGTCCCACGGCAAGCGCGGACTCGGCCTCGCCCTGGTGCGCCGCCTCGCCGAGCGCCGTGGCGGTACCGCCGAGGTGGCCGACGGCACCGAGGGCGGCGCCGTGTTCACGGTCGTCCTCCCGGACGCCCTGGCCGAACCGGAGCCCGCGCCGGACGTGCCCGCGCCCCTGGCGGACACCACCGAGGAGGCGACGCGATGATCGACGTGCTCGTCGTCGACGACGACACCCGGGTGGCCAGGATCAACGCCGCCTACGTCGCCAAGGTGCCCGGCTTCCGGGTCGTCGCCCTCGCCCACTCGACCGCCGAGGCGCTCGCCGCCCTGGACGGCCGGCCGGTCGACCTGATCCTCCTGGACCACTACCTGCCCGACGAGAACGGCCTCGCGGCGGTACGGGAGCTCCGCGCGCGCGGCCACCAGTGCGACGTGATCATGGTGACGGCGGCCCGCGACGTGGCCACCGTCCAGTCGGCGATGCGGCACGGGGCGCTGCAGTACCTGGTCAAGCCGTTCAACTTCGCCGGGCTCCGCGCCAAGCTGGAGGCGTACGCGACGCTCCGCCGCACCCTGGAGACCGGCGGCGAGGCGGAGCAGGCCGAGGTGGACCGGATCTTCGGGGTCCTGGCGGCGGGCGCCGTCGCCCCCGACCTGCCCAAGGGTCACTCCCCCACCACCGCCGAGGTGGTCCGGCAGGTGCTGCTCGCCGCCGACGGCCCGCTGTCCGCACAGGAGATCGCCGAGCGGGCCGGCGTCAGCCGCCAGACCGCACAGCGCTACCTCAAGCTGCTGGAACGCACCGGCCGGGTGCGCCTCTCCCTCCGGTACGGCGAGACGGGCCGCCCCGAGCACCGGTACGCCTGGGCGAGCTCACCGTCCACCGGCTGACGCCCGCCCGGGACGGTCAGACGGCACCCGCGCCCGTCAGAGAGCGCACCTCGGTCTCCGCGTGCCGGGCCTCGTCGGGCGGCTCCGTCGAGGTGGCCGTGCCGATCCATCCGGCCAGGAAGCCGAGCGGGATGGAGACCGCTCCCGGGTTCTGCAGCGGGAAGAGGTGGAAGTCGACCCCCGGGAACAGCGATTCCGGGCTCCCGGAGACGACCGGGGAGACCAGGACGAGCAGCACCGCGGGAATCAGGCCGCCGTACACCGACCAGACCGCGCCCCGGGTGGTGAACTTCCGCCAGAACAGCGAGTAGAGCAGCACCGGCAGATTGGCGGAGGCCGCGACCGCGAAGGCGAGGCCGACGAGGAAGGCCACGTTGAGGTCGCGGGCGAGCAGCCCGAGGCCGATGGCGGCCGCCCCGATCCCGGCGGCCGCGACCCTGGCCACGGCCACCTCGCTGTACTGCTTCGCGTGCCGACGGCGCAGCGAGGTGTACAGGTCGTGGGCGACGGAGGCCGAGGAGGCCAGCGTGATCCCCGCGACGACGGCGAGGATGGTCGCGAAGGCGACGGCGGCGACGACCGCGAAGAGCACGATGCCGCCGGTGGAGCCCGCGCCGCCGCCGAGGTCGAGGGCGAGCAGCGGCACGGCGGTGTTCCCGGAGGCGTTGGACGCACGGACCTCGTCGGGACCGATCAGCGCGGCCGCCCCGAAGCCGAGCACGATGGTCATCAGGTAGAAGCCGCCGATGAGCCCGATGGACCAGACGACGGAGCGACGGGCGGCACGGGCGGTCGGCACGGTGTAGAAGCGCGACAGGATGTGCGGCAGCCCCGCCGTGCCCAGGACGAGGGCGAGCCCGAGGCTGATGAAGTCGAGGCGGGCCGTCCAGTCCCCGCCGTAGCGCAGTCCGGGCGCGAGGAATCCCCGGCCGTGCCCGCTGCGCTCGGCCGCGGTGGAGAGCAGGCTGTTCACGTCGCCGTGGAACCGGAGCAGGACGAGGACGGTGAGCGCGATCGTGCCCGCCATGAGCAGGACCGCCTTGACGATCTGGATCCACGTGGTGGCCCGCATGCCGCCGAGCGTCACGTAGATCACCATCAGCGCGCCCACGCCGATCACCGTCCACGAGCGCGCGGCCTCGCTGGACCCGCCGAGCAGCAGCGCCACCAGGCTCCCCGCGCCCACCATCTGGGCCACGAGGTACAGCACGGAGACGGCCACCGAGGACGTTCCTGCGGCGATCCGCACCGGCCGCTCCGCCATCCGCGCGGCGACGACGTCGGCCAGCGTGAACCTCCCGCAGTTGCGCACCAGTTCGGCGACCAGCAGGAGCACGAGCAGCCAGGCGACGAGGAAGCCGACGGAGTACAGCATGCCGTCGTAGCCGTAGAGCGCGATCAGCCCGGAGATCCCCAGGAAGGAGGCCGCGGACATGTAGTCCCCGGCGATGGCGAACCCGTTCTCCAGAGGAGAGAACAGCCGCCCTCCGGCGTAGAACTCCTCCGCCGAGCCGTGCCGGTGGCGGCTCACCCAGGTGGTGATCCCCAGGGTCACGGCGACGAACACGCTGAACAGCACGAGCGCCAGGGTCTGGTGGCTTCCTGTCATGGCTGCACCACCCCCCGGGTCATCTCCTGCGTGTCCCAGCGCAGTTCCAGTGCGGCCCGGTCCCTGCGCAGCCGCGCATGGCGCGCGTACGCCCAGGTCAGCAGGAAGGTGGTGAGGAACTGTCCGAGCCCCGCGACCATCGCCACGTTGACCGCTCCGGCCACCGGCCGCGCCATCAGCCCGGGTGCGACGGTAGCCGCCACCACATAGGCGAGGTACCACAGGAGGAACGCCAGGGTGGCGGGGAAGACGAACCGGCGGTAGCGGCCCCGTACTTCCTGGAAGGCCGGACTCCGTTGGACTTCCAGATAGATCTCCGCCGCGCTGTGGACCCGCTGCCGCGGCACCGCGCCGGGGCGGCCGTCGCCGGGCGCCCCGGCCGTCGCCTCCCCACCCCAACCGGAAGCCGTCGCGTCGTACCAGGGGTCGTCGACCGCCATCGCCGTAGCGTCTCGCCCCTCTTGCCTGTCCACCTGCTCCACCGACCAACTCTCCTTGTCAGCGAACCGTTTCGGCCGCGTGCACAAGGATGGACAGAGCGGGAACATCTCGGACTCTTCTCCTCCCTCTCTTCACCCCATCAGGTGACTCTTCTCCCAGGCGCCCTGACCAGACCGTGCTGATATGCGTACCGCACGGCCTGGGCGCGGTCGCGCACCCCGGTCTTGGCGAAGAGGTTGTTGATGTGGGTCTTCACCGTGGCCGTGGAGATCCGCAGCCGCCCCGCGATCTCCGAGTTGGACAGCCCGTCCGCGACCAGCGCGAGCACTTCCGTCTCCCGCTCGGTCAGACCGTCGGCACCCGGCCCGGCCAAGCCTCCCGCCCCCGGCTCCTCTCCAGGCCCCCCGCCATTCACCGCCCCCGCCCCGGATCCGCCCCCGGGGCCGGTCCGACCGAACCGTCCACCCCGCCCTTCCCGACCACCTCGGCCCTCCCGATCGCCCCGATCGCTGCTCCCCTCCTGATCGTCCCGATCATCCCGCCCCGCCCGGCCGTCCTGGTCGACCAGCCCCGCTCGGCCGTCCCGGTCGTCCCGGTCATCTCGGTCCTCCCGGTCGATCAGCCGGTCCAGGAGCCGCCGCTGCACGGAGGGGGAGAGCCCGGCCCGCCCGTCGATCACGTCCCGCACGGCCCGCCCGATCTCCTCCCCGCCGGCGTCCTTGGTGAGGTAACCGCGCGCCCCGGCTCGCAGCGCCGGGAACAGCGAGTCGTCGTCGGCGTAGGTGGTCAGCACGACGACCTCCGTCCCGGGGTGCCGGTCGCGGATCCGACGAGTGGCCTCGACGCCGTCGCAGCGGGGCATCCGCAGATCCATCAGGACGACGTCGGGAGCGAGCTCGGCCGTGAGCGCGACCGCCTCCTCCCCGTCCCGGGCCGATCCGACGACCTCGATCCCGGGAAGCAGACCCAGCAGCATCACGATCCCCTCCCGCACGACGGCCTGGTCGTCGGCGACGACGACCCGTGCGACCCGGTCGCCGTTCGCGGCGCTCACGCCGGCACCCGCAGCCGCACCGTGAACCCGGGCCCGTCGGGCCCCGCGTCCAGGCTGCCGCCGAGCAGTTCGGCCCGCTCCCTCATGCCGAGCAGTCCGTATCCCGACCCGGATGCCCCGAGCTCCTCCGCCCCTCTCGCGCCGCCGACCGTCCGAGGCGGACCGGAGTCGCGTATCTCCAGGGAGACCTCGTCCGTCCCGTAGGCGAACCGGATCCTGGTCCGGGCACCCGGCGCGTGCTTGCGGACATTGGTGAGGGCCTCCTGCGCGACCCTCCGCACCGCCTGCGAGGCCTCGGCGGGCAGGTCCCGGCGCTCACCGGTGACATCGACCTCGGCACGGCCCTCCCGCGCCAGCTCCCTCAGATACTCCTCGACCGGCACCATGTCCCCGCGCAACGCCGAGAGCGCGTGACGGGTCTCGGCGAGTCCCTCTCTGGCCATGGAACGGGCCGAGGTCACGAGCTTGAGGATCTCCGAACGGTCCGCTCCGGCCTCGATCTGGAGCCGTGCGACCTCCAGGTGCACCATCTGGGCGGAGAGGCTGTGCGCGAGCACGTCATGTATCTCCCGGGCGATCCTGGCCCGCTCGGCGAGCGCCGCCGAGGCGGCCTCCGCCTCCCGGGCCAGCCTCTCCTGGGCGAGCAGCTGGAACCCGGCTCCCCGCGCCTCGGCGTCCAGCCTGAGCGAGTAGCCGGCGAGCAGCACGGCCGCCGTGGTGAGACCGGCCCCGATGATCCCCGTCTCGTCGGTCTCCACGAACCCGGCCCCGAGGACCACCACCGTGGCCAGCCCCGCGTGAAGCGGCAGTCTCTCCATCGCCATGATCGAGCTGACGATCCATATCACCGTCGCGGGGGTCGGAGCGCCTGCCGCATAGGCTCCGAGGCCGCAGAGCGCGATCACCGCGAGCAGCCCAAGCGAGGCTGCCAGGCGATGGTCGAGGGTCGTGTGGTGATACCGCAGCGCCGCGACCACGCACAGTCCGAACCCCAGCGGCGGCAAAGGCGTGTACCAGCCGTCGAACGCGCCCGAGGTGTAGCAGCCGGCCACCACCAGGACGCTCAGGCCCGCGAGCATGGTGTGGTCGAGAACGATCCGGCCCCGGGGCACCCCGACACGGGTGAGTGCCTCCCGCGAGGGCCAGGAGCGCCAGAAGGAAGCGCCGCGCGTCCGCTTTTTGTCGGCCCGCACCCGTTCGCCCTTGCCCGTCCTCGTGCTTGCGCTCGTCCTCGCGCTTGCACCCGCGACAGCGCACGCGAGTCCTGGGTCGCGCTTCTCGTCCATGTCCGTCCCCCTCCGACACTTCGATGCTACGGAGAGTGGCCGTCGATGTGATCGGCCCGTGGGTGGAGCATGTGGCTCCACCCACGGGTGGAGACGCTCAGGCGTCGATGCGCGAGCGGTCGAGCGTCGCCGCCGAGCCGGTGATGAACTCCTTGCGGGGCGCCACGTCGTTGCCCATGAGGAGGTCGAAGACCTGCTCCGCCGCGTCCAGGTCACCGATGTTGATCCGGCGCAGGGTGCGGTGGCGCGGGTCCATCGTGGTCTCCGCGAGCTGGTCGGCGTCCATCTCGCCCAGACCCTTGTAGCGCTGGATGGCGTCCTTGTAGCGGACCCCCTTGCGCTGGAACTCCAGCAGGGTCTGCCGCAGCTCGTTGTCCGAGTACGTGTAGACGTACTTGTCCTGCCCCTTCTTGGGCTGGACGAGCTCGATCCGGTGCAGCGGCGGCACGGCGGCGAAGACCCGGCCCTGCTCGACCATGGGCCGCATGTAGCGCTGGAAGAGCGTGAGCAGCAGGGTGCGGATGTGGGAGCCGTCGACGTCGGCGTCGGTCATCATGATGACCTTGCCGTACCGGGCGGCGTCGATGTCGAAGGTGCGGCCCGAGCCCGCTCCTATGACCTGGATGATCGCGCCGCACTCGGCGTTCTTCAGCATGTCCGCGACGGACGACTTCTGGACGTTGAGGATCTTTCCTCGGATCGGCAGCAGGGCCTGGAACTCGCTGTTCCGGGCGAGCTTGGCCGTGCCGAGGGCCGAGTCTCCCTCGACGATGAAGAGCTCGCTGCGCTCCACGTCGTCGCTGCGGCAGTCCGCGAGCTTGGCCGGCAGCGAGGAGGACTCGAGCGCGGTCTTCCTGCGCTGGGCCTCCTTGTGCTGCCGGGCGGCGATCCGGGTCCGCGCCGCGGCGACGGCCTTCTCGAGCACGGCGCGGGCCTGCGCCTTGGCGTCCCGCTTGGTCGAGGTGAGGAAGGCCTTGAGCTCCTTGGCCACCACGTTCGCCACGATCCGGCGGGCGGCGGAGGTGCCGAGGACCTCCTTGGTCTGACCCTCGAACTGCGGCTCGGCGAGGCGGACCGTCACGACGGCGGTGAGCCCCTCCAGGGCGTCGTCCTTGACGATGTCGTCCTCGGCGACGCGCAGCATCTTGGCCGAGCGCAGCACCTCGTTCACCGTCTTGGTGACGGCCTGCTCGAAGCCCGAGACGTGGGTGCCGCCCTTGGGGGTGGCGATGATGTTGACGAAGGACTTGACCGTGGTGTCGTAACCGGTGCCCCAGCGCAGGGCGACGTCGACGGCGAGCTCGCGGGTGACCTCGGTCGGGGTCATGTGGCCGCGCTCGTCGAGGACCGGGACGGTCTCCTTGAAGGTGCCCTGCCCGGTGAGGCGCTGGATGTCGCAGACGGCCTTGTCCTGCGCGAGGTACTCGCAGAACTCGCTGATGCCGCCGTCGAAGCGGAAGGTCTCCTCGCTCTTGCCGACGTCGGCCAGGTCCCGCTCGTCGCGGACGACGATGGTGAGGCCCGGGACGAGGAAGGCGGTCTGCCGGGCACGCTGGTGGAGCGTCTCCAGGGAGAGCTTGGCGTCCTTGAGGAAGATCTGCCGGTCCGCCCAGTAGCGGATGCGCGTGCCGGTGCGGGTCTTGGGGACGCGCTTGCCCTTGATGAGGCCGTTGGCCGGGTCGAAGGGGCTGTCGGGGCCCGGCTCGGTGAAGATGCCGGGGACGCCGCGCCGGAAGGAGATCGAGTGGGTCGCGCTGTTCCGGTCGACCTCGACGTCGAGGCGGGCCGACAGGGCGTTGACCACGGAGGCGCCGACGCCGTGCAGACCACCGGACGCCGCGTACGACCCGCCGCCGAACTTTCCGCCGGCGTGCAGCTTGGTCATGACGACCTCGACGCCGGAGAGACCGGTCTTCGGCTCGACGTCGACCGGGATGCCGCGGCCGTTGTCCCGGACCTCGACGGAGCCGTCGTCGTGGAGGATGACCTCGATGTGGTCGCAGTAGCCGCCGAGGGCCTCGTCGACCGAGTTGTCGATGATCTCCCAGATGCAGTGCATGAGACCGCGGCTGTCGGTGGACCCGATGTACATGCCGGGGCGCTTGCGGACCGCTTCGAGCCCTTCGAGTACGAGCAGGTGCCGAGCGGTGTAGTTGGAACCGTCACGGTCTGCGGTCAGCAGCGCACTGGACGGCACGGACGTCTCGGCGGTCACGCGGTTCGCTCCTCGCTGAATTTGAAAACTGGCCCGGTGGGGTAAGGCCCGGCGTCGGTCACCGCTCAGAGGGTACCGATGCCTGGTAGAGCCGTTGTAACGCCACCCTCCCCGATTCCTCATGCTAGTCCAGCCTCGCATGGATGTTCGATCCCTCGATGGGGTGACGTGAACATCACGTTCCCTTCCCGGCATGAACCATTTAGGCTCCGGGCACGTCCTCATGAACAACCGGCAACCCAGCCGGGAGGGCCGACCGACACAAGCAACGCGAAATCCGTAGAGCGACGCAATACGGCTCATTCGCCGCCAACCGGCAGCAGACAGCCACCTTGCGAAGAAGTTTCAAGGAAAAGGCACGAGCGGGAACGTTTTCGGCCTGGTTGGATGTTGACCCTGGTACGACAGCTCGTCGAGCTAGAGAAGAGGCGACGTGACTACTGTTCTGACCCCCGCGAGCCCCCTGACGGCCGCTGACCGTTGCGACCGCTGCGGCGCCCAGGCGTACCTGCGCGTCGTTCTGACCAGCGGAGGTGACTTGCTCTTCTGCGCCCACCACGGACGCAAGTTCGAGCCGGAACTCAAGAAGATCGCCGTTGAGATACAGGATGAGACGGACCGGCTCACGGACGTGCCGGCCCGCACGATGGGCGAAGACCACGCCTGACGCCATCCACGACGAGCCCAGGGCCGGTCGCTGACCGGACGGCGGGCGGTCGCCCCACGCGTCCCGCGGGGGTGACCGCCCGTTCTCGTACCCGGCGCCCTTCCGCCCCTGGCGGAACCGGCGTCACCCGTCCTCGTCGGAAACGGCGCCCTCCACCCCCGTCGGGCCCGGCGTCCTCCGTCCCGCTCGGGGCCGGCGTCCGCCGTCCCGCCGGGATCCAGGGCCGACCGACCCGCGCCCGCCCACCGAGGCGAGGCTCAGAAGTGCGCCGGAAGCACCGCCGAGACCCGCGTGTAGACGCCCGGGTTCTCCGCCTGCCCACAGCCGCTGCCCCAGGACACGAGGCCGACGAGAAGCCCCTTGGCCACCAGCGGCCCTCCGCTGTCCCCCTGGCATGCGTCCTTGCCGCCCTGCGGGTCGCCCGCGCACAGCATCGTCCCGCGCTGGTAGCGGACGCCGAAACCGCCCGGATACGCCCGCTCGCACGCCGTGTCCGGCAGCACCTGGACGTGCGCCGTCCGCAGCGCGGAGGCATAGGCCCCGTTCCCGGTCGTGTCCCCCCAGCCGTAGACGTCCGCCTCCGTCCCGGGCGCGTACGCCGCGTCTCCCGACCGGGCGACGCCGATCACGTACGACTGTGGCAGCGCGCTCACCAGCGTCAGCACGGCCAGGTCGCCCGAGTTGGTCGTCGGGTCGTAGTCGGGGTTGATCCAGGTGTCGGAGATCCGGACCTCCGTCCCCTCCTGGCCCCGCAGCACCGCGCGACCGGCGATGACCACGAAGTCGCGCACCTCCCAGGGCTCCCCGCCGAGCACCTCACGGCCCAGGCAGTGGGCCGCCGTGAGCACTTTGGTCGGCGCGACGACCACGCCCCCGCAGAACTGACCCGCCCGCGTACCCCCGAACCGGTCACGGCTGGACAGCGCCACGACCCAGGGCGCGTCCGTGATCCGGGCCGGCTGCCCGCCCACCACGACGCTGTCGGCGGCCACGGGACCGGCGGTGGCCAACTGCCCCGCCGCCGCGGTGACCAGGCCCAGGGCGCCCGTCAATGCTCGGGTGAGGAAACCACGCATGGAGCCTCCTGACTCTCGGGTGATGTCGGTTCACCCAGCGTCCACCACGCGCCCCCGCCGTGCACCCGCGCAAAGCCGGAGGGCCCGGCTCCCCCTCTCGGGGAACCGGGCCCTTCCGTGTGTCGCCGCGGACCTCGTACCGATCAGTCGAGGTAGTCGCGCAGGACCTGCGAGCGCGACGGGTGACGGAGCTTCGACATCGTCTTCGACTCGATCTGGCGGATCCGCTCTCGCGTCACGCCGTAGACCTTGCCGATCTCGTCCAGCGTCTTCGGCTGGCCGTCGGTGAGACCGAAGCGCATGGAGACGACGCCCGCCTCGCGCTCGGAGAGCGTGTCGAGGACGGAGTGCAGCTGCTCCTGGAGCAGCGTGAAGCTGACCGCGTCGGCCGGCACGACCGCCTCGGAGTCCTCGATGAGGTCACCGAACTCGCTGTCGCCGTCCTCACCCAGCGGGGTGTGGAGGGAGATCGGCTCACGGCCGTACTTCTGGACCTCGATGACCTTCTCGGGGGTCATGTCGAGCTCCTTGGCCAGCTCCTCCGGGGTGGGCTCACGGCCCAGGTCCTGGAGCATCTGGCGCTGCACGCGCGCGAGCTTGTTGATGACCTCGACCATGTGCACCGGGATACGGATGGTGCGGGCCTGGTCGGCCATGGCGCGGGTGATCGCCTGACGGATCCACCAGGTGGCGTACGTGGAGAACTTGTAGCCCTTGGTGTAGTCGAACTTCTCGACGGCACGGATCAGACCCAGGTTGCCCTCCTGGATCAGGTCCAGGAAGAGCATGCCGCGGCCGGTGTAGCGCTTGGCCAGCGAGACCACCAGACGGAGGTTGGCCTCCAGGAGGTGGTTCTTGGCCCGGCGGCCGTCCTCGGCGATGATCTCCAGCTCGCGCTTGAGCTTCGGAGCCAGCTTGTCCGAGTTCGCGAGCTTGTCCTCGGCGAACAGACCGGCCTCGATGCGCTTGGCGAGCTCGACCTCCTGCTCGGCGTTGAGCAGCGGGACCTTGCCGATCTGCTTGAGGTAGTCCTTGACCGGGTCGGCGGTGGCGCCGGCGACGGCGACCTGCTGCGCCGGAGCGTCGTCCTCGTCCTCGTCGGACAGGACGAAGCCCTTGCTCTCGCCCTCGGTCTCCTCGTCCTCGCCCTTGCCGGGTGCGACGTCCTCGAGGAGCTCCTCGCCCTCGATGAGCTCGTCGGCGTCCTTCTTGGACGTGGTCTTCTTGGCCGCCGTCTTCTTGGCGACGGTCTTCTTGGCCACCGTCTTCTTGGCGACGGCCTTCTTCGCGGCCGCCTTCTTGGCGGGGGATCCGGCCTCGTCGGCCGGGTCGGTGCCCTCGGCCGCGGGGGCCGTGGAGGCCGAGACGGTGCTCTTCGTCACGGTCGTCCTGGCAGTGACGGTCTTGGTGGCGGTGCGCTTGGCCGGGCTCTTCGCTGCGACGCTCTTGCGGGCGCGCTTCGGCGACTCCGCTGCACTGACCATCAGCGTCACACCCTCTTCCTCGAGGATCTGATTGAGGCTGCGCAGAACATTCTTCCACTGGGTTGGCGGAATCTGGTCGGCTTCGAAGGCCCGACGCACGTCATCGCCGGCGATCTGCCCATCAGCCTTTCCCCGCTCGATGAGCGCCATCACAGACTCGGACTCGGCGATCTCCGGCGGGAGCGTACGGGATGTGCTGGCCGACACGAACAACCTCTCGGAACGATGGAAACGGCTTCCGGCCCCGCCCTTGATCAGGCTGGAGCCGACGACCGCCGACGGGGAATGTGTCGACGGCGCGGGCTGGACCGGGGAACTGCACAGCGCCTCCGTCGGCTGCTGTATTCCTTCCTCGGCTGTCACCTCTTAGGTCATCGCACGGCTCGGAGGAGTGTTACGCCCAATCTTCGTGGCCCGAGTCACACCTCATTTGCGGCGAAACGGCTAGAGCGGGCGATCTCAACACATTCGCCCCGCCGGAACCCGGGCGCCGCCCGGAGGGACCCTGCCGGGCCACGGGCGGCGCCCGGAACCCGGCGGCACACGGTGCGCGCGCCTCCGCGCTCCCGGCCACGGCCCGCGGGTCAGTGTTCGCGAGGGGCGGGGACGACGCGCTCCACCTCGGGGTGGACCGTGAGCAGCTGCCGCATGGCGCTCTCGGCCCCGTGGGCGTCTCCGGTGGCGAGCGCGTCGACGATCCGGGCGTGGTGGGCCAGGCAGGCCTCGCTCGGCCGGTCGCAGCCGGTGGCGGGGCCGCCGGAGACCTGGAGGGCGGCGGCGACGATGCCGGAGAGGTGCTCCAGCATCCGGTTCCCGGCCAGCTGGATCAGGAGGGAGTGGAACTCCGCGTCGGCCCGCGAGAAGGTGATGCCGTCGCCCTGGGTGAACGCGTGCCCCATGATCTCGACCATGTCGGCGAGCCGCTGCTGCACGTCCTCGCGGCCGTGCCCCGCGGCCAGGCGGGCGGCCAGGGGCTCGATCGTCCACCGCAGCTCGTTCAGCTCACGGCGCTGGTCGTCGCGCTGCGGGCCGAAGGCGCGCCATTCGATGATGTCGGGGTCGAGGAGGTTCCAGTCGCTCACGGGCCTGACCCGCGTACCGACGTTCGGGCGGGCGCTGACGAGCCCCTTCGCCTCCAGCACCCGCAGGGACTCCCGCACGACGGTGCGCGAGACCTCGAACCGCTGGCCGATCTCCTCGGGGACGAGCGGGCGGTCGGCCCCGAGATCGCCGGAGACGATCATCTGGCCGAGCTGCTGGACGAGCTGTCCGTGCAGTCCGCGGCCCCGGTTGCCGGCGGGCCGGCGGCCGACGCGACCCAGGTCGGTGTCCACTCCCTCCCAGGAGGGCGGGCCCACGCGGCCGGCGGCGGGCGCCTCCGGGTAGGGGTAGCGGTCGAGATCGCCCGGGGCGCCGAGGCCGGAGTCGACGGGGCGGGCGGCGGTCATCATGGTGTGCGCAAGGGTACTCACGCATCCTTTGTCGGCGTTGCCTCCGTGACCCTTGAGGTCTTTGGTGAAAAGCACACGAAAGGGTGATCGGCACCCGCTACACAATTGACGATTAATTGGACATTTGGCGCATATTCCAAGGTAGTTGACGGGGAACCGGAGCCTTTCGGTCAACACATGATCACCAACGGGCCTTACGGCGAAGGCCGGTGAACACATAGGCGCAGAGCAACCCTGTCAACGTCAACGAGAGCGCCACCCCCGCGGGCTGACCGAGCACCCGCAGCACCCCCGCGAGCCAGCGGTCCAGGGCCGGCGACCACTGCGGGCCCGCGAACTCGCGCAGCCGCGCCGGAAGTCCGGCCGCCGATCGCACCGACGGCCCCGTCAGTACCTTCTGCAACAGCGGAACGAAGGCGACGGGCACCGCGAGCACCGCCGCCACTCCGGCCGCGGCGGCCCGGAACACCCCGGCGCCGAGCACCCCCGCCCACGCACAGCCGACGACCAGGCCCAGCCAACTCGAGCAGAGGATCGGCCAGTTCCGCGGTACGGGGATCAACTCGGTGCCGTAGACGAACCGCAGCACCTCCAGGTCGATCCCCACGACGAGCGCCCCCAGCGCCAGGGCGACGCCCGCGGCCACGGCGAGCTTGGCGAGCAGCAGACCCGGCCTGCGGGGGACGGTTCCGCGCCCCGTGGTGAGTGCGGGATAGCGGTACTCCTCGCCGAAGGAGAAGGCCCCGAGCAGCCCGGCCCCGAGGGCCACGGGCGGCAGCGGGGAGATCGGGGGCCAGCCGGCGAGCACGGCGGGCAGCCCCGTTCGACCGCCGCGACCGAGGAGGAGGGCGAGCGTCACGGAGACGAACAGGACGGCGGCCACGACGAGCGGGGTGGAGGGCACGCCCAGCAGGCGGTGGAGCTCGTACCGCAGCGGGCGCAGGGGCGACCGGGCGGGGCGCCGCGAGGCGCCTCGCCGTCCCTTCCGGGCCTCCCGCCCCGTGGCCACGGACGGCTGCCCGGCGCCCGCCGACGCGGCGGCACGGTTTTCGGCGCCCTCCGGCTCCTCGTCTTCCCGCGCGGTTCGCACCCGTCCGGCGACGCCGCCGCGACCGGCACCGCCGTCGCCTCCCCTCTCGTCGGCGAGCCGGTGGATCGGTACGCCGTGCCGGAAGGCGGTGTCGCCGACGGCCGCGCAGTCGCTCCCGTAGACGGAGAGGCGATTGCCGTCCTCGGCGACCACCTCGACGGGGCGGCGGGCGGCTCTGGCCTCCTGGGTGACGGCCGCGGCCAGGCGCGCGGCGTGCGGGGTCCGGACGACGACCCGGGGACGCAGGCGGGTGCGGGCGAACTCGACGGCGTCCTGGTCAGCGACGAGCCGGCCGCCGTCGAGGGTGACGACGCGGTCGGCGTTGCCGGCCGCGTCCTTGGGGTCCTCCGTGGTGTACAGCACGGTTCCCCCCTCGGCGGCATGCGCGCGCAGCAGCTCGTGGAGCCACGCGCTCTCGGGTACGGAGAGGCCCGCGGCAGGCTCGTCGAGCAGCAGGGTGTGAGGGGCTCCCAACAGGGCCGCGGCGAGCCCGAGTCGACGGTCCGCGCCGATCGGGAGGGTGCCGATCCGTCGACGTTCCAGACCGGCGAGGCCCACGGTCCGCACCAGTTCATCGGCTCGTGCGGCGGGAACTCCCGTGGCGGCGCAGAGCATCCGCAGCTGTCCCCGGAGGGTGCGGGACGGGTGTCCGGGGACGTCGCCGAGGAGTACGCCGACCTCACGGGGCGGATGGGCGATGCGGTGCAGCGGCCGACCCCGGAAGTAGGTGATCCCACGGCCCGGCTCGAGTTCGAGCATGAGCCGGAGGGCGGTGGTCTTGCCGGCTCCCCGGGGGCCGAGGAGGGCGGTCACGGCACCCGGCCGGGCCTCGAAGGTCAGATCGTCCACGGCGGGCGGGCGATCGCGGCGGGGAGTGCTGGTCAGTCCGATTGCCTGGAGCATCGCTTCTCTCGCGGTAGGTGACACCGCTCCGCGGCAGGGCGGCGCTACCGCAGCAAGATAACGCTACATTTCGGACTTTCCGCGCAGGTTGGGCGCCCCAGGGCGCCGGATGCGTACGGCTCTCAGACCTCGGGGCGCAGCATCGGCGGGTTGAGAAGAGTGGCCCCACCTGCCCGGAAGAGCTGCGCGGGGCGCCCTCCCTGACGCGTCGTGGTGCCTCCGGCCGGGACCAGGAAGCCGGGCGTGCCGGTCACCTTGCGGTGGAAGTTGCGCGGGTCGAGGGACACGCCCCAGACCGCCTCGTAGACGCGGCGAAGCTCTCCGACCGTGAACTCGGGCGGGCAGAAGGCCGTGGCCAGGGAGGAGTACTCGATCTTGGAGCGGGCGCGCTCCACCCCGTCCGCGAGGATCCGGGCGTGATCGAAGGCGAGCGCCCCCGGCCCTCCTTCCCCGGCGGCCTCGTCCTCGCCGAGGAGCTCCTCGACCGGGGCCCAACGGGCACTGTTCGCGTCGCCGCCCGCGCGCGGGGCGGGAAGGTCCGGTGCCAGCGCCAGGTGCGCGACGCTGACCACCCGCATGCGCGGATCGCGGTCGGGCGCCCCGTACGTCGCCAGCTGCTCCAGGTGCGCGCCGTTGCTCGGCACGGGCGGCGGGGCGGCGGGATCGTGGGCGCAGAGGCCGGTCTCCTCGACCAGCTCGCGCGCCGCCGCGGCCCCGAGGTCCTCCTCGGCCCGCACGAAACCACCGGGCAGCGCCCAACGCCCCTGGTACGGCGCCTCTCCCCGCCGTACGACCAGGGTGCAGAGCGCGTGGCGCCGCACGGTGAGCACGACCAGGTCGACGGTCACGGCGAAGGGAGGAAAGGCCGACGGGTCGTAGGGAGGCATGCCGCGATCATAGTCGTCTTCCTGACGATAAACACGCCTCGCCAAAGCATCGGCTGCGGCTTCCCCATCGTGCCGCGAGGCTTCCCGCGTCTCTGCTCCCGGCATCCCGTCACACCCCCAGTTGAAGTCCCTCGGCGGCCTCCTCGACCATACCGAGCCCCAGCCTGCCGACCCGCACGGCGAAGGCTTCGCCGGCCACCACGAGCCCCGACAGTCTGATCGCGCCGAGGGGGGCCGAGGCCAGTGGGTGCACCGACACGGACCGGCCCGGCGCGTCAGGTCTGATGCCCGCGAGGGCGAGGAGCGCCTGGACCGCTCCGGCGGCCGCCACGGCCGCCGGCCGGCACGCCGCCGGGTGAGGCACCGGGCGCCCACCGGTCGTCCGCTGCTCCCCCGCGTACATCTCCGGGAGCCGGTGGGCGAAGGCCTCCGCCGCGTCGAGCAGCCCCCGCAGGAGGGAAGCGGCCTCCTTCTCGTGACCTGTGGCGGCGAGTCCGGCCACGGCGACCGCCGTCTCGTGCACCCTGACCGCTCCGGCCCGGTGGCCGAAGGGGTTGTGGCCCGGTTCCTTGGTCCCGAGACTCCGCAGCCCCCAGCCGGAGTCGAGTGCCGGGGCACCGAGCAGCCTGGCCACCTGCTCCGTCTCCGCCCGGTCCAGGAGCCCCGGCGCGTACCGGCCGCCGCCCAGCAGTCCGGTGTCGAGCAGGTGCGCGGCCCATCCGCCCAGCTGGGGCCAGGTCCGGCCGTCCCGCGCCCGGGCGACGGCGGGGCGGCCGCCCGCCGGGTCGTCGAGCCAGAACTCGCGTCGGAACCGCTCGCGCAGGGTCCGCGCCCCGTCGCGCAGGGCGTCTCCGCCGGGCCGCCCGCAGTCGTCGAGGAGATCGGCACCGAGCAGGGCTGCGCGGTGGGCGTGCGCCTGGGTCTCGGCCCGCCAGGGTCCGGCGGGCCCCGGGTCCGGCACGAACCCGTTCCGGTCGGCGGTACGGCGGAGCCAGTGGAGGCAGCGCTCCGCCACGGGAAGCAGCTCCTCCAGGTCGGCGGACGGGAGTCCCCAGCGGCGCGCCTCGGCGAGCACGGTCGGAAAGGCGAGGGTGGCTTCGACGCCCGTGCAGCGGGGCGGGAGGTGCGGGCCGGCGTCCCTGAGGGGGCCCTGGAGGCGACCGGACTCCGCTCCGTCGCCAGGGAGTTGGGTGCGCCCGAGGGCACGCAGGGTGGTGGCGGCGAGCCGGGTGCCGAGCGGCAGGGCCATGCGGGCCGCCCAGAGCGCCTCGGAGGTGACCGGTCCGCAGCGCCAGGGGGCGCCGGCCGCGAGGTACACGTCCGCGGGGTGGGCGGGGTCGCGCTGGAGCAGGGCGCGCAGGTCGTCGACGGAGGCGCGGAGCAGTTCTCCCGCCCTCGGGTCGTCGCCCTCGGCCCGGGCCTCGGCCAGGAGGTGGCCACCGGGCCGTCCGGAGCCCGCCCCCGGGGAGGCGGCGGGGCGGGCGGCCGACTCCCCTCGTACCCGCAGGCGGAGCGTGAACGTCGCTCCCGGCGCCAGTTCGGCCTCCCAGCGCAGGACTCCCGCCGCCGCCAGGGAGTCCATGGGCGGCGGATCCGCCGTGACGGCGACGGATCGGCCGTCGCCGGTCCATCGCAGTCCGGTGCCGTGGACGCTCGCGGCGAGTTCCGGGCCGGTTCTCCTGGACGCCACCGAGCCCAGGTCCGCGAGATCCGTGCCCAGAGCGACTTCCACGGGGAGCCGGAGGGGCCGGGTCGCGGCGCTGCGCAGGGTGATCCGCTCGGTTCCGTCGGCGCTCCGGACTCGTTCGACGGTGAGGGCGGGGTCGGGGCCGGTGTCGCCGGGGACGCGCAGGGCCCCGAGGAACACCGCCCGGTCGGAGGCCGCCATGCGGCCCTGGAGCGCGACGGGTTCACGCCCCGCCACCCGTAGGACGCAGCGGGACAGAAGACGTCGCCCCGCCTCGTAGACCCCCTCGGGTCCTTCGCCGGTGAGCTGCCCGTGCTCCGCGCAGACGGCGAGGGCGGGCAGGGCCACGCAGAGGAGCGCACCGTGCACGGAGGGAAGTTCCGCGGGACGCGTGGCGCGCGGGAACGCGATGCCGGCGCCTGACGTGTGTCCGGAGGCGTGTCCGGGCGACTGGCTGGTGGGCGGTCCGGCGGGGTGGCCGGGGGCCGGAACGGGGCTGGGAGCCATGGCGGGTACGGAGTGCTCTCTGTGCGGACCGGGCGGCCGGCAGGCTGTCGGCGGGACGGTTCGTGCGACGCCGCCAGAGAGGTGAACGCGCTCGCGGGTGGCCGGGTCACGGTCGTCATCGGCCGCTCCTGGAGCCGCGCTGCCCGCCGTGCCGTGGGGTCCCGCTCCCCGGCCTCCCCGTGGCGGGCCCGCCGGGGCGGACACCGGCCGTCGCCCTGCGCCCGGTCCCATCGGCGGGCCGGCCCGGCTTCTTGAGGGTCAGCGGGGTGCCCGGCCTACGGGTGGCCCGCATCCGAACCCGCCGGGAGGGCGCCGGGGTCTTCTGCTCCGAGGCGGCCCTGGCGTCCCGCTCGCTGCGCAGACAGGACCGGAGCGATTCGGGGTTCAGCCCTTCGTTGCACGCCTGGTGCAGCAGGCGTGCGAAGACGTACTCGGGGTCGGCGTCGAGGGCGAGCCCCAGGGCGACCCGGGCGGACGGCTCGTCGCCCGTGGACCAGGCCGTCCAGCCGGCGAGGGTGAGGGGCGCGGCGGCGTGCTCCTGGTAGGGCGTGACACAGCGCCGGGCCAGGACGCGCCAGAGCCGCAGGGCGGCTGTCCCCTCCCAGCCCTCCATCCACTCGGCGGCACGGTCCCGGGTGACCCGGTCCTGGAGGCCGATGACCAGAGCCGCCGCCTCGTCGGTCGTGACCAGGGCGTCGTCGGCCGCGTCGTCCGCGGCCGTGGTCGTGGCGCCGGCGGCTCGCCCCGGCACGAGCGGCCGCACCGGGCGCGCCGTGCTCGGCGCACCCACCGCACCGTGCCGGACCCCGGGGCCGCTCGGGGTCTTCGGGCTCTTCGGGTTCACGAACCGGCGGAGGACCTCGCGGGCGAGACGCAGCGTGGCTTCGCGCACCTCTTCCCGCCCCTGTGCTTCGGCGCCTTCGAGGATCCGGGGCACGATCGAGGCGGCGGCCGCGTCGAGGGCGGCCCGCTGCTCCTCGTCCCCGGGCCCGCCGCGGGGCTTCAGCCGGGCCTCCATGTCCCGCAGGGAGCCCCGCACCTGCACTCCGGCGTACGTCGCGGCCGCCGCCATCACCGAGGTGCCGCTGAGCGCGAGCGGGGTGCCGTCTGGCGGGCAGCAGCGCTGGTCGGGACAGCAGTACGAGAAGTAGAGCCCGTCGGTGATGCAGAGGGCCTCGTAGACGGGGATGTCGAGGGCGCCGCAGGCGGTCCGCAGTCGCTGCGCGAACGGCCGCAGCCGCTCCATGACCCTGCGGCCCGTCTCGCCGGGTCCGGGATCCTGGCACAGGAAGACGACGATGCCGTCCGGCCGGGAGCCGGTTCGGGCGCCTCCCTCGACGAGACACTCGGCGAGGTGGTCGGCGGTGGACGCCCACTCCCGGGGCGAGCGCGGGATTCCGAGCCTGACCCGGCCCCCGAAGCGGCCGTGCTCGCCGTGGAGGGCGACCAGGACGACGGAGTCGGTGGGATGGAAGCCCAGCACGAACGGCAGGGCGTCGGCCAGTTCCGCCGGGCCGCGCAGGGTGATCTGCTGGGTACGGGAGGGTCCACTGGTTTCGTGGTGATTCGCGTTCATGGTCAGGACGGTCTCGTGATCTCCCGAAATCCGAAACCCCTGTGGATAACTCCCGGAACGGGGCATCCGCCGACCCGTCGAGTTGTCCACAGGTTCGGGGGCTCATTCGCGCGATGTCCGAGGCATCGGGTTGCATGGAGGCATGACCCAAGCAGCCCCGCTGGAAGACCGCGCCGCCCTCCGAGCCGCCGCCGATGCCGTGCTCGCCCGTCTCGTCGCCGACCCGACCGGCAGGGCCAGACTGCGCGAGGACCAGTGGCGGGCGATCGAGGCACTCGTCGCCGACCGACGCCGGGCCCTGGTGGTGCAGCGGACCGGGTGGGGCAAGTCGGCCGTGTACTTCGTCGCGACCTCGCTGCTCCGCGAGCGCGGCAGCGGCCCTACCGTGATCGTCTCCCCGCTGCTCGCGCTGATGCGCAACCAGGTGGAGGCGGCCGCCCGGGCGGGCATCCGAGCCCGGACGATCAACTCGTCCAACACCGAGGAGTGGGAGACGGTCCAGGAGGAAGTGGCCGCCGGTGAGGTGGATGTGCTCCTGGTGAGCCCGGAGCGGCTCAACAATCCCGACTTCCGCGACCAGGTGCTGCCCCGGCTGGCCGCCGCCACCGGGCTGCTCGTGGTGGACGAGGCGCACTGCATCTCGGACTGGGGCCACGACTTCCGGCCGGACTACCGCCGGCTGCGGACGATGCTGGCGGACCTGCCCGCCGGTGTCCCGGTCCTGGCCACGACGGCGACGGCGAACGCGCGGGTGACGGCGGACGTGGCCGAGCAGCTCGGCACGGGGGCGGGCACGGACGCCCTCGTCCTGCGCGGGCCGCTCGACCGGGAGAGCCTGAGTCTGGGCGTGGTCCGGCTGCCGGACGCGGCGCACCGGCTGGCCTGGCTCGCCGACCACCTCGGCGAGCTGCCCGGCTCCGGCATCATCTACACGCTGACGGTCGCCGCGGCCGACGAGGTCACCGCCTACCTGCGCCAGTGCGGGCACACCGTGTCCTCCTACACCGGCCGGACGGAGAACGCCGACCGGCAGCAGGCGGAGGACGACCTCCAGGCCAACCGGGTCAAGGCGCTCGTGGCGACCTCGGCCCTCGGGATGGGGTTCGACAAGCCGGACCTGGGCTTCGTGGTGCACCTCGGGTCGCCGTCCTCCCCCATCGCGTACTACCAGCAGGTCGGCCGGGCCGGGCGAGGGGTGGAGCACGCGGAGGTGCTGCTGCTGCCCGGGCAGGAGGACGAGGCGATCTGGCGCTACTTCGCCTCGGTGGCCTTTCCGCCCGAGGAGCAGGTGCGCCGCACGATCGACGTGCTCGCGCAGGCGGGTCGCCCCATGTCCCTGCCCGCCCTGGAGCCGCTGGTCGAGCTGCGCAGGACCCGGCTGGAGACCATGCTCAAGGTCCTGGACGTGGACGGCGCGGTGCGCCGGGTGAAGGGTGGCTGG
Source organism: Streptomyces sp. NPDC053513 (assembly GCF_044544765.1). Lineage (NCBI taxonomy): Bacteria > Bacillati > Actinomycetota > Actinomycetes > Kitasatosporales > Streptomycetaceae > Streptomyces > Streptomyces sp. NPDC053513. The sequence goes on from NZ_JBITXP010000020.1 coordinate 52,655, forward strand.
GAGAGCACCGGGCAGCCCTGGGTGTACGACACCGAGCGGTACGCCTGGGTGGCGCGACAGCGGGCGTCCGAGCAGCAGGCGATGCGCGACTACGCGGCGACCGCCGGATGCCGGATGGAGTTCCTGCGGCGCCAGTTGGACGACGAGGAGGCCGCTCCGTGCGGCCGCTGCGACAACTGTGCGGGGAGCCGGTTCGACCCGAAGGTGTCCGAGGCGGCGCTGGACGCGGCCAAGGGCGAGCTGGGGCGGCCGGGTGTGGAGGTCGAGCCACGGAAGATGTGGCCCACCGGGCTCGCCGCGGTCGGGGTCGACCTGAAGGGCCGTATCCCGCCCGGGGAGCAGTCCTTCGGCGGCCGGGCCCTGGGGCGGCTCTCGGACATCGGCTGGGGCAACCGGCTGCGTCCGCTGCTGGCCGACGGCACACCGGACGGGCCCGTACCGGACGATGTCGTGCAGGCGGTGGTGCACGTGCTGGCGGACTGGGCCAAGGGACCCGGCGGATGGGCCTCCGGCGCCCCGGACGCGCCTGCCCGGCCCGCCGGTGTGGTCACGGTCGCTTCGCACCGCAAGCCGCGTCTGGTGGGTTCGCTCGGGCAGCGGATCTCCGAGATCGGCAGGATGCCCCTGCTCGGCATGGTGGAGTACGCGCCGGAGGCGGAGGAGCTCCGGCTCTCGCGGACCAACAGCGCCCAGCGGGTCGTCGGCCTGCAGCGGATGCTGACGGTCCCTCCGGAGCTGGCCGGGCGGCTGGCCGGCGCCGGCGGGCCGGTTCTGCTGGTGGACGATCTCTCCGACACCGGCTGGACGTTGGCGGTGGCGGCGCGGCTGCTGCGGCGGGCCGGAGCGGAAGGGGTGTTTCCGCTGGTGCTCGCCGTCCAGGGGTGAAACAGGAGGGGGAACGGGGAGTGAACAATGGGCAACTGGGCAGGGATATGAGTGGCATACCGACCCATTCCCGTCAGCGGCCTCAATTGCTCGTTGCCGCTCGCGCACGGGCCAGCAAGAATTGGGAAACCGCCCCACACGGCCCGTCAGCGGTCCGGAAGGACTGTGCCGTGGTGCGCCCTCACCCGACTTTGCCCGCCGCCCAGCGGGCGCGTATCCGAAGGGAGGACCGTGACCCTCGGATTCGCTCCGCCCACAGCCGCCTCGCTCAGATCGTCGTCCGAGTCCGCCAGCCGCCTCGCCCGGATACTCGAACCCTCCGAGTGGGCGGCGGCGGGAATCCCCCTGCTGCGCAACCCTCGTGAGGTGGTCAGCGGCCTCCACTCGCGGCACGCGCCCACGCCCTCGACGGCGGTCCTCGCCGTCCTGGACCACGAGGAGCGGCTCGCCGCCAGCGCCTCGTTCGTCCGGCGCCCCGTGGCGGCGGACGGCTGGGAGTTCCGCAACGCGCTCCTCGCGCATCTGCGGCGGGTCATCCCCCACGACCTCCGCAGACGCGCGCCGGTGCGGACCGCGGTCCTGCTGTACTGCCGCGAGGGCGACGAGCGCTGGACGGAGGAGGACGGAGCCTGGATGTGGGGGCTTCGGGACGCCTGCACGTTGCACGGCCTCCGCTGCGGTGCGTACATCACGCTGACCGGAGCGGGCTGGCAGGTGCTCGGCGAGGGCCGGGGAGGCCGTCGGCCCAGCTCCGACTCGCTCCCCCTGCCACTGGGTGACGGACCGGCCGAACTCGACCGGCTCGCACCGAGGACCGCGAGCGGCGCGACCGAACCCCTGCGCCGGGCCGCCGCACGCTGACCACGCGACCGGACCCCTGCGCCGGGCCGCCGCACGCCGTCCACGAGAGCAGCGCGAGCGGCGCGACCGCGCAAGCGGCGCCGGGCTCTCTCCGCGGTCCCACCGGGCCCCCGCCGGTCCCGATGGGGCCCGGCGGAGGAGCGCGGTCGGTCAGACGCCGGCGCCGAGGAGCGCCGTGATGCGCTGCGGGTCACCGCAGACGACGAGCAGCGCGCCCGCGCGGGCCATCGCCGCCGGAAGGGCCCGGGCGGCCGTCCCCTCGTCTCCGCCGTTGACGGCGACGATCACCACGGGACGGGCGGCGGCCCGCTCCACGGCGGAGGCGTCCGCGAAGAACACGTCGTCGGCGCTGTCCTGTTGGGCCCAGTAGGCGGCTTCGCCGAAGGACAGCTCGTGAGCCGCCCACGGGTGCGGGTCGCCGGTGGTGAGCACCAGGATCTCGCCGGGTGCCCGTCCGCTCTCCAGGAGCAGGTCCAGGGCCTCCTCGGCGGCGTCGAGCGCGCCGTCGACCGGGGCCGGGATCAGCTGGAGCTGCGGGGTGGATCGCTGGTCGGAACGATTTTCCGGGCCCTTGGCCGGAGGCTGCCCGGCGCCGGGGCGCGGTGCCGGCGCGGCGGGCCCGGCCGGACCGGGAACGGGGCGTCCGGGGCGCGGAGAGGCCGCGGAACGCGGGCCGGGTACGGGACGGGGGGTCGACGCGGGGCGGCCGGCGGCCGTGGTGGCGCGGGGACCCTGGGCGCTCTCGTGAATCTGAGGCTCCTCGGGGATGAGAGGCATGAATGGATGTCTATCAAACGCCGCTGCGCGAAGCACCGGCGGGTGGGCACACATGTGCACCCCGGCCACGTGGGCGACCCTTGGGCAGGGCCTCCGTGACCGGAAGTTCAGAAGTCGAAGCCGAGTTGGCCCCCGCTCTCCAGCGCGGCCGCCTCGGTGGAGAGGCGGACCTTCTTGAGGTGGCGCCACTGGGGCAGCGCGTCCAGGTAGGACCAGGAGAGACGGTGGTGGGGAGTGGGCCCCAGCTCTTCGAGTGCCGCCCTGTGGACCGGCGAGGGGTAGCCTGCGTTGGCACCGAAGGCGTACGCCGCATACGGGCCGCCCTCGGGCGCCAGCTCCGCCATGAGGGCGTCGCGCCGGACCTTCGCGATGACGGAGGCGGCGGCGACGGCGATGCAGGACTGGTCGCCCTTGATCACCGTGCGGACCCGCCAGGGGCTGCCGAGGTAGTCGTGCTTGCCATCCAGGATCACCGCGTCGGGCCGCACCGGAAGGCCTTCGAGGGCCCGGACGGCCGCGAGCCGCAGCGCCGCGGTCATCCCGAGTTCGTCGATCTCCTGCGGAGAGGCGTCACCGAGCGCGTACGCGGTGACCCACCCCTCCAGCTCCACGGCCAGCGCGTCGCGGCGCTTGGGGGTGAGCAGCTTCGAGTCGGTGAGCCCCTCGGGGGGCCGGCGAAGGCCGGTGACGGCCGCGCACACCGTGACGGGGCCGGCCCACGCTCCGCGTCCGACCTCGTCGACCCCGGCGACGATCTTGGCGCCGGTGGTGGCTCGGAGCGACCGCTCGACAGTGTGGGTGGGAGGTTCGTACGGCATGGCGCCAGACAGGTTACGCCGCCTGACGTCACCTGCGATACCCGGATTCGCCGCAGACGCCCGAAGGCGCCCGTCCTGCTCCGCCCCGAAGCCCGCCCGCACCACGTCCCGAAGGCCTCAGGCGCGCAGGAGGGGCACCATGATCCGGTCGATCGCCTCGGCGATCTCGCTGTCCGGCCATTCGCTTCCGTACACCTTGGAGCGGTACATCATCATGGCCGGGATCACATCGAGGACGAGGTCGTCGATCGCGTCGTGCCGCACCTCCCCGCGCGCGATTCCACGCCGCAGTACATCCCGGAAGCGAAGTTTCCAGGGCTGGATCACGCCCGTCTCGATCAGCCCGTGGAAGCGTTCGGCGGACTCGGCGTCGCATTCGTGAACCACTGCGCGCAGGGCGAAGCCGGGCTTGGAGTACATCACGTTCCGGACCTGGAGACACAGCTCGTAGAGGTCCTGACGCACACGGCCGGTGTCCGGGGCCTCACCGAGGGTGGGCAGTCCGGCCTGGAGGGCGTCCGCGACGAGGTCTTCCTTCGACGGCCACCGCCGGTACACCGCCGCTTTGCCAGTCTGCGCGCCGACCGCGACACCCTCCATCGTGAGGCCGCTCCAGCCGACGCTGCCCAACTGGTCGAGCGCGGCCTCCAGAATCGCCCTCTCGAGCACGGGTCCGCGGCGCCGCAGCGCCGCCCCCTCCGGCCGAGCGGCGGCCGTGGAGCGCGAAGTAACCATCAGGATCTCTCCGTTGACGCGATTCGATTCGTCGGCAGTACTCAGTGAACGGTTGCGTTCACTGAGGGGGACTCACTACCGTGGCGAACAGTGAACGGGGGCGTTCACTATTTCTTCCGTGGGGGATTCCATAGTGACAACTTCTCCGGTGGACACGCAGATCAAGGACGCGCCGGCCCGCACCGGAGGTCGGCCGGGCATCGCCTTGACCGTCATCGCCGCCTGCCAGCTGATGGTCGTCCTCGACGCCACCATCGTGAACATCGCGCTGCCGCACATCCAGGACGCGCTCTCCTTCTCGACCACCGATCTGTCGTGGGTGCTCAGCGCCTACACGCTCACCTTCGGCGGCCTCCTGCTCCTCGGCGGCCGCGCCGGCGACATCCTGGGCCGCCGCCGGGTGTTCATGGCCGGCATCCTGCTCTTCACGTTCGCCTCGCTGCTCGGCGGCTTCGCCCAGGAGCCGTGGCAACTGCTCGCGGCACGGGCCCTGCAGGGCGTGGGCGGTGCGATCGCCTCGCCGACCTCGCTCGCGCTGATCACCACGACCTTCCCCGAAGGGCCGGAGCGCAACCGGGCGTTCGGCGTGTTCGCCGCGGTCTCGGCCGGCGGGGGCGCGATCGGTCTGCTCGCCGGTGGAGCGCTCACCGAATGGCTCGACTGGCGCTGGGTCTTCTTCGTCAACGTGCCGATCGGCCTGCTGATCGCCTTCCTCACCCCGCGCTACATCGCCGAGTCCGAGCGCCACCCGGGCCGGTTCGACATCGCGGGCGCGACGACGTCCACCCTCGGCATGGCCGCACTGGTCTACGGGTTCATCCGGGCTTCCGAGCAGGGGTGGAAGAACGGGCTGACCATCGGCTCCTTCGCCGCGGCCGTGGTCCTGCTCGTGGCGTTCGCCGTGGTGGAGTCGCGGGCCAGGGAACCGATCACGCCGCTGCGCATGTTCGCGGACCGCAACCGTTCGGGCACGTACGTCATCATGCTCAGCCTGTCGGCCGCCATGTTCGGCATGTTCTTCTTCATCGTGCTGTGGGTGCAGAACGTCCTGGGCTACAGCCCGGTCCAGTCCGGACTGGCCTTCCTTCCGGTGACCGTCGCGATCGGCGTCGGCGCGGGGCTCGCCCAGCGGCTCCTGCCGGTCCTCGGGCCCAAGCCGTTCATGGTGACAGGTGCGACGCTCACCGGCGTGGGACTCTCCTGGCTGACGTTCATCTCGTCGGACAGCGGCTACGTCGCCGGGGTGCTCGGTCCGATGGTCGTGTTCGGCTGCGGCATGGGCCTCAACTTCGTGACGCTCACGCTCACGGCCGTCTCCGGAGTGGCCCAGCACGAGGCGGGCGCCGCCTCGGGCCTGCTCAACGCGACCCAGCAGGTCGGCGGCTCGCTCGGCCTCTCCATCCTGGTCACCGTCTTCGGCACGGCCGGCCGCGAGGAGAGCGAGAGGCAGCTGCCGGACTTCCTCGCGCACGCGACGCCCGAGCAGCAGGCGGAGGCGCTGAAGACGAAGGAGCTGCCCGCGCCCTGGGGGCACGAGGTGCTGACCTCCGGCATCTCCTCGGCCTTCACGGCCGCCGTCGGCATGGTGCTGATCGCGCTGGTCACGGCCGTCCTGGTGATCCGGGTCCGCAAGAGCGACCTGGAGGCACTGAGCGGCCGCGCCGAGGCCGCGGGGCCGGTGGCCTGATCACGCGTCGGTGTCCCCCGGTCCCGCTCGGGGCCGGGGGACACCGATCCGTCGCCGACCGTGAGGACACCGACCCGCCACCGGCCGCGGGCCCATCGGCCGGCCTCGGACCGTCAGGCCAGCTGACCGCCTCAGGCAGTCAGGCCGCCTCGGACCATCAGGTCACCCGGCCACCTCAGGCAGCCAAGCCACCCGGTCGCCTCAGGCCTTCCCCTCCGGAACCCACCCCGGAAGGTTCTCGGTCTGGCGCAGCCAGTCCTCCGGCGGCGCGCCGGCCGCGGTGGAGGCGACCACCCCGCCGGCGATGGCGCAGGTCGTGTCGACGTCGCCACCGACCTGCGCGGTCGTCCAGAACACCCGCTCGAAGTCGCCGAGCCCGCGCGCCGCCGACCAGAGAGCGAAGGGGACCGTGTCATGGGCGCTCGTCCGGCGGCCGCTGCCGAGGACCGCGGCGACCGTGCCGGCGTCGCCGTAGTCGAGCATGTCCCGGGCCCTGCGCAGCCCCGCCCCGACCGCGCTGCGCGGCACCAGGGCGATGACCCCGTCGAGCAGCGCCTCGGGCGTGGGCGGTCCGGCCGGGTCGGCGGCGATCGCGGCCGCGGCGGCGACGGCCATGGCGCCCACCACGGCCTCCCGGTGCTGGTGGGTCGTGTAGGCGGAGATCTCGGCCTGGTGCGTCGCCTGCTCGGGGTCGTCGGCGTACCAGGCGCCCAGCGGGGCGATCCGCATCGCGGCGCCGTTGCCCCACGATCCCTGGCCGTTGAAGAGCGCGGCGGCCAGTTCACGCCAGTCGCCGCCCTCGCGGATGAGCCGGAGCATCCGGTTGACGGCGGGACCGTAGCCGCGGTCGAAGTCGTGGTGCTCCGCGAAGGACCGGGCCAGGGCGTCCTGGTCGACGCGGCCGTGGTGGACGAGGACGGCCAGGACGGAGCAGGCCATCTCGGTGTCGTCGGTCCACTGCCAGGGGCCGGCGGGGAGCTCGCGCCGCTTCAGCAGGGGGTAGTGGGAGGGTACGAAGAACTGGGAGCCCAGGGCGTCTCCCACGGACAGCCCGCGCAGGCTGGCCAGGGCGCGGTCGAAGCGCCGGTCGAATGAGGAGTCAGCGGTCATCGGTCTGCCACTCTATCCGGTGGGGCCGTACGGTTCGGGGGTACGCCAGCGTTCGAACGGCCTGTCCAGACGGTACCGGCCGTCCTCTCCGAGCAGGAGCATGCGGGTCTCGGCGTTGCCCGGGTTCGACAGCGACTCGAAGTCCGCGACCGTCCAGTGGAACCAGCGCATGCAGAACAGCCGCATGGTCAGCCCGTGGGTGACGAGCAGGACGTTGGGCGGATGGTCGGGCGCCTCGAAACTGCGGTACAGGCTCTCCAGGAAGGCGCCGACTCGGTCGTAGACGTCGGCACCGGACTCACCCTGGGCGAAGCGGTAGAAGAAGTGGCCGTACGCGTCCCGGTAGGCCTTCTGCAGGCGTACGTCCTCGCGTTCCTGCCAGTTCCCCCAGTCCTGCTCCCGGAGCCTGGGCTCCTCCCGCACCCGGACCTGCTTCGCGGGGAGCCGGAAGGCCCGGAGGGTCTCGTGGGTGCGGCGGTACGGCGAGACGTAGACGCTGACCGGCTCCTCGCCGAAGAGCTCCCGCAGCCGCTCCCCCGTCTCCTCGGCCTGGCGCCGGCCGGTCTCGGTCAGCCTCAGGGCATGGTCGGGCTCGCGTTCGTACACCGTGTCATCGACATTGCCCTCGGACTCTCCGTGTCGTACGAGGACGATGCGCCGCGGTCTTGCCATACCCCGACCCTAGATCGCCGCTCTCCGGCGGGCTCAGCCGAGGTCGCGCCCGGAGTCCATCCGAGGGAGGCGCCCGGGGCGGCGCCGGCGGGTCAGACCGTCCAGGAGGGTTCGAGCTGGACCACGTCTCCGTTCAGCGCCGCCACGTCGGCCGCGGTGCGGGCCCGCAGCCCGAGACGCTCCACGCGTTCGACCCGGTACTTCCCGTGCTCGGCTGCGGACTGCCACAGCGAGAGCACCAGGAACTCGCTGCCGGGCGCTTCGCCGAACAGGCCCCGCAGCATGCCGGGAGACCCGGCCATGGCCGGGTTCCACACCTTCTCCTGCATGAGCGCGAAGTGCTCGGCACGGTCCTCGTGGACCCGGCAGTGCGCCACCCGCGCCACGTCGGCGTCGGCGAACCGCGGCTCGAACCCGGTCTTCACGTCGAAGCGGTGGTCGAAGAGCTTGACCTGGATGTCCTTGAACGTGCCGACCTGCGAGGCCGCCAGGCGGTCGTGCGACCGGGCCATGAACGAGTCGTAGAAGGCCCGGCTCTCCCAGAACGCGAAGATGTGGGCGATGTCCGGGCGACCCCGGCTCCACCCACCGCCCTGTCCCCGGAATCCCGGCTCACCGAGCAGCCCCGCCCATTTCCGCTGCCCCCGCTCGAACCCTCGACGGTCCACCACGGTGCAGCGAATCCACTTGACCAGCACCGCGCCATCGTACGGGGCCGGAGAGCACCCCGGCAGACCCCGTCAGGCTCCCTCCTCGTGCAGTCGCTCCAGACCCGCGCGCTCCTCGGCGTCCAGTTCGATGCCGAATTCGGTCTCCAGGGTGGCGGCCAACTCGTCGGCGGTCAGGATCCGTTCCTCGGCCGATCCGTCGGGGCGCAGGATCGAGAACATCGCGCGCAGCAGGGATCGGCCGGCGCCCGCCCCCGGCTGCTGGGCCACGACCTGGCCGAGGAAGCGCGACTGCGGATGGCTGGAGCTGTAGTGGTTCAGGACGGTGAAGTCGCCGGGGTGGTAGGCCTGGGGCGAGAACGCGTACAGGTCCTTCCAGGCCCCCGGCCGCAGCGAGCGCAGCACGTGGACGCCCTCGTCCTCGACGTGAACGCCGAACGTCCAGCCGCCCTGCTCCACGCGTGCGCCGTCCCGCAGCGGCACGGGCTCCAGCAGCCCCTGCCAGCCGAACCCGACGTCGGCGAGCCACTGTTCGCCCTCGACCGTGACCGCGAGGAGCGCGTGGGTGACCGGTGGCAGCGTCGCGCCCCGCGAGCGGTTGCGCGCGCCGCGGCCGGCCACCTGGAAGCCGATCCGTTCGAGGGCCGCCGCGAAGAGGGAGTTCTGCTCGTAGCAGTAGCCTCCTCGGCGCCGCTCGACGAGCTTGGCCTGGAGGCTCTTCAGGTCCAGGGGCACCGGCCGTCCGAGGACGACGTCGAGGTTCTCGAACGGAACGGCCGCGACGTGGGCCCGGTGAAGGGCCGTCAAGGTCCGCAAGTCCGGGGCCAGTTCCCCGTACCGTCCGACGTCGTATCCGATTCGAGCCAGATATGCGTCGAGATCCAGCTCGTCACCGCTCCACAAACCGCTCTCCCCCTCAAGCGCCGGGTCCTCTGTCGTAGGCACATGACACCATGAGAAATCGGCCCATGACCAAGGGCTTTCGAACGGGTCGACGGTACGAGGCGAGGCGGGCGCGGGGGCGCGCGCGGAGAGGGGAAGCACCATGAGCGGACTCAACAAAGGGGTGGGACGCGTCGAGGTCACGCTCAAGTGGGACCCCGCCCCGGCCGGCGCACCGGCCCACGACCTGGACCTCGTCGCCGGGGTCTTCGCCGCGGACGACCCGCACGGCGCGCCGGTCCACCTGGTCCACTTCGGCAGCCGCTCCCCGGACGGCACGATCACGCTCCACCGCGACAGCCGTACGGGCCAGGGCTTCGGCTACGACGAGGCCATGACCCTGGAGCTGGACCGGCTGGACGCGCGGTACGCACGCGTGGTGGTGGGCGTGGCCATACAGCAGGGCGGCGGACGGCTGACCTTCGGCGACATAGCGAACACGGGCGTACGGGTCCGCGAGGGCTACGACGACCTGCTGACCCATGACTTCGCGGACGTCCCAGGGGCCCGTTCGGCGACGGTCGTGGAATTCACCCGCGACGAGGCGAACGGCTGGTCGTACCGCTCGATCACCCGCGGCTTCGACGCCGACCCGCAGACCTTCGGCACGCTCCTGGGCTCCGCGGTCTCCTGACGCCCGGCGGCACGCGCACGAAAACCCGGCCGCACTCACGCGAGAAAGGGGCGCCGACCGGTGGTCGGCGCCCCCTCACGGGCGACCTGGTGCGCTCAGCGGCTTCCGCCCCTCAGCGCACCGGGGCGGGTCAGCTGCAGCCGCTGGTCGAGCCGCAGCCCTCGCAGATGTAGCAGGAGCCGGCGCGCTGCATCTTCGTACCGCAGGAGAAGCAGAGCGGGGCGTCGGCGCTGATGCCGAGCTGCATCTCGACGAGCTCCGCCGAGGTGTGCGCCTGCTTCGGGGCCGGGACCTCGGCCTTGGCCACCGGAGCCGGGGCGGCGACGGCCTTCAGCTCCTGGGTGCGGGGCGCGGACTGGGCGAGGGCCTCGACGTCGACGTCCTCGTCGTCGGGCTGCTCGTACGAGCCGGTGTCGAGGTGGCGCTGGCGCTCCTCGGCCGAGTGGATGCCGAGGGCGGAGCGGGTCTCGAAGGGCAGGAAGTCGAGCGCCAGGCGGCGGAAGATGTAGTCGACGATCGACTGCGCCATCCGCACGTCCGGGTCGTCCGTCATGCCGGCCGGCTCGAAGCGCATGTTGGTGAACTTCGAGACGTAGGTCTCGAGCGGGACGCCGTACTGCAGGCCGACGGAGACGGCGATGGAGAAGGCGTCCATCATGCCGGCGAGGGTGGAGCCCTGCTTGGACATCTTCAGGAAGACCTCGCCGAGACCGTCGTCCGGGTAGGAGTTGGCGGTCATGTAGCCCTCGGCGCCACCGACGGTGAAGGAGGTGGTGATCCCCGGGCGGCCCTTCGGGAGGCGCTTGCGGACCGGGCGGTACTCGACGACCTTCTCGACGGCCTCGCGGATCGTCGCCTCGGACTTCGCGGTGACCTCGGCCTTCTCCTCCTCCTTCTTCTTGGCGGAGAGCGGCTGGCCGACCTTGCAGTTGTCGCGGTAGATCGCGAGCGCCTTGACGCCCATCTTCCAGGCCTCGAAGTAGACCTCCTCGACGTCCTCGACCGTGGCCGTCTCCGGCAGGTTCACGGTCTTGGAGAGGGCGCCCGAGATCCACGGCTGGATGGCGGCCATCATGCGGACGTGGCCCATCGCGGAGATGGAGCGCTCGCCCATGGCGCAGTCGAAGACCTCGTAGTGCTCGGTCTTCAGGCCGGGCGCGTCGATCACGTTGCCGTGCTCGGCGATGTGGGCGACGATCGCCTCGATCTGCTCCTCCTGGTAGCCCAGGCGGCGCAGGGCCTGCGGGACGGTGCCGTTGACGATCTGCATCGAGCCGCCGCCGACGAGCTTCTTGAACTTGACCAGGGCGAGGTCGGGCTCGAGGCCGGTGGTGTCGCAGGACATCGCGAGACCGATGGTGCCGGTGGGGGCGATGACCGAGGCCTGGGCGTTGCGGAAGCCGTTCTTGGCGCCGAGGCGGATGACGTCCTGCCAGGCCTCCGTGGCGGCGGCCCAGATCGGCGAGTCCAGGTCGTCCATGCGGACGGCCTTGGTGTTCTCGTCGGCGTGCTGCCGCATGACGCGCTGGTGCGGCTCGGCGTTGAGGGCGTAGCCGTCGTACGGGCCGACGACCGCGGCGAGTTCGGCAGAGCGCTTGTACGAGGTGCCGGTCATCAGGGAGGTGATGGCGCCGGCGAGGGCACGGCCGCCGTCGGAGTCGTACGCGTGGCCGGTGGCCATCAGCAGGGCGCCGAGGTTGGCGTAGCCGATGCCGAGCTGGCGGTAGGCGCGGGTGTTCTCGCCGATCTTCTGGGTGGGGAAGTCGGCGAAGCAGATGGAGATGTCCATCGCGGTGATGACGAGCTCGACGACCTTGGCGAAGCGCTCGACGTCGAAGGACTGGTTGCCCTTGCCGTCGTCCTTGAGGAACTTCATCAGGTTCAGCGAGGCGAGGTTGCAGGACGTGTTGTCCAGGTGCATGTACTCGCTGCACGGGTTCGAGCCGTTGATGCGGCCGGACTCGGGGCAGGTGTGCCAGTGGTTGATCGTGTCGTCGTACTGGATGCCCGGGTCGGCACAGGCCCACGCGGCCTCGGCCATCTTGCGGAAGAGCGCCTTGGCGTCGACCTCCTCGATGACATCGCCGGTCATGCGGGCGCGCAGGCCGAACTTCCCGCCGGCCTCGACGGCCTTCATGAACTCGTCGTTCACGCGGACGGAGTTGTTGGCGTTCTGGTACTGGACGGACGTGATGTCGTCGCCGCCCAGGTCCATGTCGAAGCCCGCGTCGCGGAGGGCGCGGATCTTCTCCTCCTCCTTGACCTTGGTCTCGATGAAGTCCTCGATGTCGGGGTGGTCGACGTCGAGGATGACCATCTTGGCCGCGCGGCGGGTGGCGCCGCCCGACTTGATCGTTCCCGCGGAGGCGTCGGCGCCGCGCATGAAGGAGACGGGGCCGGAGGCGTTGCCGCCGGAGGAGAGCAGCTCCTTGGAGGAGCGGATGCGGGAGAGGTTCAGGCCGGCGCCGGAGCCGCCCTTGAAGATCATGCCCTCTTCCTTGTACCAGTCGAGGATGGACTCCATGGAGTCGTCGACGGACAGGATGAAGCAGGCGGAGACCTGCTGGGGCTGGGGCGTGCCGACGTTGAACCAGACCGGGGAGTTGAAGCTGAAGATCTGGTGCAGGAGGGCGTAGGCCAGCTCGTGCTCGAAGATCTCGGCGTCGGCGGGCGAGGCGAAGTAGCCGTGGTCCTCGCCGGCCTTCGTGTACGTCTTCACGATCCGGTCGATGAGCTGCTTGAGACCGGTCTCGCGCTGCGGGGTGCCGACCGCGCCGCGGAAGTACTTGCTGGTGACGATGTTGACCGCGTTCACCGACCAGAAGTCGGGGAACTCGACGCCGCGCTGCTCGAAGTTGATCGAGCCGTCGCGCCAGTTGGTCATGACGACGTCACGGCGCTCCCACGCCACCTCGTCGTACGGATGCACGCCGGGGGTGGTGTGGATGCGCTCGATACGCAGGCCCTTGCTCGCCGACTTGGCTCCCTTGGTGCGGGAACCACGTGCCGGGCCGCTCGCCGTCTCTGTCATGCCGCCTCCCATATACGGGCAAAACACACTTTGGCACCCAGATAGTCCCAGGGCACCGTCTTCTGTACGTCGTTCTGTACTGCTGCCACAGGGACCACAGGGGGTCGCCCGGGGCACGTCTGCCGGGCCGCTCGGCGGCCGGTCGCCGGGCCGCCGAGCGGCCCGGACCGCCGGTCAGTCGGCGGCGGTGGCGGGAACGGGGACCTCCGGGGTCGCGCCGGTCCCACGGTTCTCAGCGGGAGGCCGCACGCGGAGTTCCGCGATGGCGGCCTCGAAGTCTTCGAGGCTGTCGAAAGCCTTGTACACGGACGCGAAGCGCAGGTAGGCGACGAGGTCGAGCTCCTGCAAGGGGCCGAGGATGGCCAGGCCCACGTCGTGGGTGGTCAGCTCGGCGCTCCCGGTGGCGCGCACCGCCTCCTCGACCCGCTGGCCGAGCTTGGCGAGGGCGTCCTCGGTGACCGGTCGCCCCTGGCACGCCTTGCGCACACCGGAGATGACCTTGGTACGGCTGAAGGGCTCGGTGACGCCGGAACGCTTCACCACCATGAGCGAGCACGTCTCCACCGTCGTGAAACGACGGGAGCAGTCGGGGCACTGGCGACGGCGTCGGATCGACGTCCCGTCGTCGGTGGTGCGACTGTCGACGACGCGGCTGTCAGGGTGCCTGCAGAAGGGGCAGTGCATAGGTTCCAACCCTCCTCATGGCACGACTGACGAGCCTCGCCCGGCCCGTCAAGGCCCCGCGAAGCGACCACCAGCATAGGTGATGCGGGCACCCCCGGCAGACCGAGGACCACTACCCCTGGGCGGTCGATGCCATCCAACCACTAGATCTTGGGTTAGGGGCGCTTCCCCCGCTCCGCGTGTCGTGACGCGGGCGCTCCCGGGGATCCACACCTCCGGATGCGACACTGGGGCGGCACGCCGCTCGCTCACGGCCCAGCGGCGAAGGCTATCGCAACGACCGATTCGGGACGGCGACGCCGGCGCACCCATACACCTCCGCACATACGCACGTAAGGCAATCTGCGAATTTTCACTCGAACGTGTGTTTGGCGCAACCTTTCGAAAGCCACTACCGTTGTGCCAGGCAGGGAGACCATTCGAGAGGGGCCGACGACGTGACCACCACCGCAGACAGTGCCACCATCACCGCCCAGGACCGCTCCCAGGGCCGACTCGAGCCGGTGCACGCCATGAACGAAGTGAGCATGAACGGCGAGGAGCCAGGGCGACCCGCCCGCGCCCTCCCCGGACGACCTCCAGGCATCCGCGCCGACAGCTCCGGGCTCACCGACCGGCAGCGCAGGGTCATCGAGGTCATCCGTGACTCGGTCCAGCGGCGCGGCTACCCGCCGTCGATGAGGGAGATCGGGCAGGCGGTCGGCCTCTCCAGCACCTCCTCGGTGGCGCACCAGCTCATGGCACTGGAGCGCAAGGGCTTCCTCCGCCGCGACCCCCACCGGCCCCGCGCCTACGAGGTCCGCGGCTCCGACCAGCCGAGTACCCAGCCGACGGACACCACCGGCAAGCCGGCCGCGTCGTACGTCCCGCTGGTCGGCCGCATCGCGGCCGGCGGCCCCATCCTGGCCGAGGAGTCCGTCGAGGACGTCTTCCCCCTCCCCCGCCAACTGGTCGGCGACGGCGAGCTGTTCGTCCTGAAGGTCGTCGGCGACTCGATGATCGAGGCCGCCATCTGCGACGGCGACTGGGTCACCGTCCGTCGTCAGCCCGTCGCGGAGAACGGCGACATCGTCGCCGCGATGCTCGACGGCGAGGCCACCGTCAAGCGCTTCAAGCGCGAGGACGGCCACGTCTGGCTCCTCCCGCACAACGCGGCGTACCAGCCCATCCCCGGCGACGAGGCCACCATCCTCGGCAAGGTCGTGGCGGTGCTGCGGCGGGTGTGACCCTCCCCGCCGGCTCTGACCGGGCCCCGGGACCCACTGCGCCGGTCCCGGGGCCCTGCCGTGTCCTGACTTCCCTGAGCCGCCGCCTTGACTGCCTAGCCCGCCGCCTTCGAGGCGGCGTCGATGGCCGCGAGCGACTTCCGGACCTGGTTGCGGTCCGTCGTGTACCAGAAATCGGGCAGTGAGGCCTTCAGATAGCTGCCGTAGCGGGCGGTGGCCAGCCGGGGATCGAGGACCGCCACGACGCCCCGGTCGCCGGTGGCCCGCACCAGCCGGCCGGCGCCCTGGGCCATCAGCAGGGCGGCGTGCGTCGCCGCGACCGCCATGAAGCCGTTCCCGCCGGCTTCCTCGACGGCCTTCTGCCGGGCGCTCATCAGCGGGTCGTCCGGGCGCGGGAACGGGATCTTGTCCATGACGACCAGCTGACAGCTGGGCCCCGGGACGTCCACGCCCTGCCAGAGCGAGAGCGTGCCGAAGAGACAGGTCTTCGGGTCGGCCGCGAAGTTCTTGATCAGCTCGCCCAGCGTGTCCTCACCCTGGAGCAGGATCGGCAGCTCCGGGACCCGGGTCCGCAGCTCCTCCGCCGCCTGCTGCGCGGCACGCATGGAGGAGAAGAGACCGAGGGTCCGCCCGCCGGCCGCCTGCATCAGTTCGGTGAGCTCGTCGAGCATGTCGCTCCGCTGCCCGTCGCGCGCGGGGGGCGAGAGGTGCTTGGCGACGTAGAGGATGCCCTGCTTCGGATAGTCGAACGGGGAGCCGACGTCGATGCCCTTCCAGACGGGCAGGTCGTCGCCCGTGGTGCCCTCGGGGGCCAGGCCGAGCGAGGCCCCGACCCCGTTGAAGTCGCCGCCGAGCTTGAGCGTGGCCGAGGCGAGCACCACGGACCGCTCCGTGAACAGCTTCTCCCGCAGCAGGCCCGAGACCGTCAGCGGCGCGACCCGCAACGAGGCCCCGAACCGGTCGTGACGCTCGTACCAGACGACGTCGTACTCGGAACCCTGGGTGATCCGCTCCGCCACGCCGTGCACGGTCTCCACCGAGGCCATGGCCTGCTTGCGGACTGCGTCCTCGTCCTGCACGGCCCGGTCCCGGGTGTTCCCCAGGGCCGTGATCACGGTGCGGGCCGCGTCCCGCAGCGCCATCAAGGCGTACGCCAGGTCCTCCGGGATCTCCTCCAGGCGGCCCGGCAGCGCCAGCTCCATGACCCGCTCGAAGCCCTCCGCGGCGGTCTGCAGCTGGTCGGCCGCCTTCTCGTCCACGAGCTTCGCGGCCCGGCGCACGGCACGGTTGACCTGGCCCGGCGTGAGCTCGCCGGTGGCGACGCCCGTGACCCGGGACACCAGCTCATGGGCCTCGTCGACGATCAGCACCTCGTGCTGCGGGAGCACCGGGGCGCCCTCGATGGCGTCGATGGCGAGCAGGGCGTGGTTGGTGACGACGACGTCCGCGAGCTTGGCGCGCTCGCGGGCCGCCTCGGCGAAGCACTCCGGCCCGTACGCGCACTTGCTCGCGCCGAGGCACTCCCGGGAGGAGACCGAGACCTGGGCCCAGGCCTTGTCGGAGACGCCTGGCGTCAGGTCGTCCCGGTCGCCGGTCTCCGTCTCGTCCGACCAGTCCCGCAGCCGCAGCAGGTCCTGCCCCAGTTTGCTCGTGGGCGCGGCCGCCTCGAAGGGGTCGAAGAGGCCGTCCTCCTCGTCCTGCGGGACGCCCTCGTGGAGCCGGTGCAGGCAGAGGTAGTTCGACCGGCCCTTGAGCATGGCGAACTGCGGCCGGCGGCGGAGCTGCGGGTGCAGCGCCTCGACCGTCCGGGGAAGATCGCGCTCGACCAGCTGGCGCTGGAGCGCCAGGGTGGCCGTGGCCACCACCACCCGCTCGCCCTGGGCCAGCGCCGGCACGAGGTAGCCGAGCGACTTGCCCGTGCCGGTGCCGGCCTGGACGAGGAGGTGCGAGTTGTCGTCGATGGCCTCGGCCACGGCCTCGGCCATGGTGACCTGGCCGGGTCGCTCCGTGCCGCCGACGGCGGAGACGGCGGCGTGGAGGAGGTCGGGGAGGGATGGCTTCGTCATAGCCCTCCCACCCTACGGGGCGGGACTGACAGCCGGGTCACGCGAGTGGATTGGGGACGGTTCCGTGGACGGCCGCGTGCGGACGGTCGGGCCGGTCCCGGTAGCCGTCCAGGTGCAGACGGTTGCGGTTGAGGCAGAGCCGCTCGATCCGCGGGGTCAGGAGGTCGAAGAGCTCGAACCGTTCCTTCAGCTCGGGGAAGCGTGTCTGGTACCGCAGGATCTCGGCTCGGACGAGGCCCCAGAATTCCTCCTCGGGCACGCCGAGTTGCTCCTCGCAGAGCGGCGCCAGGTAGCGGAAGACGCCGACGAAGAGCCCCGAATGGATGAACTGGGTCAGGAATCCGGGCTCCTCCGTCAACAGGACGCCGCGGACATCATCCGGGAGGGTGGCGTGTTCGGGGAGCGGGTGGGCACTGATGTTCACATCGTCGACGAAATCCTTGATCGCCAGTCGGACCGGGACGTCGTCGCCGTCGAACACCACGATGGCGTTCTCGCCGTGGGGCGAGAAGACCGTGCCGTACCGGTAGAGGAAATGCAGCAGCGGGGGGAGCAGAGCGGTGAAGAGGTGCTGGAGCCAGGTCGCGGGGGCGAGCCCCGAGCGTTCGACGAGCTCGGCGGTGAACGCCCGGCCTTCCGGGTCGGTGTGGAGGAGCGAGGCGAGGGTGCGGGCCCGCTCGCCCGGGGGGAGCCTCAGCGGCTCTCGCCAGATCGCGCCGAGCAGTTCCTTGTACTGGTACGGGACTTCGGGAAGCCGGTCGTACAGGGGGTGCTCGACCGTGACGGAGGCGACCTCGCCGAGGAGGATCACTCCGCACTCGTCCCGCAGGAACGGATCGGCTTCGCGCAGGCCGTGGACCCAGGCGGTCACGGCGGGCGCGGCGAGGGTCCGCTCGGTGGGCAGTCCGCGCCAGACGAGGGTGTTGAGCACCGACAGGGGCAGCTTGACGGTGTGCCGGTCGGGGCGGCTGGTGTTGAGGAAGGTGCGGACGGACTGCTGCGGCAGCCGGAGGTCACCGTCGGCGGGGAGCGGGACGACGGTCCCGGCGGCGATGGCCGGGGCGTAGAGCGGGAGCAGGACCTCGTCCCACTGCCAGGGGTGGACGGGCAGCAGGAGGTATTCGTCGGGCTCGTGGCCGCGGGCGGTCAGGGCGGCCCGGAAGGCCTCGTGGACGTCGGGGTCGAGCTCCCGGGCGTAGAGGCGGTCGGGGGTCTCCAGGCCCGCCACGCCGCGGTAGGCGGCGAGGTGGTTGCTGACGGCGATCCACGGCAGCCGGGTCGCGCGGCGCGCCTCGGGCGCCCAGTGGGCGGCGTCGGTGGCGGAGAAGCCGACGCGTCCCTTGTTGAGGACAAGCCAGGGATGGCCCGTCTGATGGCCTTCGAGCTCCGCGTAGGACAGCTCGGCGAGCCGGTCGGCGGTGAGGGCCGTGTGGTCGAGGCGGGCGTCGGCGGCGAGGGTGGCGGAGAGTTCGCGGATCAGGTGGCCGAGGGTGGCGCCGTCGAGTCGGAGGAGGTGACGGGCGCGGACCAGGAAGTCGAAGGGGTCGGTGAGGGGCCGGCCCTCGTGGGTGATCGAGTCGGCGGTGACGCGCCAGCTGCCGTAGGCGCCTCGGCGGGCATGGAAGGCGAGGGTGGTGCCGTCGTCGAGCCGTAGCACGTGACGGTCGGGCTCGCCGTCGCCGGTGGGGGCGGGTCGGACGATCTCCTCGTAGGCGAACTCGGAGAGGGCCTTGGCGAGGAGACGGGAGGACGCCCGCGTCCAGGCTGCGGCGTTCAGCTCGGGGGGTGCGAGCAGTTCGGGCACCGGGACGGGGCTCTTCGTGGGAGCCGGGGCGGCCGGGGCGGATGGTGCGGAGTCGTGAGGTGCAGGGGGTGTCGACACGAGGACTCCTCGGGATGGGCGCCGCTGTGGGCGGGCGGCGCGTATGAGAGAGGGACGGTTCATGGAAAGGGCTGTTCACAGAACGTGACGGAGGGCCCGGTCACGGATCATGAGCGCGGCCGTTTTGTCGGGAAGGTCGACTTCCGCCGCGTAGCGGAAGCCGCCGCTGAGGAAGGCGGAGACGGAGGGGGTGTTGCGGATGTCGGGTTCGGCGAGGACGCGGGTGCAGCGGGGACGGTGGTCGAGCACCAGATCGGCGACGGCGCGCAGCAGCGTGGTGCCGACGCCACGGCCCCGGTCGGTGACGCCTCCGATCAGCAGATGGACCCCCGTGTCGTGGGGAAGCGCCGGGTAGTGACGGGCGAGCGGATCGAGGTCGGCACGGTAGATCTCGAAGTAGCTCATGGGCGTGCCGTCGAGGACGCCGAGGCAGGGGACGCTCCGGCCGTCGCCCTCGAGTTGGGCACGGACGTGTTCGGCGGTGACGGTGTCGGGGCCAGCGAGCTCCCAGAAGGCGGCGACGGCGGGGTCGTTCATCCACCGGGCGAGCAGGGGCAGGTCCCGTTCGAGCCGCACGGGTACGAGCCGGAAGGAGCCGACGGGGGTGTCGGCGGGCTCCCAGGCGGCGACGGAGTCGAGCAGGTCGCCGTCGAGGAGGGCGACGAGGTCGTCGACCCTGAGGTCCAGGGTGTCCTCCCCCGGCGGGTCGACCGGTGGGCGGGTGGGTGACACGGTGTCGCTCTCCTCTCGGCGGTGCGGTCGGGGCGGGCGTGTGTGGGACGGCGCCGGCACCGGTTCGGGTACGGCGCGGGTTCAGGTACGGAGGGGGTTGGTGACGGTGACGTAGACGGACTGGGTGTCGACGGGTCCGACGAGCTCGTCCAGGCCGTGCAGGCGGGTGAGGAGGTTGGCCTTGCTGCGCAGGGTCGCGGCTTCCAGGAGCCGGTGGGGAAGGGGGGAGCCGAGCCCGGTGGAGGAGGTGAGGAAGCTGCGGAAGGCGGCGAGCAGGACGCGTTCGTCGGCGAGGTGCTGGGCGCCGAACGCGCCGATGAGACCGAGGACGTTGTTGATGCCGAGGTAGTAGGCGAAGCGCTCGTCGGTGACCTGGTCGGAGACGAAGGTGTCGCTGTCGGCGCCGATGCCGGGGAGGCGGCTTTCCAACTCGCCCCGGTGGGACTCGCGGAAGTAGTAGCCCTGGTTGTCGCGGTAGCGGCCGCCGATCGGCCAGCCGTTCGGGTCCAGGAGCACCAGGGTGTTCTGCTGGTGGGCCTCCAGGGCGATGCCGGCGTGGCCGTCGAGCCAGAGGACGGGGCGGACGACCTGGTCGAGGTAGCGGAGGAACCACTCGGCGGCGACGGCGGTCGTGGGGCGGCCGGTGCGGGCGGAGAGCCGTCCGATGACGTCGGCGAGCCGGGAGCGCATGGTGGTGGTTCCGGGCCAGGGCCGGGGGGCGGTGAGGGAGGCGATGCAGACGGCGTCGTCGCCGGGACCGAAGGGGTTGTGGCGGATCATGACGTCGAGTCCGGGGACGGGGGTGCCGTCCGGGGCGTCGACGGCGAGCCAGGCGGGGTCGCGGACGATGTCGAAGCCCGGGTGGGCGGCCTGCCACTCGTCGACGAGGCCGGTGCGGAGCAGCCGGTGGACCTCGACGCCGCGGTGGAGTTCCTTGCGGAGGTTCTCGCGGCGGGAGTTGGTGATGCGCAGGCCGAGGGAGAGCTTGAGCATGGCCCGGGCGCCGGGGCGGTGCACGGTGCGGACGGAGGAGGTGGGGTGCCAGGGGGTGCCGTGGGGGCCCAGGTCGTGGAGGAGGCCCGCGTCCAGGAGGGCGCGGACGTCGGAACGGTGCAGGAGTTCACGGGCCTGCCAGGGGTGCAGGGGCAGGGGGGTGGTGCCGGCGGGGAGGGCGAGCCCTTCGGCGAGTCCGGAGGCGAGCTGTTCGGCGGTGACGGGCCGGCCCTGTTCGGTCCAGGCGGAGTCGGCGGCGAGGACGGTGCGGTCGACGGCGAACCAGTGGAGGGGGAAGGAACCGTGCAGTTCGGGTGAGTAGAGCCGCCCCTCGGCCTCGGAGAGTCCTTCGCGGCTCTTGGGGGTGGGGTGGAGCGGGTGGCCGAGCAGCAGGGACTGTTCGGCGGCGAGGAAGAGGTCTGCGTCCGGGTGCGGTTCGGGCCTGCGGCGGCGCTCGGTGAGGAAGTCGGCGGTGCGTCGGGCGGAGTCGGCGACGCGGCCGACGAGATCGGTGCCCTCGGAGCGGCCCGTCTCCCGGCTGAGCAGGACGGCCACCGTGACGGCGTCGGCGGCCAGCGCCGTGGCCGGGAGTCCTTCGAGGGCGGGGGTGCCGAAGCGGTGCCAGCCGGTGGGCGACCAGTAGCGGACGGGGACGAGGAGGGCGGTACCGCTGGCGTCGAGGGGGATGCGCAGGGTGGTGGCCCCGGGGGCCGGCAGGTTCTTCTCCCGGACCCAGCAGCGGAGGAGGTTCTCGACGGCGGCGGCGTCGGCGGCGCGCCGCGGGTCGGGGTCGTCCAGCGGGTCGGGGGCACCGGCCGGGCGAAGGGGCCGGGGTTCGTACGGTCCGGTGTGCTGGCGCGGGACGGTGGGCTCGTCGGAGCCGAGCTGATCCGGCCCGGCCTCCTGCCCCTGGACGCTCCGGCGCTCGACGTGGAGGGCCGCGGAGGAGAGGGCCTCCATGGAAAGGGACGCCGCGTGGGAGGCCTCGGGACGGGGGGCCTCAGGGCGGCGGGGGGCCTCGGGACGGGGGGCCTCGGGACGGATGGTCTCCGAGCGGGGGACGCTCCCGTGGCCGGGGAAGGCCTCCGCATGGCGGGCCTCAGGGCGGGGGGCGTCCGCATGGCGGGCCTCGGGGCAGGAGGCCTCCGCATGGCGGGCCTCGGGGCGGGGGGCGTCTGTGTAGCGGGGGGCGTCTGTGGGGTGGGGCGTTTCCAGGGGGTGGTCGGTGGTGGGGGTCGGGGAGGTGGGGGTGGCGTTCACGGGGGTTTCCTTGGGGGTGGGGGCCGGGACGGTCCGGGTCAGTGGGACGGGCCGGAGGCGTGCCGGGAGGTCGTGACCCGACGGGAGGCGGGCGGGTGGGGGGTGTGGGCCCGTTCGGCCGCGGCCAGGGCGTCGGCGAAGCGGTCCAGGACGGCGGTGGCCTGCTCGTCGGTGAGGGTGAGCGGGGGCAGGAGCCGGACCACGGCGGAGTGACGGCCGCCGAGTTCGACGATGAGGCCCCGGGCGAGGCACTCCTGCTGGACGGCGAGGGCCAGCGTGGGGGCGGGGGGCGGGACGGAGTCGTCCGGTCCGGCCGCGCCGGGATCGACGAGTTCGACGCCGATCATCAGGCCCCGGCCGCGGACCTCGCCGACGCAGGGGTGGGCGGAGGCGAGGCCCTGGAGCCGGCCGAGCATCCGGGCGCCGAGGATGCCGGCCCGTTCGGCGAGCTTGTTCTCGCGGACGTACGCGAGGGTGGCCGTGCCGGCGGCCATGGCGAGTTGGTTGCCGCGGAAGGTGCCGGCGTGGGCGCCCGGTTCCCAGGCGTCGAGTTCCGACCGGTAGACGATGACCGCGAGTGGAAGGGAGCCGCCGATGGCCTTGGAGAGGACCATCACGTCGGGCACGACGCCGCTGTGCTCGACGGCCCAGAAGGCACCGGTGCGGCCGACGCCGGTCTGGACCTCGTCGACGACCAGGGGGATGGAGCGGTCGGCGGTGATCCGGCGCATCCGGCGCATCCAGTCGTCGGGGGCGGGGATGACCCCGCCCTCGCCCTGGACGGCCTCGACGATCATTCCGGCGGGGGTGGTGACGCCGCTCTTGGGGTCGTCGAGGAGGTTCTCGGTCCAGTGGGCGGCGAGTTCGGCGCCGCGCTCGCCGCCGACGCCGAAGGGACAGCGGTACCGCTGCGGGTAGGGCAGTCGGGTCACGCGGACCTCGGACGCTCCGCCGGAGGCGTCGAGGGCTCCGGCCGTCATGCCGTGATAGGCGCCGGTGAAGGCGAGGAGCCCGCTCCGGCCGGTGGCGGTCCGGACGAGTTTCAGGGCGGCCTCGACCGCGTCCGTGCCGGCGGGGCCGCAGAACTGGATGCGGGCGTCGTCGGCGAGCGTGCCGGGGAGGGTGGCGAACAGCTCGGAGGTGAAGGCGTCCTTGACGGGGGTGGCGAGGTCGAGGACGTGGAGGGGCGCGCCCGAGTCGAGGACCTTCCTGATGGCCTCCAGGACCACGGGGTGGTTGTGCCCGAGGGCGAGTGTCCCGGCGCCGGACAGGCAGTCGAGGTAGCGGCGGCCGTCGGCGCCCTCGATGGTCAGCCCCCGGGCCCGCACGGGGACGATCGGCAGGGAGCGGGCGTAGGTGCGGGCGGCGGACTCGCGCTGGGACTGGCGGCGCAGGATGCCCTCGTACTCGCCCCCTTGGTTCGTCGGTCGGTCCGTCGGCCGGCTCTGCGTGCGCGCGGCCGGTGCGACGGCCGGAGCTGGTTCGGTCACGGCCACGGCTCGGTGTCCTCCCGCTGTAACAGTTGCGTTGCACATCGGGGCGTCGCGGAGCCGCAGCAAAGGCCGTCCCGAACGCCGCCGTTGTGTCCCCCGTCCGTACCAACGACGGGAACTGCCGGGGATCACGGGCCGGAGGGGAGGAACTTGGCGTGTCCCGGATCACGGCACGGCAACGGCTGAGCGGTGCCCGGAACCGCCGGTGGGGCGCGTACCGTCCCCTCCGGCACCGGCATAGTGGGGGCCGTCGGTCGTGTCCGCGAGGACCCGGCCGCCGTTCGCCCACGCACACATTGCACACGTTGACGTAGTCCCAGGGGGATCACCAGATGCGATCGATTCGTCCGCTGCTGATGGCGGCTTCCGCCGTCGCGGCGCTGACGCTCACCGTCACGGCCTGCGGTCCGAGCGAGGAGAACGCGGGAGACAAGCCCGTCGCGCCCGTGAGCCTGAACCCGGACAAGATCAAGATTCCGGAGGACCTGAAGGACCGCCTGAAGGAACACGGGATCGACCTCGACAAGTGGCGGAACGGCGAGTGGAAGAACTGGGACCGCGACAAGTGGCTGCGTGAGGCCAAGGACTTCGTCAACCCGATCATCGAGGACCTCTGGAACCCGGACCGGATGCGCGAGGCCGAGCGTCCCGACAAGCCGGTCGAGGAGGAGGACATCTCGGGTGACAAGGGCGTCACCGATCCGACGCCGGCGCCGGTGCGGGCGAAGGCCGTGGCGGCGAAGTACCACGACAACGCACCCGAGTCCGGCAAGGTCTTCTTCGACGGCCCCGAGGGCTCGATGGTCTGCTCGGCCACGGTCGTGAAGGACCCCGCGCACCCGGGCAAGTCCAACCTGGTCTGGACGGCCGGGCACTGCGTGCACAAGGGCAAGCAGGGCGGCTGGTACCGCAACATCGCCTTCGTGCCCTCGTACAACGACTCGGCGATGGAGACCTCGGCGCTGGAGAAGGCGACGCGGCAGCAGATCGCCCCGTACGGCGTGTGGTGGGCGGACTGGGTCAAGACCTCCGACCAGTGGATCGCCGAGGGCGCGTCCACCGGCGGTGCCGGTGCTCCCTACGACTTCGCGGTCATCAAGGTGACGCCGGAGAAGGGTTCCTCGGGCAAGTCGCTGGAGGAGACGGTCGGTTCGGCGCTCCCGGTGGAGTTCAACGCCCCCGCCGTGCCGAAGATCGCGAGCATGACGGCGACCGGTTACCCGGCGGCGCCGCCGTTCGACGGCCAGAAGATGTTCCAGTGCCAGGACAAGCCGGGCCGGCTGTCCCTGAAGGCCGAGCAGCCGACGATGTACCGGATCGGCTGCTCGATGACCGGTGGTTCGTCCGGCGGCGGCTGGGTCGCCCAGGGACACGACGGCAAGCCGACGCTGGTGTCGAACACCTCGATCGGCCCGTCGTCGGCCGGTTGGCTCGCGGGTCCGCGCTTCGGTCCCGAGGCCAAGGCCGTCTTCGACGAGGTCAGCAAGAAGTACGCCGGCCAGTAGGCGCGGCGGCACGGAGGCGGGACCACGGGGTCCCGCCTCCACCCGTGTCCGGTCCGACCGGCATACTGTGCACCGCTCATGACACGTCCATGGCAATACCAACGGGGAATACATTCATGCGTTCCGTACGACTCCTACCCGCCGCCCTCGGTCTGGTCACCGCGCTCACGCTGACCGCCACGGCCTGCGGCCCCACCGAGACCCCGGCCGACGGCAAGCCGACCGCCGGGGCGAGCAGCTCCGCACCCGCCGCCGACGGCGGCGACGCCGGCGCCGACCTCACCAAGGACCTCGCCGACAAGCTCAAGAAGCACGGCGTCGACCTGGACAAGTGGAAGCAGGGCGAGTGGAAGAACTGGGACAAGGACACCTGGCTCCGTGAGGCCGAGGACTTCGTCAACCCGGTGATCGAGGGCCTCTGGGACACGCCGCGCATGCAGTCGGCGAAGAGCCCGGACCAGACGATCACCGCGCAGGCCGGCGTCGGCGGCACCGACCCGACGCCCCGGCCGGTCAAGGCGCAGCGCGAGAAGACGCCGTACCACAACTACGCGGCCCCGGTCGGCAAGATCTTCTTCGACGCGCCCGAGGGCCACATGGTCTGCTCCGGCACCATCGTGAAGGACCCGCGCCGCCCCGGGAAGTCGAACCTGGTCTGGACGGCCGGCCACTGCGTCCACGCGGGCAAGAAGGGCGGCTGGTACCGCAACATCGCCTTCGTCCCGGCCTTCAACGACCTGGGCAAGTCCCCCGCCGCGCTGCAGAACGCGCAGCCGCACGAGGTGTACCCGTACGGTCAGTTCTGGGCCGACTGGGCCGTGACCTCGGGCGAGTGGATCAACGCGGGCGGCACCAACCAGGCCTGGCCGTACGACTACGCCGTGCTGCACGTGCAGCCCGAGCGCGGCTCGAAGTCCCTGGAGGAGACCGTCGGCAACGCCCTGCCGGTCGACTTCTCCGCGCCGACGGCCGCGCAGTCCGGCACGATGGGCGCCTGGGGCTACCCGGCGGCGCCGCCGTACAACGGCATGATCATGCACAAGTGCCTCGACCGGCCGACGCGCCTCACCACGGCCCCGGCCACGCCGACGATGTACCGGATCGGGTGCACGATGACCGGTGGTTCCTCGGGCGGCGGCTGGTTCCGCGTGCTGCCGAACGGCAAGACGGCGCTCGTGTCGAACACCTCGATCGGCCCGGCCGGCGGCAACGGCTGGCTCGCCGGACCGCAGCTGGGCAGCAACGCCAAGGCCGTCCACGAGACAGTCAGCAAGAAGTTCGCGCGCTGACACGCCCGGAGCGGCGGAACAGCGGAAGGCGCCGTCCCTCCCGTTCGGGAGGGACGGCGCCTTCGTGCTTCGTCAGTGCGCGGCGGGGACGTACGGCGCGAGGAGCGCCGCCAGTTCCTCGTGCACGCGTGCCTTGAGCAGGGTGCCCTCCGGGGTGTGCTCCTCGGACTCCACCTCGCCCTCGGCGTGCACCCGCGAGACGAGCCCGCCCTGGGTGTACGGCACGAGGACCTCCAGCTCGACCTCCGGGCGCGGCAGCTCGGAGTCGATGAGCGCGAGCAGCTCGTCGATGCCCTGGCCCGAACGGGCCGAGACCACGATGGAGTGCTTCTCCATCCGCAGCAGGCGCTGGAGGACCAGCGGGTCCGCCGCGTCGGCCTTGTTGACGACGACGATCTCCGGCACGTTCACCGCGCCGACGTCGCGGAAGACCTCGCGCACGGCGGCCAGCTGCTCCTCCGGGGCGGGGTGCGAGCCGTCCACCACGTGCAGGATGAGGTCGGACTCGCCGACCTCCTCCATGGTGGAGCGGAACGCCTCGACCAGGTGGTGCGGCAGGTGCCGGACGAAGCCGACAGTGTCGGCCAGGGTGTAGACCCGGCCGGTGGGCGTCTCGGCCCGGCGGACCGTCGGGTCGAGGGTGGCGAACAGGGCGTTCTCCACGAGGACGCCCGCGCCGGTGAGCCGGTTGAGCAGGGAGGACTTGCCGGCGTTGGTGTATCCGGCGATGGCGACCGACGGCACCTTGTTCCGGCGGCGCTCCTGCCGCTTGATGTCGCGGCCGGTCTTCATCTCCGCGATCTCCCGGCGCATCTTCGCCATCTTCTCGCGGATGCGGCGCCGGTCGGTCTCGATCTTGGTCTCACCGGGACCACGGGTGGCCATGCCGCCACCGCCGCCGCCACCCATCTGACGGGAGAGCGACTGACCCCAGCCTCGCAGTCGCGGCAGCATGTACTGCATCTGCGCGAGCGCGACCTGCGCCTTGCCCTCTCGGGACTTGGCGTGCTGGGCGAAGATGTCGAGGATGAGGGCGGTCCGGTCGACCACCTTCACCTTGACGACGTCTTCGAGGGCGATGAGCTGGCCGGGGCTGAGCTCGCCGTCGCAGACGACGGTGTCGGCACCGGTCTCGAGCACGATGTCGCGCAGTTCGCGCGCCTTGCCCGAGCCGATGAAGGTGGCAGGGTCCGGCTTGTCGCGGCGCTGGATCACGCCGTCGAGCACGAGGGCGCCCGCCGTCTCGGCGAGGGCCGCGAGCTCCGCGAGGGAGTTCTCCGCGTCCTGCACCGTCCCGGAGGTCCAGACACCGACCAGCACGACGCGCTCCAGGCGCAGCTGGCGGTACTCGACCTCGGTGACGTCCTCGAGCTCGGTGGAGAGGCCCGCGACACGGCGCAGCGCCGCGCGCTCGGAGCGGTCGAACTGGTCGCCGTCCCGCTCTCCGTCGATCTCGTGGCTCCAGGCGACGTCCTCTTCCATCAGGGCATCGGCCCGAAGGCTCTCGGTACGGCTCGTCTCCGCGAAGCTCTGCTTGTCCTGGGAAGGGGAAGAAGAGGAGGTCATTGGGTCCTTACGTCGATGAGGAGATGTGTGTCTGTGCCGGTCACAACGCCTGCGGGCGCCGGAAGATTCCCGGGCCCGGACGCGTTGGCCGGAGGATCCGGCCGCGTCGCCGACCTGAAGATGGTGTCACGGCCCCGCCGGGCCCGTCACCCGGGTTTCGCAGCGGCCCTCACCCGGGTTTCGTCGCGGTCCTCGCCCGGGTTTCGTCGCGGCCCTCACCTGGATTTCGGTGCGGTCCTCGCGGTCTCGGCGGGGCGGCTGCGCCAGTCCGGGTGGCCGGGCATCGCGGGGGTCTTCGCCTCGTACAGCCAGCCGTGGAAGAAGCCGGTGAGGTCCCGGCCCGCGACCTCGCCGGCCAGCGCGACGAAGTCGGCGGTGGTGGCGGTGCCGTCCCGGTGCTCGGCGACCCAGCGGCGCTCCACGGTCCGGAAGGCCTCGGTGCCGATCGTCTGGCGGAGCGCGTAGAGGACGAGGGCGCTGCCGTCGTAGACGACGGGCCGGAAGAGGCTGATCTTGTGGCCGGGCGAGGGGGGCTCCGGGGCGGCCGGCGGGCCGCCGGCGGCGCGCCAGCCGTCGGAGGCGCCGTAGGCGGCCTTCATGCGCTGCTCCAGGGACTTTCCGGCGGTCTCCTCGGCGTACAGCGCCTCGTACCAGCTGGCGTGTCCCTCGTTGAGCCACAGGTCGGACCAGGCGCGGGGCGAGACGCTGTCGCCGAACCACTGGTGCGCGAGCTCGTGGACCATGACGGCGTCGACGTACCACTCGGGGTAGGCGGGCTGGGTGAAGATGCCGCGCTCGAAGAGCGAGAGGGTCTGGGTCTCCAGCTCGAAGCCGGTGTCCGCGTCGGCGACGAGCACGCCGTACGTCTCGAAGGGGTACGGGCCGACCTGCCGCTCCATCCACTCCAGGTGACCGGGGGTGCGGCGCAGCCAGGGCTCCATGAGCTGCCGGTCTGCGGTGGCCACCACGTCCCGCACGGGCAGCCCGTGGGGGCCCTCGCGGTGGACGACGGTGGAGCGGCCGATGGAGATCTGGGCGAGCTCCGTGGCCATGGGGTGCCGGGTGCGGTACGTCCAGGTGGTGGTGGCGCCGTGGTCGACGCGGCCCGCGGGGAGCC
Source organism: Streptomyces sp. NPDC053513 (assembly GCF_044544765.1). Taxonomy (NCBI): domain Bacteria; kingdom Bacillati; phylum Actinomycetota; class Actinomycetes; order Kitasatosporales; family Streptomycetaceae; genus Streptomyces; species Streptomyces sp. NPDC053513. The sequence goes on from NZ_JBITXP010000020.1 coordinate 81,288, forward strand.
CGTTGGCGACGACGGTGAGCTCGCTGGGGGCGGTGACCCGGAAGGTGAACCAGGCCTTGTCCGAGGGGTGGTCGTTGGAGGGGAAGACCCGGTGGGCGGCGTCGGCCTGGTTGGCCATGGCGAGGCCGTCGCCGGTACGGACCCAGCCGCCGGTGGAGGCGGGACCGGTGGGGTCGCTGGTGTGGGTGACGGTGATCTCGACCTCCTCGCCCGCGTCGATCGGGGCGACAGGGGTGACGACCAGGTCCTCGCCGCTGGTGGCGTACTCGGCGGGCAGGCCGTCGACGGTGACGGCGGAGACCGTGCCGTGGGTGAAGTCGAGGTTGAGCCGCTCCAGGTCCGCGGTGGCGCGGGCGTCGATCCGGGTGACGGCGGCGAGGGGCTTCGTGTTCACCCCCGGGTAGGTGACGTCGAGCGTGTAGGCGAGGACGTCGTAGCCGGGGTTGCCGAGCTGCGGGAAGAGCGGGTCCCCGATGCCGAGCGGCGCGGGGGCGGGCAGCGCGGCGGCGACGAGTCCGGCCGAGGCGGCGACGAGGACGGCGGAGCGGAGCCACCGCGCGCGGGGCGGGGACGTTCGGACGAGCGGCATGGACCAGGGCCTTTCCGGAGGAATGGCCCTACGGCTACCAGGAGCGCCGCCGCACACCGGGGCGGCGCGCGCGCCGGCCACCCGAAGGGGGTCGTCGGCCGGGCCCGCGAGTGGCGGTCACCCGAAGGAGCGTCGCCGGCCTGGCCGCGGCGGGCACGGGCCGCGCGAGAAGCGCCCCCGACGCCGACCGGCTCCGGGAACGACGCCGGCCTGCCCTCGCTCACGCCGACCGCCCCCGGGAACGACACCGCCCAGCCCCCACCCATGCCGACCGCCCCCCGGAGCGGCGTGTCAGCCCAGCCCGCGCGAGTGGCGGGCGCGGCTGACGTCGTACACGCCGGGGACGTCCCGCATGGCCTTCATGAGGGCGGCGAGGCCGGCCGCGTCGGGGAGCTGGAGGGTGTACGTGTGGCGGACCCGCTGCTCGGTGGGCGGCTCGACGTTCGCCGAGACGACGGCGGCGCCGCAGGCGGCGATGGCCTCGGTGAGGTCGGCGAGCAGTCCGGGCCGTCCGAAGGACTCGGCGACGAGGGTGACCCTGCCCTGGGCGGTGTCGCCCCAGCGGACGGTGACGGGCTCACGGCCGAGGCCTCGCATGGTGTCGACGGCCGAGCAGCGGGCGCGGTGCACGGTGACCGATCCGCCGCGCACCCGGAAGCCGGTGATCTCGTCGGGCGGTACGGGGGTGCAGCAGCCCGCGGGGCGGACGGCGGCGGGCGGCTCGCCGTCGAGGTCGGCGTGGAGCTCGGCGCCGGAGCGGCGGTCGGCGGGGACGCTGACCTGCGGGCGGGGGTCGGTGGGGGCGGGGGGCGCGGCGCTCTCGGGGTGGTCCCGGAGCCAGCCGGTGATCGCGATCCGGGCGGCGGGGGTGCGGGCGTGGTCGAGCCACTCGGGGGACGGTCCGGAGACGGCGTCCTGGGCGAGCAGCAGCTGGACGGTGTCGCCGTCGCCGAGGACGGTGCTCAGCGGGGCGAGGCGGCCGTTGACGCGGGCGCCGAGGCAGGCGTGGGCGGCCTCGCCGTGCTGCGCGTAGGCGGCGTCGACGCAGCTGGCGCCGGCGGGCAGGCTGATCGTGCCGGGGGCGCTGCCGTCGGCGTGGAAGACGGTGATCTCGTCGTCCTCGGCGAGGTCGGCGCGGAGCGAGGTCCAGAAGGTGTCGGGGTCGGGGGCGGACTGCTGCCAGTCGAGGAGGCGGGAGAGCCAGCCGGGGCGGGTGGGGTCGACGCGCTCGCCGTCCTCCGGTCCCTGGAGGGAGCTGTCCGGCTCCTGGCCCACGTGGGGGTTGCCGAGGGCGACGACTCCGGCCTCGGCGACCTTGTGCATCCGGTGGGTCCGGATGAGGACCTCGGCGACGGCGCCGTCGGGGGCCGCGATCGCGGTGTGCAGCGACTGGTAGAGGTTGAACTTGGGGGCGGCGATGAAGTCCTTGAACTCGGAGATCACCGGGGTGAAACAGGTGTGGAGCTCGCCGAGGACCCCGTAGCAGTCGGCGTCCTCGGCGACGAGGACGAGGAGCCGTCCGAAGTCGCAGCCGCGCAGCTCGCCGCGCTTGAGGCGGACGCGGTGGACGGAGACGAAGTGCCGGGGGCGGACGAGGACCTCGGCGCCGATGCCCGCCTCGCGCAGGACGGCGGTGACCTGCTCGGCGACGGCGCCGAGCGCGTCGGCGGCGCCGGGGTTGTCCGCGACGAGCGCGCGGGTGGTCTCGTACTCCTCGGGGTGGAGGATCGCGAAGACCAGGTCCTCCAGCTCGGTCTTGAGGGCCTGGACGCCGAGCCGCTCGGCGAGCGGGATGAGGACGTCCCGGGTGACCTTGGCGATCCTGGCCTGTTTCTCGGGGCGCATCACGCCGAGGGTGCGCATGTTGTGGAGGCGGTCGGCGAGCTTGATCGACATGACCCGGACGTCGCTGCCGGTGGCGACGAGCATCTTGCGGAAGGTCTCGGGTTCGGCGGCGGCGCCGTAGTCGATCTTCTCGACCTTGGTGACGCCGTCGACGAGGTAGGCGACCTCGTCGCCGAACTCGCGCCGCACCTGATCAAGCGTCACCTCGGTGTCCTCGACGGTGTCGTGGAGGAGGGAGGCGGTCAGGGTGGTGGTCTCGGCGCCGAGTTCGGCGAGGATGAGGGTGACCGCGAGCGGGTGGGTGATGTACGGCTCGCCGCTCTTGCGGAACTGGCCGCGGTGCGAGGACTCGGCGAGGGCGTACGCCCGGCCGAGCACCGTCGGGTCGGCCTCGGGGTGGTGGGCCCGGTGCGCCTCCGCCACATGGCCGATGGCGTCGGGCAGCCGGTCGCGGGGCGCCGGGCCCGCGGTGGCGTTCAGCAGGGCGGCGCGGCCGAGGCGGCGCAGGTCGATCCGGGCCCGTCCGCGTCTGCGGACGGTCACGTCGGTGGGGGCGGCCTCGGGGTTGGTGGCCTCTGCGCTCATGGGGCACCTCCGGCAACATCGACCGGCGGTGGGCGGGCCAGGCGTGCCCGGGGGGCCGGTGCTTGATGCTACCGACCCCACCACGTGGCGCAGTCACGCTCTCGCCCAGCGTGAAACGGATCACCCATTCGAGCGATAAATCAGTCGTTGACAGTTTCGATTCCGTAGCGCGCGATCACGTCGCCGAGCCGAGCCACTCCGGATCGATGGTGCCCTCGGCGACGATCACGGCGGGTCCCGTCATGTCGATCCGGCCGTCGGGATGCTCGGTGATGAGGAGGGTTCCGCCGAGCACGTCGACGGTGTACGTGACGGGGGTGCCGCTCTCGGCGGGGTCGACGCCGTCCCGGCGGGCGGTGGCGACGGCGACGGCGCAGGCGCCGGTGCCGCAGGAGCGGGTCTCGGAGGCGCCGCGCTCGTGGACCCGCATGGCGACGTGGCGGGGGCCGCGGTCGGCGACGAACTCGATGTTCACCCCGTCCGGGTAGACCGCGGCGGGCTCGTACGGCGGCTCGTCGTACAGCGTCCCGGCGTGGGCGAGGTCCTCGACGAAGGCGACCGCGTGCGGGTTGCCCATGTTCACGTTGCGGGCGGGCCAGCTGCGGCCGTCGACGGTGACGGTGACCCCGGCCTCGGGGAGCACGGCGCGGCCCATGGCGACGGTGACGGAGCCGTCCTTGTCCAGGTGGACGTGCTTGACGCCGCCGCGGGTGGCGACCGCGACCTCGCCCGCGGTGACGTGCCCCGCGTGCTCCAGGTAGCGGGCGAAGACCCGGACGCCGTTCCCGCACATCTCGGCGACGGAGCCGTCGGCGTTGCGGTAGTCCATGAACCACTCGGCCTCGTCGGCCAGGTGGCGGGCGTCGGGGTGGGCGGCGCTGCGCACGACGTGCAGCAGCCCGTCGCCCCCGATGCCGGCCCGCCGGTCGCAGAGGCGCGCCACGACGGCGGGGGGAAGGTCGACGGCGTTCTCCGCGTCGGGGACGATCACGAAGTCGTTCTCGGTGCCGTGGCCCTTGAGGAAGGGGATCGGCGAGGTCTGCGTGCTGGTCACGCGATCAACTGTACGGGTCGGGCCCACCACCCGACGGCCCCGTCCACGGACCGGCCCTCCGGGCAGCGGCGCGCCCGGGCTCGCCCGCCCCGGGCCCGCTCCCGCAGGGGACCGGGCCGGGGCGCGGAGGAGACGGGGGCGTGTTGTGCGGAGGAGACGGGGGCGTGTTGTGCGGAGGGGACGGGGGCGTGTTGTGAAGGGGGCGCGTCGGGGCGGGCTGCCGCGGGACGAGGCCCCGTTCCGTGCGGGCTCGTACGAGAGAGATCCCGTCTCGGGCGGGCTCGTACGAGAGAGGCCCCGTTCCGTGCGGGTCCGCTGCGGATTCAGCGGAGGCGGGCCACGCGCCAGACCGCGAGGGCGACCAGGGCCGCGATCGTCGACACGTACAGGGCGAGGACGCGCCAGTCCGGGCGCTCGCCCGAGCCGCGCTGCGGAAGCCCCGGCCAGGTGTAGCCGACCTTGCGGGCGGCCATCATGCCCCAGCCCGCCGCGCAGGAGCTGATCAGCAGTCCGAGCATGGCGACGACGGCGCCGCCGTCGCCCGAACCGAAGGCGAGCGGGAAGGCGAACATCAGCGAGCCGACGGCGGCCAGGCCGACGATGGGGGCGAGCTGCCAGATCCGCAGCCTGCGCTGGGGGCGCAGCTCGACCTCGACCTCGTCGGCGTCGACCTCGACGGCGGTGCCCACGGCGTCGTCGGGCCCGTCCGGGGTCAGCCCCGGGGTCCCGACGGGAGCGTCGTCCGTCGGATGGCCCGGCATGTCGCCCGACGGATCCGCCGTCGGGTCACCCAGGGCCGCCTCGTGCTGTTCTCTGTCGCGAGGGCCGGCCTCCATCGCCACGCGCCCTCCCCACTCGGACTCCACTTGGTCGATCGATGCTCGATGATGGCACGCTCATGACCGCCGAAATGACGGGCAGTGCGTCCCGATGCCATCACGTGATCAGGCTGTAACCGCTCGTTCGACCAACGACAGCGCCTCCCGCGGGAGTTCCCCGCGGTGATCGGCGGCTCCGCTGAGCCAGTGCACCCGCGGGTCGCGGCGGAACCACGAGTCCTGGCGGCGCGCGAAGCGCTTCGTGGCCCGCACGGTCTCCGCGCGCGCCTCGTCCTCGGTGCACTCCCCCGCGAGCGCCGCGAGGACCTGCTGGTAGCCCAGGGCGCGGGCCGCCGTGCGCCCCTCGCGCAGCCCCCGCGCCTCCAGGGCCCGCACCTCGTCGACCAGACCGGCCTCCCACATGCGGTCCACGCGCGTGGCGATCCGCTCGTCGAGCTCGGGGCGGGCCACGTCGACGCCGATCTGGACGGTGTCGTAGACGGAGTCGGGGCCCGGCAGGTTGGCGGTGAAGGGCTTGCCGGTGATCTCGATCACCTCCAGGGCCCGGACGATGCGGCGCCCGTTGCTGGGCAGGATCGCGCGGGCCGCCTCGGGGTCCGCCGCGGCGAGCCGGACGTGCAGGACGCCGGAGCCGCGCTCCTCCAGCTCGGCCTCCAGGCGGGCCCGGACGGCGGGATCGGTGCCGGGGAACTCGAGGGCGTCGACGGCCCCCCGTACGTACAGCCCGGAACCGCCGACGAGGACCGGGGTGCGGTCGGCGGCGAGCAGCCGGTCGATCTCGGCTCGCGCGAGGCGCTGGTACTCGGCGACGCTGGCGGCCTCGGTCACGTCCCAGATGTCGAGGAGGTGGTGCGGGATGCCGCCGCGCTCCTCCGGCGTCAGCTTGGCGGTGCCGATGTCCATCCCCCGGTAGAGCTGCATCGAGTCGGCGTTGACGACCTCGCCGCCGAGCTGCTGGGCCAGGAATACACCCAGATCGGACTTTCCGGCTGCCGTGGGGCCGACGACGGCGATGACCCGCGGGGCGGGAGCTGCGCTTCTCACCGTCCCAGTCTCGCAAACCTCCCGGCCCGGGCGGGGCTCCGGCCGTGGATCGCCCGGGATCCCGGCCGCCGAGCACCGCGGCGCCCCTTCCGCCCGAGTACTCTGTGGGTGGGTATGAGCGTTTCTGTAATCTTTCGCCGGAAGAAGCAGGACGAAGAAGCAGGACGCGGAAGGCACTACACGGAACACGGACCCCACGGGTCCGCGGAGGGAAGGTGCTCCATGGGTCTCATGGATTCGCTGAAGGCCAAGCTCGCCCCGGCCAAGGACAAGGTGGCCGACCTCGCGCAGCAGCACGGCGAGAAGATCGACCACGGCCTGGACAAGGCCGCGAAGCTGGTCGACGAGAAGACCAAGGGCAAGTACAGCGACAAGATCCACACCGGTACGGACAAGGCGAAGGGCGCCATCGACCGGATCGGTCACAAGGACGACGGCACGGCCGGGAGCGGTGGGGCGACGACGACGCCGCCGCCGACCGTCTGACGGCCGCGTCGTCCGGCAGTCCCTCCGCACGGCGGACGGCCGCGGAGCATCGCGCTCCGCGGCCGTCCGCCGTCCTCGTTCTTCCTTGCCGTCCCGTCCCTCAGGACCAGGCCGCGACGAAGTACCCCACGCCGTACGGGGCGTCCTCGAAGAGCAGCCGGCCGTCGAGCCCGGCGCCCTCCGCCGCACCCGCCAGCACCTGCCAGGGGGCGCGGCCGGCCGCCTTCAGCTCGGACGCGAGCCCGGCGTCCAGCGCGAGCAGCGCCGCCGCGTCGGCCGTCCCCAGCGCCCGGGCCGCCTCCGCGTCGAAACCGGCGGCCCGCTCGTCCAGGTAACCGGGGGCCTTCACCGTCCGGCAGGCACTGCCGTCGCCCAGTACGAGGAGGGCGACGCGTTCGGCGGAGGCGGCGAGCTCCCGGCCGGTCCCGGCGCAGACCTCCGCCGCCGTCGAGGTGGCCACGCCCAGGCCCTCGATCGGCGCGTCGGCCCAGCCGGCGCGGGCCAGGAGCCAGGCGCCGACGGTGAGGGAGGGGGGCAGGGGACGGTCGCCGCCGTGCCGGGGCCGGGGCTGGGGTGATTCCGCGCCGAGGCGTACGGAGAGGTCGACGCCGAAACCGGCGAAGGAGCCCGTCGCGCCGGCCGGGTAGCCGCCGTGCGCGCCCTCGTCGGCGGGGCCGACGACGTACAGCCGGTCGGGGCGGGCGGCGGCGAGCAGCCCGACGGCGTCCGCACACGCCGCGCGCGCGGCGTCCAGCTCGGGGGCGGCGCCGGTCGCGACGTCGGGGACGAGAAGTGGGGGGCTGGGGCAGACGGCTGCGGCGACAAGCATGATCCGCAGCCTACTGGGGTGGGGTGGGGGGTTCGAGGGGGCGGGCGGCTCCGCGCCGGGCCACCACCCACTGCGAGCAGCCACCCATCGGGTCGGTGCCCCCGCCGTCGTGGGCGCGCGCCGGGGCTGCGCCCACACCTCCGTTGCGGGCTGCGCCTGCGGGCGGTGCCCCGCCGTTGTGGGCTGCGCCTGCCGGTGCGGTGCCCCGCCGCCGCCGTTGTGGGCGCCCGCCCGCCGGGGCGGCGCCCCCGCCCACCCCCGTTGTGGGCTGCGCCCGCTGATGTGGTGCCCCCGCCCACCCCGTTGTGGGCAATCGTTCCGCCGGGGCGGAACGGGTGGGCACAACGGAACGGCGCCCCTTGCCGGGCCTAGGCTCCCGCGCCTGAACGGTCACCGCCGGTGCGCCGCACACGGGGTGCGGGTCAAGGCGCGGAACGCGGAGGCGCCGCTGAAGGCGCCGTCCCGTGTGCCCACCCGTCCCGCCCCAGCGGGACGATTGCCCACACGAGCAGGGCGGACCGCCCGCCAGGGCACGGCCCACACGGCGGGTGGGCGGGGAGCACCGCCCCGCAGGGCGCGGGCCCCACACGGGGGTGCGGGAGGGGCAGCGCACAGCAGGGCTGGTGCCCGCGCGGGCGGGGCGCCGCCCCGGAAGGGTGCGGTCCGCGCGGGCGGGGTCGGGCGGAGGGTCAGTGGTTGCCGCAGGCCGGGGTCGCCGGGGTCGGGAGGGGGGCCGGGACGCCGATCTTCGGGAGGCCCAGGAGGACGCCCGTCTGCTTCGGTGCCGCCGTGCGCTTCTCCCAGGCGTCACCCGCGCGCGTGCGCCGCACCGAGGAGACCTCGCCCTCCGCCAGGAGGTGGTGCGGGGCCGCGTACGTGATCTCGACCGTCACCACGTCACCCGGGCGCACCTCCTCGGCCGGCTTCGTGAAGTGGACGAGCCGGTTGTCGGGGGCGCGGCCGGAGAGGCGGTGGGTCTCGCCGTCCTTGCGGCCCTCGCCCTCCGCGACCATGACCTCCAGGGTGCGGCCGACCTGCTTCTTGTTCTCCTCCCAGGAGATCTCCTCCTGGAGGGCGACGAGGCGCTCGTAGCGCGCCTGCACGACCTCCTTCGGGATCTGCCCCTCCATCGTGGCCGCGGGCGTGCCGGGGCGCTTGGAGTACTGGAAGGTGAAGGCGTTCGCGAAGCGGGCCTCGCGGACGGTGTGCATGGTCTGCTCGAAGTCCTCCTCGGTCTCGCCGGGGAAACCCACGATGATGTCGGTGGAGATCGCCGCGTGCGGAATGGCCGCACGGACCTTCTCGAGGATGCCGAGGAAACGCTCCTGCCGGTACGAGCGGCGCATCGCCTTCAGGATCGCGTCCGAACCGGACTGGAGCGGCATGTGCAGCTGCGGCATGACGTTCGGCGTCTCGGCCATGGCCGCGATGACGTCGTCCGTGAAGTCGCGGGGGTGCGGGGAGGTGAAGCGGACGCGCTCCAGGCCCTCGATCTGCCCGCAGGCGCGCAGCAGCTTGCTGAAGGCCTCGCGGTCGCCCAGGTCGGAGCCGTACGCGTTGACGTTCTGGCCGAGCAGGGTGATCTCGGAGACGCCCTCGGCGACCAGCGCCTCGATCTCGGCGAGGATGTCGCCGGGCCGGCGGTCCTCCTCCTTGCCGCGCAGGGCCGGGACGATGCAGAAGGTGCAGGTGTTGTTGCAGCCGACGGAGATCGAGACCCAGGCGGCGTACGCGGACTCGCGGCGGGTCGGCAGCGTGGAGGGGAAGGCCTCCAGCGACTCGGCGATCTCGATCTGCGCCTCCTCCTGGACGCGGGCGCGCTCCAGGAGGACCGGCAGCTTGCCGATGTTGTGGGTGCCGAAGACCACGTCGACCCAGGGGGCCTTCTTGACGATGGTGTCGCGGTCCTTCTGGGCGAGACAGCCGCCGACGGCGATCTGCATGCCGGGGCGCGCGGTCTTCATCGGGGCGAGCCGGCCGAGGTTGCCGTACAGCTTGTTGTCGGCGTTCTCGCGGACCGCGCAGGTGTTGAAGACGACGACGTCGGCGTCGCCGTCCGCGCCCTTGGGGGCGCGGACGTAACCCGCCTCTTCCAGCAGACCGGAGAGCCGCTCGGAGTCGTGGACGTTCATCTGGCACCCGTAGGTGCGGATCTCGTAGGTCTTGGTGCCGTCAACGCTCACTGCGGTGCTCCGGTCGCTGCTGCTCGTCATGGGTCCAAGGGTAGGTGCTCCCAGGAGGTGTCAGGCCCGGGAGCGGCTCCACGGCGGCTCGGGCTCCTCACGGCCGGACCTGTCCGCCGTCCCCGGCCTCGGCCCGCAGGGTTTCCTCCACACGGCGCTCCAGGAGCCGGGCGACGGTCCAGCAGGCGGCCGCGTCCAGGCGCTTGTGCGAGGTGGCCGGACGCGCCTCCACGACGGCGGTCGCCCCCTCCGGCCCGGTCGTGACGCGGATCCGCACGGCGACCGTCGTGTCCGACGGCCCGCGCACCATCAGGTCCAGCTTTCCGTGCCCGAACGCGGTGACCTCGGCCGGCCGCAGCACGGGGTCCCTCTCCACCGCGTACCGCACGCCGTCGGTCAGCTGGAACGCCGTCCTGTCCGTGACGCCGGGCACCCGCACCTCCCGGACGCACGGCAGGGGCACGGCCTCGGGGCCGAGCGCGAGCCCGTGCCGGCGGGCCGTTCGCGCGGCGCTCACCAGGTTGGCCGTGGACAGCACGGCGGCGAAGGCGAGGGCGACCGCCGCTCCCACGGCGAGGGACGGGGGAGCGGCCTCCCGCCACGGCGCGCCGTCGCCCAGGACCAGGGCGGCCGTCATGGCGGCCGCGCACAGCGCGCCCGTGAGCAGCGCGGACGCGGCCAGGCGGCGTACGGCCGCGAGCCAGTAGTCGAGCATCGGATCGTTCCTTCCGCGGATGAAGCCGAACCGTACGACGGCCGGTGTCCGGGAGGCGTGCCGCCCTCTCCCTTTCCCGCCGTCCGCCCCTGCGGTTTTCCGCAGGGTGGCCGGGCGGGAAGCCTCGTACCCGGGGCGCGCCGGGATTTCTAGCGTGAAGGGGCGCCGGGGCGAGGGTCCCGGGAAGTCGCCCGTCACCTTGGAGACCCACCGTGCCGATCACCGCGCTCGTCTCTCGCCCGCCCCTTCCCCTGTCCCTGGCCGGGGAGCCCGCCGACGGATTCGCCGGATGGGCCGCCGGGCTCGTCGACACGATGGGCGGGCCCGGCGCCGGTCTGGCCATCGCGCTGGAGAACCTCTTCCCGCCGCTGCCCAGCGAGGTGATCCTGCCCCTGACCGGCTTCGCCGCCGGGCAGGGCGTGATCGGCCTGGCCTCGGCGCTGTTCTGGACGACGCTCGGTTCGGTGGCCGGGGCGATGGCCCTCTACTGGATCGGCGCGCTCTTCGGGCAGCGGCGGATGCACGCGCTCTGGGCCCGGCTGCCGCTGGTGAAGGTCTCCGACCTGGAGCGCACCGAGCGGTGGTTCGCCCGGCACGGCACGAAGGCCGTGTTCCTGGGGCGCATGGTGCCGATCTTCCGCAGTCTCGTCTCCGTCCCGGCGGGGGTCGAGCGGATGCCGACGCACGTCTTCCTCGCGCTCACGACGCTCGGCAGTCTCGTCTGGAACGGCGTCCTCGTCCTGGCCGGCTACTGGCTCGGGGAGCGCTGGGACCTGGTCGAGGGGTACGTGGGCGTGCTGTCCAAGGCCGTCCTGGTGCTGGTCCTCGTGGCCCTGGCCGCGTTCCTCGCCGTGCGGCTCAAGGGGCGCGGCCGGACCGCCGGGCACGCCAGGGGCCGCGCCCAGCACCGTCGCAGCTCGTGAGCGAGGGGGCCGGAGGGCCGGTGCCCGGGCCGTACGGGCCCGCGTCCCGTCCGTACCGACGATCTTGTACGGGTACGGGGGCGGCACTAGGCTCCGGGAGCGTGCGGGGGGACGAAGGGGGCGGCGCGGGCGGCCGGTTGACGGGGCGGAGCCTCGTCGGTGTCCTGCTCGGCTGTCTCACCGCCCTCCTCGGCGGGCTCTCCTTCCTGGGCGCCGGAGCCGTCCTCGGCCCCTTCCTGCTGTGGACCCGCACCCGTCCCCGCGCGCGGCGGGTGCTGGCCGCCGGGGCGCGGCGGCTCGCGGGGCTGGAGCGGAGCCGCCGCTCGGCCTTCTTCGGCGACCGGTTCCCCGGCCCGTACGAGGTGTCCGACCGGCGGCTCCTGCGCTATCTCGCGGCCCGTGTCGGGACGGGCCTGGTGTCCGGGGTCGTCCTCGGGCTGCTCGGCTTCGGCGCCGTCCTGGCCGTGCTGCTCGTCCGGGGCGTGGTCCGGGGCTCGCTCGACTGGGCGGAACTCCTCGGTCAGCTGCTGCTCGGCAGTGTCCTGCTCTTCCTCGACGTCCAGGGCCTGTACGCGCTGACCGCGCTCGACGCCCGTCTCGCGCGCGCGTGCTTCGGGCCCTCCGAGCGGGAACTGCTGCGGCGGCGCATCGACGAACTCGCCCTCAGCCGGGCCGCCGTGGTCCAGGCCGTGGACACCGAGCGCCGGCGGATCGAGCGCGATCTCCACGACGGCGTCCAGCAGCGGCTCGTGGCCCTGGCCATGCTGCTCGGCCGGGCGCGCCGGGGGCGCGACCCGGAGCAGGCGGACGCCCTGCTGCGGCAGGCGCACCAGGAGGCCCGGGACGTCCTGGCCGAGCTGCGGGACGTGGCCTGGCGGGTGTATCCGGCGGCCCTCGACAGCCTGGGGCTCGAAGAGGCGCTCGGCGGGGTGGCCCAGCGCTGCGCGCTCCCGCTGCGCGTGCGGTTCGAGGCGGGGGACGCGCCGCTGCCCCGGTCGGTGGAGACCGCCGCGTACTTCGTGGTGTCGGAGGCCGTCACGAACGCCGCCAAGCACTCCTCCGCCTCCGCCGTCTCCGTCCGCGTGACGCGCGTCGGACCGCTGCTGACCGTGCGGGTCGAGGACGACGGCCGGGGCGGCGCGGACCCGGCCGGGAGTGGGCTCACCGGGCTGCGCAGCCGGGTCGCCGCGCTCGACGGGACCCTGCGCGTCGACAGCCCCCTCGGGGGACCCACCACTCTTGTCGCGGAGCTGCCGTGCGCGTGATCCTGGCCGAGGACTCGACCCTGCTGCGGGAGGGCCTGGTGCGGCTGCTCGTCGAGGAGGGCCACGAGGTGCTCGCCGCGTTCGGCGACGCGGAGAACCTCGTCGCCGAGGTGGCGGCGCTGCGTCCGGACGTCGTGGTCGCCGACATCCGGATGCCGCCCACCCACACGGACGAGGGGCTGCGGGCCGCCGTGGAGATCCGCGAGCGGCTGCCGGAGACGGGGGTGCTGGTGCTCTCCCAGTACGTCGAGCGCAGCTATGCGGCCCGGCTGCTCGCCGCCGGCGCGGAACGGGTCGGCTACCTCCTGAAGGACCGGGTGGCCCAGGTCGAGGAGTTCCTCGACGCGCTGGACCGGATCCAGGCGGGCGGGGCGGCGATCGACCCGGAGGTGGTGCGCCGGCTCGTCGTGCACAGCGCCCACGCCGATCCCCTGGCCCGGCTCACCCCGCGCGAGCGGGAGGTCCTGGAGGTGCTGGCCCAGGGGTACACGAACGCGGCCATCGCGCGGCAGCTGCACCTCTCGCTGAGCGCGGTGGAGAAGTACCTGGGCGTCGTCTTCGACAAGCTGGAGCTCCACCGGACCGACGGCTACAGCCGGCGGATCCTGGCGGTGCTGCGCTACCTGGAGGCCTGATCGACAAGGCACCCCCTAAGCCCATTCGGCCTGCACCTCGTCGGTGTGCTCGCCCGGGAGCGGGGCGCGGCCCGGGGCTCCGGCCGGGGTGCGGCCGAAGCGGGAGGCGGGGGCCGGCTGGAGGGTGCCGCCGACGTCCACGAAGGCTCCGCGCGCGGCCAGCTGGTGGTGTCCGGCCGCCTCCGCGGCGGTCAGCACCGGCGCCACCCCGGCGTCCACGGCGTCGAAGAGCTTGACCCAGTGCGCGCGGTCCCGGGTCGCGAAGCGGGCGGCGATCAGGGCGCGCAGCTCGGGCCAGGCCGCCGGGTCGGCGCGGTCGGGGAGGGTGCCGTCGTCCGTCAGGTCCAGCTGCTCCAGGAGGTTCTGGTAGAGCCGGGGTTCGATGGCGGCGACGGCGAGGTGCAGGCCGTCGGCGGCGGCGTAGAAGGAGTAGTGCGGGGCGTCGGTGACGGTGTGGTTGCCGGGGACCGCGCGCCACTGGTGGATCAGGGTGGCGATCAGGGCGGCGCCGTCCGCGAGGGCGGTGTCGACGACCTGGCCCCGGCCCGAGCGCTCCCGCTCGTGGAGCGCGGCGAGCAGTCCGTGCACATGGGCGTTGGCGCCCCCGGCGAAGCTGGAGAGGTACGCGGTCGGGGGCGGCACCGGCGCCCCGGTGGCGGGGTCGGTGTCGAGGGCGCCGGTCAGGGCGAGGACCGCGAGGTCGTGGGCGGCGCGTCCGGCCCACTCGCCCTGGCCGCCCCAGCCGCTGAGCCGGCCGTAGACGAGGCGCGGGTTGCGGGCGAGGGCCGTCTCGGGGCCGATGCCGAGGCGGTCGGCGACGCCGGGTCGGAAGCCCTCGACGAGGATGTCGGCGCGGTCGGCGAGGGAGAGCGCCCGTTCGATCCCCTCGGGGCTCTTGAGGTCCAGGGCGACCGAACGGCGGCCGCGGGAGAGCGGGTTCTCCGGGGGCCGTTCGCCCGCGGGGGCCGCGGGCGCCCGGTCGACCCGTACGACGTCGGCGCCGAGACCGGACAGGACGGTGCCGACGAAAGCGGTGGGCGCCGAGCCCGCGAATTCCAGTACGCGCACTCCGGTCAGCGGTCCGGCCATGGCCAACTCCCTTGTATTCGTGGACAGGTGATGCGTCGCACGCTATTCGGGAATGCTCCGGAAAGGACTGCGGAGATCCGTAGCGCCCGGAATTCGGCGGCGCCGGAGACTGGGGGAATTCCCCTTCTCCGCTTTCGAAAGGCATGAAATGGCCGTCGTCTACACCGCCGAGGTCACCTCCACCGGAGACGGGCGCAACGGCGCCGTGCACTCCTCCGACGGGCTCCTCGACCTGCCGCTGTCGAGCCCCAAGGCCGTCGGCGGCTCGGGCACCGCGACCAATCCGGAGCAGCTCTTCGCCGCCGGTTACGCCGCCTGCTTCCACAGCGCGCTGCGGGTCTCCGCGCGCGAGTCCAGGACCGTGCTGGCGGACGACACCGTCACCGCCGAGGTCGCGCTGCACAAGGAGGAGGGCGGCTTCCACCTGTCGGTGGTCCTCACCGTCGAACTGCCCGGCCTCGACGCCGCCGAGGCGCGGCGGCTCGCCGACGCCGCCCACGGCCGCTGCCCGTACTCGAAGGCGATCCGGGGGAACGTCGAGGTGCGGATCGACCTCGCCGCCTGATCCTCCGGTGATCCTCCGAACGGGACAGGGAAGAGCCGCCTGATCCTCCGGACGGAACAGGGAAGAGCCCCCGTGGATTCCACGGGGGCTCTTCCCTGCGTACGGCTGGCTCAGCGCTTCGCCGCCGCCGCGGCCGCCGCCGCGGCCGCCGCCGCGGCCGGCAGCGCCTCGACCACCCGGCTCACGGCCCGGTCGTCGTGCGAGGCCGAGACGAACCAGGCCTCGAACGGCGAGGGCGGCAGATAGACGCCCTGCCTCAGCAGCTCGTGGAAGAACGGGGTGTAGCGGTACGCCTCGGTGGCGCGGACCCCGTCGAAGTCCACCACCTCGTCCTCGCCGAAGAAGACCGAGAACATGGTGCCGGAGTACTGCAGGCGGTGCGCCACGCCCTCCTTGGTGAGGGCGGCGGAGACCTCGGCGCCGATGGTGGCCGAGACCTGGTCGAGCCGCTCGTACACCTCGGGGGTGCTGTGCCGCAGGGTGGCGAGACCGGCGGCGGTGGCGACCGGGTTCCCGGAGAGGGTGCCCGCCTGGTAGACGGGGCCGGCCGGGGCGAGGTGGGCCATGACGTCCGCGCGTCCGCCGAAGGCCGCCGCGGGGAAGCCTCCGCCCATGACCTTGCCGAAGGTCAGCAGGTCGGGGGCGACGCCGTCCCGGCCGTACCAGCCGGAGCGGCTGGCGCGGAAGCCGGTCATGACCTCGTCGGAGACGAACAGCGCGCCGTGGCGGGCGGTGATCTCCTTGAGGCCGGCGTTGAAGCCGGGCAGCGGGGGGACGGCGCCCATGTTGCCGGGGGCCGCCTCGGTGATGACGGCGGCGATCTCGTCGCCGATCTCGGCGAAGACCTTCTCGACCGCCGCCAGGTCGTTGTACGGCAGGACGATCGTGTCGCTCGCCTGGGCGCCGGTGACGCCCGGGGTGTCGGGCAGCGCGAAGGTCGCGAGGCCGGAGCCGGCCGAGGCGAGGAGCGCGTCGACGTGGCCGTGGTAGCAGCCGGCGAACTTCACGATCTTGCTGCGGCCGGTGAAGCCGCGCGCCAGGCGGATCGCCGACATCGTCGCCTCGGTGCCGGAGCTGACGAGGCGCACCTGCTCGACGGGGGCGACCCGGTCGACGATCTCCTCGGCGAGTTCGACCTCTCCGGTGGAGGGGGCCCCGAAGGAGGTGCCCCGCTCCAGGGCCCGGGTGACCGCCTCGACGACGGCGGGGTGGCGGTGGCCGAGGATCATCGGGCCCCAGGAGCAGATGAGGTCGACGTACTCGTTGCCGTCGCTGTCGGTGAGGTACGGGCCCTGGGCGGAGGCGATGAAGCGGGGGGTGCCGCCGACGGCGCCGAAGGCGCGGACCGGCGAGTTGACGCCGCCGGGGGTGACCTGGCGGGCGCGCTCGAAGAGGGCCTTGCTGTTCGTCTCTCCCGTGCTCATCGGGCCGTCTCCTCGGGGGTGTCGAAGCTGAGGGCGGCGTCCAGGACGACCGCGCCCTTCGTGAGGACCCGTACGGGGTTGAGGTCGAGGGCGAAGCCGGCCGGCCAGTCCTGGACCAGTTCGCCGACCCGGTGGAGGAGCGCGGCGGCGGCTTCGACGTCCACGGCCGCCCGGCCCCGGGTGCCGGCGAGTATCTTCGCGCCGCGCAGCCCGGCGAGGAGCTCGGCGCCCTCGCCCGGGGCCAGCGGCAGGAGCCGGTGGCCGACGTCGTCGAGGACCTCGGTGAAGATCCCGCCGAGGCCGGCGGTGAGCACCGGGCCCAGGTCGGTGGTGTGGACGCCCACGATCAACTCGACGCCCTCGTCGACGAGTTCCTCGACGAGGACCTGGCCGCCGAGCGCGGCGAGCCGGCCGTACGCCTCGGGCGCGGCCTCGGCGCTGACGCCGATCTCGACGCCTCCGGCCTCCGTCTTGTGGAGCAGTCCGGGCACCACGGCCTTGAGCACCGCCGTACCGCCGACCTCGGTCACGGCGCGCGCCGCGTCCTCGGCGTCCGCCGCGATCCGGCCCTTCGGCACGGAGATCCCCGCCTCGGCGAGGAGCCGCTTGAGCTCCGGCTCCGTGGCCTCCGCGCCGGGGCCGGGGACCGTCCCTGGGCGGGGGGCGTCCGGGAGCGTACGGGGGCGGCTGACCTCCCAGAGGGCGGCGGCGGCGCGCAGGGCGCGGGCCGGCGTCGGGTACTCGGGCAGCCCGGCCTCGCGCAGGTCGCGCGGGGCGTCGGGGGCGAGGAAGTCGGCGCCGGTGCGGGCGACGAGGATGGGCTTGCCGCCCTTCGCGGCGGCGCGGGAGAGGGCGTTGACGGCCTTCTCGACGTCGGGTCCGGCCATCACGCAGAAGGCGGCGACGATGATGTCGACGGTGTCGTCGGCGATCAGGACGTCGAGGGAGCGGTCGAACAGGGACGGGTCGCTGAGGACGGTGGCCGTGATGTCGACCGGGTTGTCGATGGCCCCGAAGGCGGGGACGATCTCGGCGAGCGCCTCCTTACTGCGCGGCTCCAGGGCGCTGAGCTCCAGGCCGTGGGCCTCGACGGCGTCGGCGGCGAGGATGCCGGAGCCGCCGGAGGTGGTGACGACGGCGACGCGGTTGCCGGTGGGGCGCCGCTCGGACTCGAAGACCCGGGCCACGTCGAGGAGTTCGTCGATGTCGTCGACGCGGACGATGCCCAGGCCGCGCAGGGCGGCGTCGAGCACGCGGTCGTCGGTGGCGAGGGCGCCGGTGTGCGAGGCGGCGGCGCGGCCGCCCGCCTCGGTGCGGCCGGACTTGAGGAGGGCGACGGGCTTGCCGGAGCCGGCGAGCTCGCGGAGCGCCCCGATGTCCGGGGTGTCCTCCAGGTAGCCGAGGAGGCCGGTGACCTCGGGGACGCGGGAGAGCTCGCGGAGGACTTCGAGGGCGGTGACGTCGGCGTCGTTGCCGGTGCTGACGACCCAGCCGGGGCGCAGGCCCCGCTCCAGGGCGAGGCTGGCGGCGCCGAAGCCGAGGGCGCCGCTCTGGCTGACGAAGGCGAGGGTGCCGGGCTCGAAGGGCACGGACTCGGCGCCGAAGAGCGGGCTGAAGGTGGCGAGGACGCGGTTCTCGTAGCCGACGGCGCCGATGCAGTTGGGTCCGATGATCCGCAGGCCGCCGGCGCGGGCCTTGGCGACGACCTCCGCCTGGAGGCGGGCGCCCTCCTCGCCGGTCTCGGCGAAGCCGGAGGAGGCGATGACGGCGAGCTTGACGCCGGCGGCGACGCAGTCGTCGACGGCGCCGGGGACCCGCTCGGCGGAGACCATGATCAGGGCCAGGTCGACGGGGCCGGGGGCCTCCTTGACGCTGGGGTACGCGGGGACGCCGAGGATCTCCGGGGAGCGCGGGTTGACCGGCAGGATGCGGCCCTTGTAGCCGTACCGGAGGAGGTAGTCGAGCGGCTTGCGGCCCAGGGCGCCGGGGCGCTCGCTGGCCCCGATGACGGCGATGGATTCGGCTTCCCAGAGGGCCGAGATGTCACTCATGCGATGGCCTCGATCTTCTTCTCGGTCGTGACGTCGTTCTTGTCGTTCTTGTCGTTCTTGTTCTTGTTCTCGTTCTTGTTCTCGTCCGGGGCGTTCGAGCCGCTCGGGTCGTCCGTCCGGTCCCGGCCGTCGCCGTGGGACTCGGCGGCGGCGAAGAGGCGGGTGAAGGCGGCGATGTGCCGGGCGCCGTCCGGGTCGGCCGCCAGTTCGCGCACCAGGACGGTGGGCTGGTGGAGGGCCTTGTCGACGATGCGGCGGACGCTGCGGCCGATCTCCTGCCGGGCCGCGCCGTCGAGCCCGTCGAGGCGGCGGGCGAGCCGGTCGAGTTCGGCCTCGGCGGCCTCGGTGGCGGCGGTGCGCAGGGCGGTGAGGACGGGCTTGGCGCCGGCGAGCCGCAGGCCGGTGCGGAACTGCTCGACCTCGGCGTCGATCAGTTCGTGCGCGGCCTGGACGCTGGCGGCGGAGATCTCGTCCTCCTGGCCCTCCTCCGCGATCCGGCGCAGGTCGACGAAGGTGACGCCGGGCAGTTCTGCCGCCGTGGGGGCGATGTTGTGCGGCAGCGACAGGTCGAGCAGGAACAGTTCGCGGCCGTCCCGGGCGGCGAGGGCCTCCTCGACGTGCCGGGCGGTGACGAGGTGGCCGGTGGCGGCGGTGGCGCCGACGACGACGTCCACCTCGGTGAGCAGCCGGGGCACGTCGGTCAGGTCGTAGCCCGTTCCCCCGGTGGTCTCGGCGAGTCGCTGGGCCTTCTCGGGGGTGCGGTTGGCGACGTGGACCCGGTCGAGTCCGGAGCGGCGCAGGGCGGCGACGACGACACCGGCGAAGGCGCCCGCGCCGATGACGAGGGCGGTCTTGCCGTGCAGGGAGCCGACGCGGCGTTCGAAGAAGCCGAGTCCGGCGGTGGCGAGGGAGCGGCCGGCCTCGTTGAGCCCGGTCTCGTTGCGGGCCCGCTTGCCGACCCGCAGGGCGGTCTGGACGGCCTTGGCGAGGACCCGGCCGGTGCGGTCGAGCCGCTGGGACCGTTCGAGGCCCAGTTTCACCTGGCCGAGGATCTGGTCCTCGCCGACCACGACCGATTCGAGTCCGGAGGCCACGGCGAAGAGGTGGCGTACGGCTCCGTCGGCGTGGTGGCTGTAGAGGTGCGGGGCGATCTCGGCGCGGTCGACGCCGGTGTGCTGGGCGAACAGCTCGCCGAGCCCGTCGAGCCGGTCCGGGTCGGAGGGGGTGCTCCGGGTCTCGGCGTAGATCTCCAGGCGGTTGCAGGTGGAGACGACGACGGCGGCGTCGATGCCGTCGACGGAGGTCACGTCGGAGACGAGTTCCTCGGCGGGCCGGTCGGTGCCGGCGAGTCTTTCCAGGAGGTCGAGCGGGGCGCTGGCGTGGCTGATGCCGAGGACCAGCATGGAGGAGGACGAGGTCACCGGGTCACCGGTCCAGACTCTGGGCGAACTCGGAGGCCCAGTAGGTGATGATCTGGGTGGCGCCGGCCCGGTGGATGGAGGCGAGGCTCTCCCGGACGACCTGGTCGCGGTCGATCCAGCCCTTGGCGGCGGCCGCCTCGACCATGGAGTACTCGCCGGAGACCTGGTAGGCGGAGACGGGCACCTGCACGTGGTCGGCGATGAGCCGGACGATGTCGAGGTAGGCGAGCGCGGGCTTGACCATGACCAGGTCGGCGCCCTCGGCGACGTCGAGCGAGACCTCCAGGAGGGATTCGCGGATGTTGCCGGGGTACTGCTGGTAGCCCTTGCGGTCGCC
Organism: Streptomyces sp. NPDC053513; assembly: GCF_044544765.1. Classification (NCBI taxonomy): domain Bacteria; kingdom Bacillati; phylum Actinomycetota; class Actinomycetes; order Kitasatosporales; family Streptomycetaceae; genus Streptomyces; species Streptomyces sp. NPDC053513. The sequence continues at coordinate 101,167 of NZ_JBITXP010000020.1, forward strand.
GCGCAGGGTGGATTCGACGGCGTCGCGGAAGGGGCCGTAGAAGTGCGAGGCGTACTTGGCGGAGTAGCCGAGGATGGCGACGGACTGGTGTCCGGCCTGGTCGAGGGCCTCGCGGATGCGGCGGACCTGGCCGTCCATCATGCCGCTGGGGGCGACGATCTGGGCGCCGGCGTCGGCCTGGACGACGGCGGCCCGCGCGTACAGCTCGATGCTGGCGTCGTTGTCGACGTCGCCGTTGGCGTCGAGGACGCCGGTGTGGCCGTGGTCGGTGTACTCGTCGAGGTTGATGTCGCCGATGACGACGGTGGAGTCGCCGACCTCGGCGACGACGTCGCGCAGGGCGACCTGGAGGATGCCGTCCGGGTCGACGGCGCCGGTGCCGGTGGGGTCCTTGTGTTCGGGGATGCCGAAGAGGATGAGTCCGCCGACCCCGTTGGCGACGGCCTCGGCGGCGGCCTTGCGGAGGGAGTCGCGGGTGTGCTGGAAGACGCCCGGCATGGAGGGGATCTCACGCGGTTCGGTGAGGCCCTCGCGGAGGAAGAGGGGCTGGACGAGGTTGGCGGGGCCGACGCGGGTCTCGGCGGCGAAGCGGCGCAGCGCGGGGGTGCGGCGGAGGCGGCGCGGCCGGTAGTAGGGGGCGGCGGGGTCGGTGGCCGCGGTGTTGCGGCCGTAGGCGTCGTACGTCATGGGCGTGACTCCCTCGGAGGCGTGGCGGGGTGCGGTGCGTGACGGTGGGGGTACGGGCGCGGGGCGGGTCCTGTGGACACGGCACCTCCTAGAGGGCCGAGCCCAGGAAGACCTGCTCCAGGTGCTTGGCGACGGGCTCGTCGGGGCGGCTGAACCAGTAGCCGTGGCCGCTGCGCTGGAAGAGCTTCAGCTCGCCGAGCTGGACGAGGGTCTCCGCGAGCTTCACGGCGAGTCCGGCGGGGTCGATCACGGGCAGGCCGTGGAGCTCGTGGATGCCGAGGTGCCAGAGGATCTCGTTGGGGATGCCCTCGGCGGGGATGATGACCTCGGCGCCGGCCTTGGCGGCGCGCAGGGCGGCCGCCGAGTAGACCTCGACGAACTCGTCGAAGTCGCCCTCCAGGGAGCGGTGCACCGAGTCCCAGCCGCCGGGCACGACCTCGTAGGAGCTGAGCGAGGACTCCAGGCGGTACTGGCGGATGTTGGCCCTGATGGGCTCCTCGAGGGGCGGCATGAAGCCGAGGACGCCGAAGCGCTGGCCGGTGAGCGCCGAGAGGAAGAAGGCCGTCTCGCCGTAGCCGAGGGTGGGGATGGAGGCGAGGTGGCGGGCGTCGCGCAGGCCGGGGTCCTGGCCGGCGGCGATCACCCAGGCGTCGTAGCCCTCCCGCTCCGCGACCAGCGCGGACTCGGAGAAGTGCCGGCTGAAGAGCACCTGGGCGGAGTGGTGGCCGACGAGGCCGAAGGGGGTGCGGTCGGGGTACGTGTCGGCGGGCAGGGTCTTGATGTCGACGGTGGTGCCGGGTGCGGCGATCGCGTCGAGGTGTTCGCGGTACCACTGGTCGAGCAGCGGCAGGCGTCCCTCAACGGTGTGCTTGTGAAACCAGATCCGCATGTGCGTCACCTTTCAGGGGTCGTGGTGCGACGTCGAGAAGTGATGCCTTGAGCAGGTAGTCGGTGGCGGCGCGGGGGTCCGCCGCGGTGCGCCGCAGGCCGTCGATCCGGGCGGCGAGTTCGGCCGGGTCGTCCAGTCCGGCGGTGCGGGCCTCGCTGCGCGGGAGGACCGCCGTCTCGACGACGGAGCGGCGCCGGCCGAGGGCCCTGTCGAGGGGCGCCTCGTCGTCCGTGCCCGTCCGCAGGACCGAGGCGAGGGCCCGGCCGGTCTCCACGGCGTCGTGGATCCCGCAGTTCATGTTCAGTCCGCCGGCGGTGGACGTGAGGTGGGCCGCGTCCCCGGCGAACAGGATCCGGCCGTCCCGGTAGCGGGGCAGCAGGAACCGCGCGAGCCTGTAGGTGTGCGCGTCCGTGACGCGCACGGCCTCTCCGGCGCCGCCCGGCAGGGCCCGGTCGACCCGGGCGCGCACGGCGTCCGGGTCGAGCACCTCGTCGCGGGGCGTCCCGCGACGGATCCGGAAGATGAGCCGCCAGTGGTCGGGCATCCCGAGCACGCTGACCGAGCCCCGGGGGTCGCGGACGTACGTCAGGGCGGCGAGTCCGGGGACCAGTTCGTCGAGCGGGGCGTCGGTGACCACGCGGAGCGCGTAGTCCGGGTACTCCTCGGCGGTGCCGGGCAGTCCGGCGAGCTCGCGCAGCCTGCTGCGGCTGCCGTCAGCCGCCAGGACGTACGGGTGGTGGCTCTCGCCGGCCCGTCCCGTCGTGTCCTCGGTGCGCAGCCGCACCCCGTCGCCGGTCTCGCCGGCTCCGGTGACGGTGGTCCCGAACCGTACGTCGGCGAGGCCGGTCGCGGTCAGCGCGTCGAGCAGCAGGGGGGTGAGCCGGGCCTGTTCGACGTGGAGCCGGTACGGGTGGCGGGTGTGTCCGGCGAGCAGGGCGTAGTCCAGCTCGGCGTGCACGCCGCCGTCCAGGTCGCGCCACTGGACGCGGTCGACGACGCGGCCCTGGCCGCGCAGGGCGGCCGCGACGCCGAGTTCGTCGAGGAGGTCGAGGGTGGCGGGGTGGAAGGTGGAGGCCCGGGACTCGGTGGCCAGTGCGCTCCTGGACTCCAGGACGGTCACCGGGATGCCGGCGCGGGCCAGCACGAGCGCGGCGGTCAGACCCACCGGTCCGGCGCCGACGACGGCGACGGGCTCTCGGGACGTTCCGCGACCGCTCACGACGCGACCGCTCACGACACGGCCACGGCGGCGGGCCCGGGGGCGCCGTCACGGCCGCCGGTCTTCTCGGCCAGCCGGCGCAGCAGCGGGTGGGCGTCGGGTCCGTCGGCGGGGAGGCCGAGGGTGTCGCGGGCCCACCAGGCGCTCGCCAGGTTGGAGGTGAGCAGGGTGCGCCCGCTGTCCCGGCCGAGTTCGGCGAGGGCGTCGAAGGTGAACATGCCGGTGCCGGTGAACAACAGGGTGGCGTCCTCGGGGAGTTCGGCCTCCCGGACCTGGGCGACGAGTTCCCCGGTGGTCACGTCGTACGGCGAGAAGCGCGCTCCGGCCCGGATCTTCACGACGCGGTCGACCGTGAGCCCGGCCGACTCCCAGTAGGCGTGGGAGAGTTCGGTGAGCCAGGGCTCGTACGGCGAGACGAGGACGAGCCGCTCGGCCCCCACGGCCCGCGCGGTGTCGAGGATGGCCAGGGCGGCGGACCGCACGGGTGCTCCGACGCGCTCGGAGAGTTCCGCGCAGAGGGCGCGGTCGCCTTCGGGGGTGAGGAGGTAGTGCGAGCCGGTGCAGGAGACGACGGCCGCGTCGAGACGCAGTCCGCCGAAATTCCCGAGCACTTCGGGGAGCACGTCGTTGTACTTCTCCAGACGGCCGCGCAGGTCTTTTCCGGGGAGTACCGGGAATCGCGAGGTGTGGACATTGAATGCGGGGCTTACGAGGCTGCCGATCTCGGGTTCGGCGGCGGCGTTTCCGGACGGAACCACCACACCGAGCCGCGGCGCCGATTGCAGAGCCATGAACGAGTCTCTCCCATCCGTCGGTGCCATTGAGATCACCGTACGGGCGGGGTGCCCCGCACATCGATACGGGAATCCGCACCCCTTGACGGGGCGCCGGAAATGCGGAAGGCGCCGCACCGTGAATACGGTGCGGCGCCTCCGGCAAAAGGAATACGGAATTCAGCTCGCCGGGGACGAGGCCTCGGCGACGAGTTCGTCGATCTTCGCGCGGCGGGTCAGTCCGCCGTTCACGGCCCAGTTCCCCTCCGGGATCTCGTTCACGACGAGCCATACGACGGTGTCGGGGCCCGTCGCCTCGTGGACGTGCCGGGTGACCTCGACGGCCAGCGCCTCGTTCCGCTCGGGGGTGAGGAAGCCCTCCAGGGGCGTGACGACGACCAGCACGCCCGGGGGCCGGCCGGCGCCGGTGGTCGCGAGCCCCTTGGCGGCCTCGCGGACGTACACCCAGGTGGCGGCGGCGAAGAAGTCGGTGTGGGGCAGCTCCATGGCCGTCAGCACGGAGTCGGCGACCCGCTGCTGCAGGACCTCCGCGGCGGCCTCGGAGAGGGTGCCCTCGGGAACGGTTATCTCGACCAGCGGCATGGTGACTCCCATCGTCGGTGTGTGCGTGCGGAGGTGCGGATCAGCAGGCCAGGGCGGCTTCGAACCGGTCGATGGCAGCGGCCAGTTGGGCGCGCCTGCGGATGTCGAGCTTCCGGTAGATCCGGGTGATGTGCAGCTCCACGGCCCGGGTGGAGACCGTGAAGGACTCGGCGATCTGCTTGTTGGTCAGGCCGTCGAGCATCATCGTGGCGATGCGCCGCTCGTGGGCGGTCAGCTCCTCACGGGCGCTCGGCGGGGCGGGCGGCGCGCCGGGGGCCGGCGGGATGCGCGGCGTGCCGGGGGCCGGCGGGACGGGCGGCGTGCCGGGGGCCGGCACGCCCCCGCGTATTCGCTCGTGGGTCCCGGCGCCTCCGGTGGAGCGTTCGAGGCCGGCGAGGACCACGTGGCCCATGACGGCGTTCCATTCCCGGACCCTCAGTTCGCCGATGACCTGCGCCTGCGCGTACGGGTCGGCGTACAGCACCCGTAAGAGGGTGCGGCGGTCGGGGGCCTCGCAGACCAGGAACTCCCCGGTGCCGTCCCGCCAGGGGCCGCCGCCGAGCAGGATGCCGCGCGCGGCCATTTTTTTCCAGTAGGCCCGGTGTGCCTCTCCGAAACTCAACCGGTCCGTCTCATTGCCACGGAAAACGAGTTCGACCACAAAAGCCACGTGCGACTCCCCCATAAAGGCCGGGTGTTTCCGCTTGCGACGCTACCATCCGGCACCCGCTCCATTGGTGAACGCAATATTGCGGGTACCGGCCCGGCATTTCTGGGTTCCTCGGTGCTGAATGCGTCCGGCTAATCGGCCGTCGCCGGCGTCGGCACGGGGGCGGCCTCGGGGGCCGGTTCGGCCGCCGGCTTCGGCTTGCGCCGCAGCAGGCCGGTGGCGGCGAGCACCGCCACCGCGCCGAGCCACACGGTCCAGCCGAGCGGTTCGCGCAGCACGACGGCGCCGAGCACGACGGCCACCGCGGTCATCAGATAGGTGACGGTGGAGGCCACGGTGGGCCCGTCCTTGATGATCAGCTCGAAGTTGAGCAGCGCGGCGAAGCCGGTGCAGACCACGCCGAGGACGAGGACCGAGATCACCGAGTCGGCGCGCCAGGTCACGGACTGGAGGCCGAGGAACGGGAAGGCGGCGAGGAGCAGCACGGTCGCCGCGCTGAGCTGTCCGCCCGCCAGCATCAGCGGCGGAATCCCCTTGCCCACCAGGAACCTGCCCATGTACGCGAAGCTGGCGCCGAAGCTGATCGAGCCGAGGACGAAGCAGAGGATGCTCCAACCGGTGCCCGCCGAGGCCGCGTTCCAGGGCGAGGCGATGAGCGCGGTGCCTCCGAGGCCGAGCAGCACGCCGCCCGCCTTGAATCCGGAGACCCGCTTCTCCTGGCCGAGGAGCAGGGCGGCGGCCAGGGTCCAGATCGGCGCGCTGCCGTTGACCACGGCGGCGACGCTGCTGGAGCCGGCGATCTCGCCCTCGGCGTAGAGGGTCCAGGGGACGGCGTTGCCGAGGAGGGCGGCGACCGTCAGATGCCCCCAGACGGCGGGCTCCTTGGGCAGTCGCAGCCCCTTCGCGTAGCCGATGGCGAGGATGACGACGGCGCCGAGGGCGAGCCGGATCAGCACCATCTGCACGGGTGAGAAGCCGTATCCGGCGATCTTGATCCACAGGAAGACGGAGCCCCAGATGAGGCTCAGCGCGGCCAGCCGCGCGTAGGTGGCTTTGGACATGGGTGTTCCCGATCCAGGAGGAGAGAAGGCGGAGGAGAAGGGGCGCGCGAAGGGGTCCGCGGTACGGGAACGAGCCTCGCAGCGGCGGCCGGGCGGGTCCAGCAACGGCTCGTGGACGGTACCGTCCACGAGCCGTGGCGAATCGTGTTCCGCCTGGTCAGGCGGCGACGGCCGCCCGGGCCACCGTGCGGAGCGCGTCCAGGACGGCGGCGATCTCCGGGGAGGTCTGGCTGCCCTCCCGTACGGCCGCGAAGACCGTGCGGGACGGGGCCTGCTCGCTGAACGCGCGGATCGTCACCTCGGGCCGCGGCGCCGGCTTGGCCATCCGCGGGACGAGCGCGACCCCGAGGCCGAGTCGCACCGCCGCCAGGGTGGCGTCCCAGTCGCCAATGGCGTGGGAGGCCTGCGGGGTGAACCCGGCGGCCGTACAGGCGGCGACGCCGATGTCGTGGCACAGGCCCGTGGTCGCGAAGATCCAGGTCTCCTCGGCGAGGTCGGCGAGGAGCAGCCGGGGGTTGTCGAGGAGCCGGTGGCCCTCCGGCAGGGCGATGTCGAAGGGGTCCTCGCAGAGCGCGACCCGGTGGAACCGCGGGTCCTCGCCGACCGAGCCCGCGGCGTCCGCCGAGATGACGACGTCCGTCTCACCGCGGTGCAGCATGGAGAAGCTCTCCGGCGGGTCGACCTCGGCGAGCGAGGTCCGCAGGAGCGGCCGGGTCTCCCGCAGCCGGGCCACGGCGGGCAGGATCAGCGCCGAGAGGGTGGTGGAGAAACCGGCCACCGCGACCTCGCCGCGCTCGCCGCTGCCGTGCGCGGCGAGCTCCGCCCGCATCTGCTCGACCTGGGTGAAGACGGCGTCGGCGTGCCGGAGCACGATCCGCGCCGCGCCGGTGAGGCGCAGCCGGCGACCGGACGGCTCGGTGAGCGGGACGCCCAACTCCCGTCCCAGGGCGCTGATCTGCTGGGAGACGGCCTGCGGGGTGAGGTGGAGGGCCCGGGCGGCGGCGCTGACGGTGCCGCGCTCGCTGAGCTCCCTGAGCACGCGCAGCTTCCGCAGGTCCAGATCGGTCACGTCCCGCACCCCTCCCCCGCTCTCCGTCAGCGCTTTCTCATCGTACGCAGCCGGCGTCCACGTCGATGACCTCCTTGACCAGCGTCTCCAGGACGTCCAGGTCCCGCGCCGTGCGGCCCGGCTCCCGCCGGTCGCCCGGGTAGGTGGGGTCGAGGACGACGGCGCTCGCGCCCAGGTCCTGGAGGAGCCCGAGGTCGTCGGCGATCTGCGCCGAGGTGCCCTCGCCGAGCAGCCGCCCCGGGCCCAGCGGCCGGGGCGTGACCCGCAGCTTGATCCGGGGACAGAGGCCCGGCACCGGCAACTCCTGCTCCTCGGCGACCTGGCGGAGCGTGGGCAGTCCCACGCCGAGGAGCCAGTCGCCGGAGACGGAGGTGGGGTGCCAGGCGTCGCCGAGGCGGACGGCCCGGCGCAGCGCCCCGTAGCTGTGGCCGCCGACCCAGACGGGCGGGCCGGGGCGCTGCACGGGCAGCGGCCCGGTGTGGACCTCGCGGAAGGAGACGTGGGCGCCGTCGAAGGAGGCGACCTCGTCGGCCCAGCAGGCCTTGATGGCGGCGAGGTACTCGTCGCTGATGGCCCCGCGCTTGCGGTACGGCACGTCGAGGACCGCGAACTCCCGCGCGGCCCAGCCGGCCGCCGCGCCGAACACCAGCCGCCCGTTGCTGAACCGGTCGATGTTGGCGGCGACGCGGGCGGTGTGCACGGGGTGCCGGTACGGGAGGATCGTCACCGTCGTGCCGAGCCCCACCGTCCTGGTGACGCCGGCGAGCCAGGCGAGGGTCGCGAAGGGGTCGTAGAACGGGGCGGGGAAGAGGTGCTGGACGTCCGGGGTGAGCGCGACGTGGTCGGAGACCATGGCGTAGTGGTAGCCCATCGCCTCGATCCTCAGCGCCCAGTCGGCGAGGGCGTCGGGGGTGGCTTCGGGGCCGTAGTTGGGCAGATTGACGCCGAATTTCATGAGGCGTTCCTTTCGGGGGACTCGGCCGCGGTCGCGTCCGCGGCTCCGTCCCCGGGGGCGTTGTCCGGGACGTGCGGTCCGGTCCCGGGGGCGTGGTCCGTCGTACGGGCGTCGCGCCGGGCGACCCGCCGGGCGACGGTGAGGTGGAAGAGGACTCCCGCGAGCGCGACCGCGGCGGCCAGGAGCGGCAGCCGGCCGGCGTCGAGCCCGTGGGCGAGGACGAGGCCGCCGAGCGCGGAGCCGACGGCGCCGCCGAGGTAGGTGGCGGAGCTGTTGAGGCCGACGGCGGCGGCGCCGCCGTCCTGCGCGAGGAGCCGGTGCTGCTGCGGGACGACGAAGGCCCAGCCGACCGCGCCCCAGACGAGCAGGGGCAGCAGGACGAGACCGGGCACGGCGCCGGTCCACGGCAGCAGTGCCAGGGCGCCGCCGAGGACGCCGAGGAGCGCGACCGCGAGGCGGGCGGGCCGCCCCGTCCGGTCGACGAGGGTGCCGGCGAGGAGGCTGCCGCAGACCCCGCCGATGCCCCAGACCCACAGGTACGGCACCGCGCTGCCCACGTCGGCGACGCGGCGCAGCACCGGTTCGAGGTAGGTGTAGAGCCCGAGGCTGGCGACGGTCTGGGTGAAGGTGACGGCGACGACCACGGCGACCCGGGGCCGGGCGAGGGCGCCGATCCGGGCCCGCAGCGAGGGCGCGGCGGCTCCCCGCACGGGCGGCAGCGCCGTCGCGACGCCGAGCAGCGCGACCAGGCCGAGCGCGCTGATCAGCCACAGGGCGGCCCGCCAGCCGGCGGCGTCCGCGACGAGCAGCCCGAGCGGCACGCCGAGCACGGTGCCCGCGCTCATCCCTCCGAGGACCAGGCCGAGGGCGCGCCCGCGCCGCTCGGGCGGGACGAGCGCGACGGCCGCGGTGGCCGCCGCGGGGGTGAAGAGGCCGGCTCCGGCACCGGCGAGGGCACGGGTGCCGAGGAGCGCGGCGTACGAACCGGCGAGCGCCGTACCGGTGTTGGCGAGGACGAAGACGACGAGCGCGGTGACGAGGAGCGCCCGGGTGCCCCGGCGGGCGAGGACGGCCGAGAGGAGCGGCGCGGCCAGTGCGTAGCAGAGGGTGAAGGCGGTGACGGACTGGCCCGCGAGGGAGACGGAGACGTCCAGGTCCGCGCCCATGTCCGGGAGCAGTCCGGCCATCGCGTAGGCGTCGGTCCCCATGGCGAAGGAGCCGAGCGCGAGCAGGCCCACCGCGCGCGTGCCGCCCATCGCACCCCCTTGTGGTCGTCGTACGGAACGGTCCTCGGGACGCTACTGACGTCCGGCGGTCCCGGGGGGCCACAACGCCGAAGAGGGTTCGGAGTTCCGCAGCCTCCGGCCCTCGCCCCGCTCGAATCGGCCGGTCACCGGCCTACGGTGGTTCCCTCCAGGAACCCAGGCTCTCCAGGAACCCAGGCACTCCAGGAAACCCAGGAGGGAGTCCACCGTGCTCGACCTGTCCGTCATCAACGCGATGTTCCCGCCCGACCTCCCGGAACCGGCCGACTGGGAGCGGCGGTTCGGGCCGCGCGCCCTGCCGGACGGCGCCGAGGTCACGCGCTTCGCCCCGAGCCCCACCGGACACCTGCACATCGGCGGCCTCTACACGGCGGCCGTGGCCCGGGCGCTCGCCCGGCAGTCGGGCGGGGTGCACGTGCTGCGCGTCGAGGACACCGACCGGTCCCGGCAGGTGGCGGGCGCCGCGGAGGAGTTCTCCCGGCTGCTCGACGCCTTCGGCCTCGCCCCGGACGAGGGCGGCGTCGCCGGGGACGGGGCGTGGGGGCCGTACCTCCAGTCGGAGCGCCGGGACGTCTACCTCTCCCACGTGCGGGACCTCCTCCGCCGCGACCGCGCCTATCCCTGCTTCTGCGGCAAGGACCTCCTGGCGCGGAGCGCGGAGGAGCAGCGCGCGGGCCGCTCCCCGCTCGGCTACTACGGGCGGTGGGCGCCGTGCCGGACGCTGGCGCCGGAGGAGGCGGCGCGGCGGCTCGCGGCGGGCGAACCGTACGTGGTGCGGTTCCGCTGCCCGTACGAGTTCCCCGGCCGGGTCCGGTTCACGGACCGCATCCGGGCCTCCGTCACCATGCAGGACAACGGCAACGACATCGTCCTCCTGAAGTCCTCCGAGGAGGAACTCCCGCTGCCCACCTATCACTTCGCGCACGTGGTGGACGACCACCTGATGCGGGTGACGCTGGTGGTGCGCGGCGAGGAGTGGCTCTCCTCGACCCCGGTCCATCTGCAGCTGCACGCCGCGCTGGGCTTCGAGCCGCCCGCGTACGCGCACCTCGCCCCGCTCATGAAGGCGGAGGGGTCCTCGCGCCGCAAGCTCAGCAAGCGCAAGGACCCCGAGGCGTCGGTGGACTACTACCTGTCCGCGGGTTATCCGCCCGCCGCGGTCCAGCACTATCTGCGGGGCCTCGCCAACATCCGGCTGATGGACGTCCCCACCGCCGAGGCGCTCGCCGCCGAGGTCCGGCTGGACGGCATGCGCCCCTCGGGCCCGCTGCTCGACCTGCCCAAGCTGCACTCGCTGAGCCGCGAGTTCATCGCCTCGCTCACCCCGCGGGAGCTGTACGGGCAGCTGCTCGCCTGGGCGCGGGAGCACGACCCGGAGCTCGCCTCCGTCCTCGCCCGCCACGAGGACCTCGCCCTGGCGGCCGTGGCCACGGGCCGGCCGGAGGGCGCGCCCGCCCGCAAGGACCTGGAGCGCTGGTCGTGCTTCCGCGACCGGTACGGCTTCTTCTTCGCGGAGCTCTTCGGCCCAGCCCCGGCGCCCGGGGACGACCGCTACGGCGGCCTTCCCGAGGAGCTGGTGCGGTCGATCGCCGCCGAGTTCGCGGCCGTCGCCCCCGACCGGTGGTACGCGGAGCTCGCGGGGATCGCCGGCCGCCACGGCTTCGCCCCGGACACGGCCTCCTGGCGCCGGGACCCGGGCCGCTGGGCGGGGCCGCCGCGGCTGGTCGCGAACGTGGCCCGGGTCGCGCTGACGGGCGCCACCCGCAGCCCGGACCTCGTCGCCGTGGCCCGGGCACTGGGCCGGGACGAGGTGGTGCGCCGCCTCACCGCCGTGGCGGGGTGAGGCGGCGGGCGGCGGCGCGGCGCTGCTCCTCGGCCTCGGGCACGGGGCCGTCGCCCCTCACGTGACCGGGTCGGCGACGTCGCCGTCGAGGACGGTGACGGGCTGCTCGGCGGGGGCGCGGCCCGCGCCCCGTACGGGACGGCGGCCGGCGGGCCGATGCCTTCGGCGTGGGCATGGGAACTCCCTCGGGACAGGGGTGTTCGGGGCGCTCGGAAGGGGTGCCAGGGGCGGACAGGGGACTGTCCTCAAGATCACCGAGCGCGCTCCGACGCTAACCGCCGGGGCCCCGGCGCCCCGGCAGGACACACGGCACGGCGCGCGCCGACGGGGCCGCTCACCACTTCGGCGGAGCGCACTCGGGGCCGCCGCCGCGCGGGGTCGGATCCGGGTCGTCCACGGGCCCGCCGGCCCACCCGTTCGCAGGGATTCGGGGCCCGGACGAGAGGGCGGGCGAGCGCACATGACGGGACCCTCGCCCACCCGGCCGACGGTCCGCCGGAGCCGCCCGCCGACCGGACGCGGCGCTCTCGTACGCCCCCCCGAGGAGACTAGAACCATCCCCGCCGGGGAGACCAGAACCCTGTCCCGGGGGAGATTCAGAACCCTGTCCCGGGGGAGATCAGAATCCTGTCCCGTACCCGCCTCGGTCCCCGGGCGGCCCGTCGTCCCGCGGGGCGACGGGCCCCCGCCCGGGGAGGGCGGGCACACGGAGCGGTGCCCCGGCCGGGCCCGGTCCGCCTCCGGGCCCGGAGCCGAGCCGTGCGACCCCCTCGCCGGGTACCGCGCGGCCCCTCGTGCCGGCAACGCCCCGGCGCCCCGCGCCGCCGACCCTGGCCAGGGACGGCGGTGACCTGGCAGGATCGCACACATGCTCCCCTCCCTCTCCCGCACCGCCCGCCGCGCCCTGGCGGTCACGGCCGCGCTGCTCGCGCTGTGCGGGGTGCTGGTGTGGTGGCTCGTTCCCTTCGGCTCCCCCGCCCCGAGCGGCTCGGTCACCTTCAGTACGGGCGTCCCCACCGGCGTCTACCAGCGGTACGGCGACCTCCTCAAGAACGCCCTGGCGCAGGACCTGCCCGAGGTGTCGATAACGCTCAAGGAGAGCGAGGGCTCCCAGCAGAACCTGGCCCGGGTCGCCACGGGCGAGGCCGACTTCACCATCGCCACGGCCGACGCGGTGGCCCAGTACCAGCGCGAGCGCAGGCCCGGTTTCGAGCGGCTGCGCGGCTGCGCACGGCTCTACGACGACTACGTGCAGCTCGTCGTGCGCAAGCGCTCCTCGCTCCGAAAGGTCCAGGACCTGCGCGGGCTCCGGGTCGGGGTCGGCCAGCCGGGGTCCGGCGTGCGCCTGATCGCCGACCGGGTCCTCGCGGCCGCGGGCCTGGCCCCCGACCGGGACGTCGAGGCGGTCTCGGCGGGCATCGACACGATGCCGGGACTCCTGGAGCGGGACGAGCTCGACGCCTTCTTCTGGTCGGGCGGGCTGCCGACCCAGGCGGTGCAGGAGCTGTCCGCACGCTTCCAGATCCGGCTGATCCCGCTGGACGCGCGGCTGGTCGACGCGCTGCACGACGCCGGCGACTCGACCCGCTACTACCGGTCCGCGGTGATCCCGGCGGACGCGTACTCCGAGGCACAGGACGGGTGGCCGATCGAGACCCTGGCGGTGGCGAACCTGCTGGTCACCACGGTGGACGCCGACGACGACCTGGTCGAGGGCTTCACCCGTACGGTGATCAGGAGCCGGGACGCGATCGGCCGCCAGGTCCACTCGGCCCAGCTGGTGGACCTGCGCACCGCCGTGTACACGGAGCCCCTGAAACTCCACGACGGCGCCCGCCGCTACTACCGGTCGGTGAAGCCCTGAACCGGTCGGTGGAGCCCTGAGGCGCCGCGTACCGCGTCCTACAGATCAGCGGGCGCGTACCGGGGGACGGTGACCGTCACCCGCAGGCCGTGCGGTTCGTTCGGGGCGAAGGTCACGCCTCCGCCGCCCGCCGTCAGCAGGACGCGCGCGATGGAGAGGCCGAGGCCCGAGCCCTTGACGTTCTGGTGGCGGCCCGAGCGCCAGAAGCGGTCGCCGATCCGGCCGAGCTCCTCCTCGGTGAGGCCGGGCCCGTGGTCGGCGACGACCACGGCGACGGTCGACCGGTCGGGGACGACCGTGACCGTGACCTCCTCCCCCGCGGGGGTGAACTTCAGCGCGTTGTCGATCACGGCGTCCAGGGCGCTGGAGAGGGCCACCGGGTCCGCCCAGGCGGTGACCGCTCCGCACTCCCCGGTCAACGTGACGCCCTTGTCCTCGGCGACCGGGCGCCAGGACGCGACCCGCTCGCCGGTGAGCGCGCCGACGTCGGTGAACCGCAGCTCGGCCGCCACGTGCTCGGCGAGCGCCAGGTCGAGGAGGTCGTCGAGGACCTGGGCGAGGCGCTTGCCCTCGGTCCGTACGGAGGCGATCTCCTCGTTGCCCTCGGGGAGCTCCAGGGCGAGCAGCTCGATGCGCAGCAGCAGCGCGGCCAGCGGGTTGCGCAGCTGGTGGGAGGCGTCGGCGACGAAGGCCCGCTGCTGTTCGAGCGCGTCCTCGACGTTGTCGGCCATCTCGTTGAACGAGCGGGCGAGGCGCCGCAGTTCGGGCGGGCCGCCGGTGGCGGCGACGCGCGAGTTCATCCGCCCGGTGGCGATGTCGTGGGTGACGGCGTCGAGGACGCGGACCGGGCGCAGCACCCAGCCGGTGAGCCGGAAGGCGGCGCCGACGGCGAGGAGCATCGCGGCGGCCTCGCCCGCGAAGATCAGCAGCCAGCCGCGCAGGATGCGGGAGCGGAGCTGCCCGGTGGGCGAGTCGGTGACGACGACGGCGACGACGTCCCCGTCGCGGACGACGGGGGAGGCGATGGTGAGCCGCGCGTCCCCCTGCCAGGGCCAGACCTGGGGCGGGTCGTGGCTGCGGCGTCCGAGCAGCGCCTCGTTGAAGGCGCGCCGGCCCTCCCCTTCGTACGGGACGGTCCAGTCCTCGGGGGCGGCGGCCATGGCCCGGTTGTCGCGGTAGAAGATCCCGGCGCGGATGCCGTACACGTCGTGGTAGCTGGCGAGTTCGCCGCCGAGGATCGCGCGCCGCTCGTCGGCGCCGGCGCTGCTCTCGCCGACGAACTGGGCGAGGGCGGCGAAGCGCGCGGCGTCGTCGAGGCGGTCGACGACGACCCGCTGCTGCTCGGACGCGGCGAGGCTGGCGGCGAGCGGGAAGCCGAGGGCCAGCAGCACGCCGGCCATCAGCACGATGAGCAGCGGGAGGAGTCGGGTGCGCACGTCGGGGGCCGTCCGGGAGCGTTACGCGGCGGGGGCGACGAGGCGGTAGCCGACGCCCCGCACGGTCTCGATCAGGGCGGGCATCCGCAGCTTGGAGCGCAGGGAGGCGACGTGCACCTCCAGGGTGCGGCCGGTCCCCTCCCAACTGGTGCGCCAGACCTCGCTGATGATCTGCTCGCGGCGGAAGACGACGCCGGGCCGCTGGGCGAGGAGGGCGAGCAGGTCGAACTCCTTGCGGGTGAGCGGGACGCTCTCGCCGTCGACGCTGACCCGGCGGGTGGGCAGCTCGATGGCGAGGGAGCCGAGCCGCAGCACGGTCCCGTCGGCGGCGCCCGTGGTCCCGCCGGTCTCCTCGGCTCCGGTGCTGCGCCGGCTGACGGCGTGGATGCGGGCGAGGAGCTCGCCGGGGTCGTAGGGCTTGACGACGTAGTCGTCGGCGCCGAGGTTGAGGCCGTGGATGCGGGAGCGCACGTCTCCGCGCGCGGTCACCATGATCACCGGGGTGGTGGTGAGCTTCCGGATGCGGCCGCAGACCTGGTAGCCGTCCTGGTCGGGCAGGCCGAGGTCGAGCAGGATCACCCCGTAGGAGGGCCGCTCGCCCTGGGCGGTGGGCAGGACGGCCTGGAGCGCCTCCTCGCCGTTGCGGGCGTGGGTGACCGTGAAGCCGTGCTTCGCGAGGATCGCGGAGAGTGCGGCGGCGACGTGGTCGTCGTCCTCGACGAGCAGCAGTCGCATGCGTACCTCCTCCGTGATGATTCCGTCGTGATGTGCCGAGGGCTGTGACGTGCCGGCGGCGGCTCTCTGTGTACCAGGTGCCACCAGGGCATGAACACCGAACACGGGTGTCACAGTCAAGTGTCCCCCCGTGACGGCGCCGTTTCCGTTATGGACCCGGTACGGCCCAGGCGTCGCCTTCACCCACTGTGTCCGTTCGCGGCCGGATCGTTATCCTCAATTTCCGCTCAGATGTGATGACGCTCGTCACATCGGGTCTCTAGTGTCCTCCCCAACCGAGGAGGACGGAGCAAGAGGCCGATGAGCGGAGAGTCAGTGTCCAAGAGCCCCGAGGACACCCCGCGTGCCGCGGAGGACCTGGTCGTACTGTCCGACGTGAACAAGCACTTCGGCGCGCTGCATGTCCTCCAGGACATCGATCTGACGATCGCCCGCGGCGAGGTCGTGGTCGTGATCGGGCCGTCCGGGTCCGGCAAGTCGACGCTGTGCCGCACGATCAACCGGCTGGAGAGCATCGACTCCGGCACCATCACCATCGACGGCAAGCCGCTGCCGCAGGAGGGCAGGGAGCTCGCCCGGCTCCGGTCCGACGTCGGCATGGTCTTCCAGTCGTTCAACCTCTTCGCGCACAAGACGGTGCTCGAGAACGTGATGCTGGGCCAGATCAAGGTCCGCAAGACGGAGAAGAAGGCCGCCGAGGCCAAGGCCCGGGCCCTGCTCGACCGGGTCGGGGTCGGCACCCAGGCGGACAAGTACCCCGCTCAGCTCTCCGGTGGTCAGCAGCAGCGCGTGGCGATCGCCCGCGCGCTCGCGATGGACCCGAAGGTCATGCTCTTCGACGAGCCGACCTCGGCCCTCGACCCGGAGATGATCAACGAGGTCCTGGAGGTCATGCAGCAGCTGGCCCGGGACGGCATGACGATGGTGGTCGTGACCCACGAGATGGGCTTCGCGCGCTCCGCCGCCAACCGGGTCGTCTTCATGGCCGACGGGCGCATCGTCGAGCAGGCGACGCCCGAGGAGTTCTTCAGCAACCCGCGCAGCGACCGGGCCAAGGACTTCCTCTCCAAGATCCTTCACCACTGAGCGAGTTCGGACCTATTCTTCCCAACTCACGCCTACTCAAGGGGTTTTCCACCATGAAGCTTCGCAGCGTCTCCGCCGCCGCCGCGGCCGCCGTCGTCCTCTCCCTGACCGCCACCGCCTGTGGCGGCGGTTCCGACTCCGGCAGCAACGGCGACAAGATCACCATCGGCATCAAGTTCGACCAGCCGGGCCTGGGCCTGAAGACCCCGGACGGCAAGTACACCGGCTTCGACGTCGACGTCGCCAAGTACGTGGCGAAGGAGCTCGGTTACTCCGAGGACAAGATCAACTGGAAGCAGGCGCCGAGCGCCGAGCGCGAGAACCTGATCAAGAACGGCGACGTGAAGTTCGTCGTCGCCAGCTACTCGATCAACGACAAGCGCAAGAAGGAGGTCGACTTCGCGGGTCCGTACTTCCTGACCCACCAGGACCTCCTCGTCCGCGCCGGCGACGCCTCGATCACCAAGGTCGAGGACCTCAACTCCAAGAAGCTCTGCTCGGTCACCGGCTCGACCTCCGCGCAGAACGTCAAGGAGAAGCTCGCCCCGAAGGCGAACCTCCAGCAGCTCGGCGGCTACTCCGAGTGCCTCACCGGCCTGGAGAACAAGGCCGTCGACGCCCTCACCACGGACGCCTCCATCCTCGCGGGCTACGCCTCGCAGAAGGAGCTCCAGGGCAAGTTCAAGCTCGTCGGCCTGAAGATGAGCGACGAGAACTACGGCATCGGCCTGAAGAAGGGCGACGACGAGCTGCGCGGCAAGATCAACAAGGCGCTGGAGAAGATGGTCTCCGACGGCACCTGGGAGAAGCTCGTCAAGGCGAACTTCGGCCCCTCCGGCTACAAGTACGAGCCCGCGCCGGCGATCGCGAAGTAACCCGCCCGCCCGAAGCCGTGACGGCCGCCCCGCACCCGGGCGGCCGTCGCACCGGCACCGGCCGCCGCCCCCGCGGCGGCCTCCACACCGACCGACCACCAGGGGAGAGCGCGGGGCATCGTGTTCGACTTTCTTGATTC
This sequence comes from Streptomyces sp. NPDC053513, assembly GCF_044544765.1. Lineage (NCBI taxonomy): Bacteria > Bacillati > Actinomycetota > Actinomycetes > Kitasatosporales > Streptomycetaceae > Streptomyces > Streptomyces sp. NPDC053513. The sequence continues at coordinate 118,337 of NZ_JBITXP010000020.1, forward strand.
CGGGCAGTACGACCTGCTCGGCGCCTTCTGGGTGACGGCTCAGCTCGCCCTCTACTCGGCGATCGGCTCACTGGTCTGGGGCACCGCCCTGGTCGCCATGCGGGTCAGCCCGGTCCCGCTCATGCGGGGCTTCGCCACCGCGTACGTGAACATCGTCCGGAACACTCCGCTGACGGTGGTCCTCGTCGCCTGCCTGCTGGGCCTCAACCAGACCCTGCTCATCACGCTCGGCGCGGAAAGCTTCGAGAACATCGGCTTCCGCCTCGCCGTCCTCGGACTCGTCGCCTACACCGGCACCTTCGTCTGCGAGGCACTGCGCTCGGGCATCAACACCGTGCCGCCGGGCCAGGCCGAGGCCGCCCGCGCACTCGGCCTGAGCTTCACCCAGGTCCTCCGGCTCGTGATCCTCCCGCAGGCCTTCCGGGCCTCGGTGAGCCCCCTCGCGAACGTCCTGATCGCCCTCACCAAGAACACCACGGTGGCGGCCGCGATCGGCGCCGCCGAGGCCTCGCTCCTGATGAAGACGATGCTCGAGAACGAGACCGACGCGCTCTTCACCGTCTTCGCGATCTTCGCCTTCGGCTTCATCGTCCTCACCCTCCCCACCGGCCTGATCCTCGGCTGGGCGGCCAAGCGACTGGCGGTGAAGCGATGAGCTCCGTCCTGTACGACACCCCCGGCCCACGCGCCAAGCGGCGCAACGTCGTCTACACGATCGTCTTCCTCGCGGTCCTCGCCCTGGTGGCCTGGTGGGTGCTCGGCGCCCTGAACGCCAAGCACCAGCTGGACGCGGACAAGTGGAGCCCGTTCGTCACCGACTCCGAGGTCTGGACGACGTACCTGCTGCCCGGTCTCACCGAGACCCTCAAGGCCGCCGCGCTCTCCATCGTGATCGCCCTGCCGCTCGGCGCGGCCCTCGGCATCGGCCGGCTCTCCGACCACCGCTGGGTCCGCGTGCCCGTCGGCGCCCTCGTGGAGTTCTTCCGCGCCATCCCGGTCCTGCTCCTGATGATGTTCGCCAACCAGCTCTACCGGGAGTTCACGACCGTCAGCTCCGACTTCCGCCCGCTGTACGCGGTCGTCACCGGCCTGGTGCTCTACAACGCCTCCGTCATCGCCGAGGTCGTCCGGGCCGGCGTGCTCTCGCTGCCCCGCGGCCAGGGCGACGCGGCCGTCGCGCTCGGCATGCGCAAGGGCCAGACCATGCTGTACGTCCTGCTGCCGCAGGCCGTGACCGTCATGCTCCCGGCCCTGGTCAGCCAGCTCGTCGTGATCGTCAAGGACACCGCGCTCGGCGGCGCCCTGCTCGGCTTCGCGGAACTCCTCAGCCAGAACCGGCAGATCACCGCCAACTACGGCGCCAACACGATCGCCACCCTCACGGTCATCGCCCTGATCTACATCGCCCTCAACGCCCTCCTCACCACCCTCGCGGGCCGGCTGGAGAAGAGGCTGCGGCAGGGCAGGAAGTCCTCCTCCGTGACTCTCCCCGCCCAGGCGGGAGCCACCGAGGTGAAGTCGGACGCCGTCAGCGGCGCCTGACCCCGGAGGACTCCCGCAGGCCAGTGGGGGCCTGCGGGACCTCCGTGGACCACCCCGGGGTGGGCCGGAGCGGCAACGACCCGAGGTCGGCCGCACCGCGCCCACCCCGTCGCTTGACGCGGGCATCTTCAGTGGGTTGCATACGGTCTGTGATCAACCACCGGGCTCGTGCCACACTCAGCTGTGCTGCCCTCATGACCGTCCGGCCTTCAGGAGCCGCGCCGTGGACCCGGTGATCATCGTGGGCGCGGGGCCGGTCGGCCTCGCGCTCTCCCTCGCGCTCGCCGCGCAGGGCGTGCCCAGCGTCGTCCTCGACGAGGGCACCGGCAAGGAGGAGCCCCGCCCGGCACGGAGCGTCGTCCTGCGCGCCGACATGGCCGCGATGGTCGAACGGCTCGGCTGCACGACCCTCCGTGACGAGGGCGTCCGCTGGATCGGCTGGCGCGGCCTGCGCCGCCGCCAGGAGGTACGCCGGATCACGCTCGACCTGGGGCTCGGCGGCACGGAGGAGTGGTCCGAGGACCCCGACGCGCCCGCCTCCCCGGCCGCCCCGCTGCACATCCCCCAGCACGCCCTGGCCCGTGGACTGCGCGACGCCATCTCCCGGCAGAAGCTGATCCGGCTCGTCACCGACTCCCGGCTCGACACCGTCGAGCAGGACCGGGACGGGGTCGTCGCCCACACGCGCGGCCCGGAGGGCACCTGGTGGCGCGGCAGCCACCTCGTCGGCTGCGACGGAGCCCGGTCGACCGTGCGCAAGCTGCTCGGGATCCGTTTCCCCGGCCGCACCGCGGTGGAGCGGCACGCCGTGGCCGCGCTCCGCACCGAACTCCCCTGGCCCGGCGAGGCCCTGCTGCACCGTCAGCCCCCATGGCGCGGCGCGGCCGAGGAGATCACCGCGCGCCCGCTGCCCGACGGGGTGTGGCGGATCGACTGGCTGCTGCCGCCCCGCGGCGACCTGGTCACCCCGGACGCGCTGATCGCCCGCATCCGCGAGACCCTGGCCGGCTGGTGCGACGGCGTGACGCCTCCGTACGAACTGATCGACACCGGCGTCCACACCCTCCACCACCGGCTCGCCCGCCGCTGGCGGGTGGACCGGGTGCTCCTCGCCGGGGACGCGGCGCACCTGCTCGGCGCGGTCGGCACCCAGGGCCTCGACGAGGGGCTGAGGGACGTGGACAACCTCGCCTGGAAGCTCGCCCACACCTGGCACCACGGCGGCTCGGACCGGCTGCTCGACAGCTACCAGAGCGAGCGGCGGACGGCCGTCGCGACCCGGCTGCGCGCCGCCGACCAGTCGCTGCCGGTACTGCGCGGCGGCGGGGGCCTGCGCACGTACCTCCCCGGAGCGGCGCGCGGCCACGACGCCCTGCTGTCCGACGGCCACGTGGGGCGCGGCCCGCTCGGCGCGCCCCCGGCGTACCCCCACTCCCCCCTCGCCTCCCCCCACACCGAGGGGCAGACGCCCGTCGGCACCCCGGCGGGCGCCCCGGTCGAGGACGTCCGCGTGACCGCCCCCGACGGCACGACCGTACGGCTCCGGGACCGGCTCGGCCAGGGCCGCCTCCTGGTCCTCCTCGTCGCACCCGGCACCGGGGTCTGGGACCGGCGCCACTGGCGGACCGCGGGGGTGATGCCCCGGCTCGAAGAGGCCGTCCGGGCCCTGCCGGTGAAGGCCGAGGTCCTGGTGACGGAGGCCTATCCGGGAGCCGCGGCCCACGCCGTCCTGCTCGTACGGCCCGACGGGCACCTCGTCGCCTCCTTCTCCGGGGTCCGCCCCGAGGAGCTGTACACGGCGGCGGACGCGGCCCGGGGCGGCCCGGCCTCGGACGAGGCTCCCCCGGGGGAGGCCCCCGAGGTGTCCGTATCGGGTGACCGCACGGCGGACATGCATTGATTCCCGCAGGCGCGCATGGTGTACTCCGGAGCGTGACCGACACCGATGTGCGCCTGTGGCGGAGGGTCCACATGGACCTCGTCCGCTACGCGGGCTGCGTGTGTCGCCCGTCCTGCTGATCTCGCCCCTTTCCCCGCGCGCCCCGCCGCCGACGCACGTCCACGTCTCGTGTGCCGTGTGCCGCGTGCCGTCGCGCGCTCTTCCGCGAACCTCAGGACGGTCATCCGTGGCACTTCCCCCTGCCCCCTCCCCCGATCCCTCCGCCCTCGTCCTCGCCTCCGCCCCGACCTCGGCCGAACTCCTCGACTTCGTCCGGCGCACGGCGGCCGACCAGGAACTCGTCGACTCCCTCCCCCTCGACCCCGAGGGCCGCACCTGGGTACGGCTCGACGGCCCCGGCGGCAGCGAGGCCTGGCTCATCGGCTGGCCGCCCGGCAGCGGCACCGGCTGGCACGACCACGCCGAGTCGCTGGGCGCCTTCGCGACCGCCCGCGGCACGCTGACCGAGAACGCGCTCGCGGTCCGGCTGCCGGCGAGCGGCTGGAAGACCCTGGAGCTCGCCGACGGCCTCGACCGCTCCCGGCGGCTGTCGGAGGGCACCGGCCGGGCCTTCGGCCGCCACCATGTGCACGAGGTGCTCAACGAGTCCACGGACACCCACGCGGTGTCGGTGCACGCCTACTATCCGCCGCTCCCGCTGATCCGGCGGTTCAGCCGGACGGGCGCGGTGCTCCGCCTGGAGCAGGTCGAGCGCCCGGAGGACTGGCAGTGAGCGAGGAGCGGGTGGGCATCGACGAACTCCTGGAGCGGGTCAGGTCGAATCTCGACCGGATCGAGCCCCGGGCCGCCTACGAGGCGTACGAGGCGGGTGACGCGCTCCTGGTCGACACGCGCTACGCGGCGCTGCGGGAGCGGGACGGCCTGATCCCGGGCGCGCTGATCGTGGAGCGCAACGAACTGGAGTGGCGGCTCGATCCGCTGGGCAGCCACCGCGCGGCGGAGGCCGACAGCCACGACCTGCGGGTGGTGGTCCTCTGCAACGAGGGCTACGCCTCCTCCCTCGCGGCCGAGTCCCTCCGCCGCCTGGGCCTGCACCGGGCGGCGGACCTCATCGGCGGCTTCCAGGCCTGGAAGGCCGCCGGCCTCCCGGTCCTCCTCCCGGCCACCCGCACCTGAGCCCGGCCCGCCCGGCCTGGCCCGCTCGGCCTGGCCCGGCCCGGCTCGGCCGGAGGGTCTCCCGCTCGCGCGCACCCTGACGGGGCCTTCGGCCCCGCCGGGGTCCGCCTCCCCCGCGCGATCCGACGGGTCCTTCTGTCCCCCCGCGTCAGAAGGACTCGTCCAGACCCTCCGTGTCCTCGCCCTCGGCCTCCAGCGCCTGGCGGACGACGCGGAGTGCCATGCCCTCGGGGTACCCCTTGCGGGCGAGCATCCCCGCGAGCCGTCTCAGGCGCCGGTCGCGGTCGAGGCCGCGGGTGGCGCGCAGCTTGCGCTCCACGAGCTCGCGCGCCGTGGCCTCCTCCCGCTCGGAGTCGAGCTGGTCCACCGCCTCCTGGATGAGGGCCGGCTCGACGCCCTTGGTGCGCAGCTCCCGGGCGAGTGCCCGGCGGGCGAGGCCCCGGCCGTGGTGACGGGACTCCACCCAGGCCCCCGCGAAGGCGGCGTCGTCGATGAGACCGACGTCCTCGAAGCGGGAGAGGACCTCCTCCGCCACCTCGTCGGGGATCTCCCGCTTGCGCAGGGCGTCGGCCAGCTGCTTGCGCGTGCGGGGGTTTCCGGTGAGCAGGCGCAGGCAGATCGCGCGCGCCCGCTCAGCCGGATCCTGGGGTGACAGCTCCTTCTCGGCCCTCGACGAGTCGGGGCTGTCACCCGGCCATTCGGTGCGACCGGTCACCGGTTCAGCTCTTGACCGCGGTGGCCTTGGTCGTCTTCGCGGTCTTGCCGGCGGCGGCCGGGACGCTCTTGGCGTCGTCCGCACCGGCCGCGTCGGCGGAGCCCGCCGCGTCCGCGCCCGGCTCGGCCGAGGGAGCCTCGGGCCGGACGCCGACGCCCAGCTTCTCCTTGATCTTCTTCTCGATCTCGTTGGCGAGATCGGGGTTGTCCTTCAGGAAGTTGCGGGCGTTCTCCTTGCCCTGGCCGAGCTGGTCGCCCTCGTACGTGTACCAGGCGCCGGCCTTGCGCACGAAGCCGTGCTCCACACCCATGTCGATCAGGCCGCCCTCGCGGCTGATGCCCTGGCCGTAGAGGATGTCGAACTCGGCCTGCTTGAAGGGGGGCGCGACCTTGTTCTTGACGACCTTGACGCGGGTGCGGTTGCCGACCGCGTCCGTGCCGTCCTTGAGGGTCTCGATGCGACGGATGTCGAGGCGCACCGAGGCGTAGAACTTCAGGGCGCGGCCACCGGTCGTGGTCTCCGGCGAGCCGAACATCACGCCGATCTTCTCGCGGAGCTGGTTGATGAAGATCGCGGTGGTCTTGGACTGGTTGAGGGCGCTGGTGATCTTCCGGAGGGCCTGGCTCATCAGACGGGCCTGGAGACCCACGTGCGAGTCGCCCATCTCGCCCTCGATCTCCGCACGCGGGACGAGCGCGGCGACGGAGTCGATGACGATCAGGTCGAGGGCGCCGGAGCGGACGAGCATGTCGACGATCTCGAGGGCCTGCTCGCCGTTGTCCGGCTGGGACAGGATGAGGTTGTCGATGTCGACGCCGAGCTTCTTGGCGTACTCGGGGTCGAGGGCGTGCTCGGCGTCCACGAAGGCGACCTGGCCGCCGGCCTTCTGGGCGTTGGCCACGGCGTGCAGGGTCAGGGTCGTCTTGCCGGAGGACTCCGGGCCGTAGATCTCCACGACACGGCCGCGCGGCAGGCCGCCGACGCCGAGGGCGACGTCGAGGGCGGTCGAGCCGGTGGAGATCACCTCGATCGGCTCCTGGGTACGGTCGCCCATGCGCATCACGGCGCCCTTGCCGAATTGGCGTTCAATCTGTGCGAGGGCGGCGTCGAGCGCCTTCTCGCGGTCGGTTCCTGCCATGGGTTCCACCCGGTTTGCTTGAGTCGATCGCTTCATGTGAAAGACGCTAACCCCTGCCACTGACAACGGGCCCCGACGTCCCCTCCGCCCTGTGGACAACTCGGCGCCAAGCCCGTGATTCCAAGGGTCGGGCTTCCATGAGAATGGATGTTCGATTTTAGTGTCAAGCGCGCCACGCGGCCCCCGGAGGAGTCCCGGGACCGGCCGTCACCGGCAGCAGTTCCGGGCGCTTGGCGCGGCGGTCGTCGCCCGACGAACGGCCGCGCAGGCGCCGGCCGAGCCAGGGACCGAGGAAGGATCCGGCCCAGCGGAGCTCGGCGGCCACCGCGCCGAGACCCGAGGGGAGGGCCTGCGGGGGCAGGGGGCGGGTCCAGGAGTCGTCGGAGCCGGGCAGCGCGAGCGCCTGGGCGACGGCGGCGGCGATGCGGGCGTGGCCGATCGGTCCGGCGTGCAGCCGGTCGGGGCTCCACAGCCGGGGGTCGTCGACGACGGGATGGCGGGAGGTCTCGACGACGGTGACGCCGTGCCGGCGCGAGGCCGCCCGGATCCGCTCGTTGAGGGCCTCGACGCGGGGGCCGAGGGGGCGGGCGAGCGGGGTGATCCGGCCGACGCCGGGGAAGGTGAGGGTGGCGACGCGGGCCCCCTGCGCGGTCAGCGCGGCGAACATCGCCTCCAGGTGCCCGGCCGTCGCGTCCGCGTCGAAGCGCGGCCGCAGCAGGTCGTTCACGCCGGCGACGACCGTGGCGAGGTCCGGCCGGAGCGCCAGGGCGGGGCCGAGCTGCTCGGCACGGACCTGGCCGGCGAGGCGGCCCCGTACGGCCAGGTTGGCGTAGAGCACGTCGGACCGCTCGCGGGCGAGCAGCTCCGCGAGCCGGTCCGCCCATCCCCGCAGCCCGCCGGCGTCGTCACCGTCGCCGAGCCCTTCCGTCTGGCTGTCCCCCAGCGCGACGTACCGCAGAAACGTGCCGTCCGACATGACCCCGCCTTTCCTCGACCCGAGCAGCACCTGAGCCCTGCACACCCCACCACCATACTCACTTTTTTTACTACACAACTCGGCAAATAAGCCCTGGAAAGCTCCCCCGGCCTATCCTTCGCCCATGCCCCTCCCCCTCCGCGCCCCCGGCGGCGGCCGTCCGTCGCCCAGGGCCGCCGACGCCCTCGTGGCGGGAGCCGTCCTGCTCGTCGTGGCGGTCTGGACGCTCGTCTCGGCGCAGTACACGAGCGAGCCCGCGCTCCGCACCGCGCTCGGCTGGGCACTGATCCTGACGGGCTGCGGGGCGCTGTACTTCCGGCGGAGGCGGCCGGTCGCCGTGGCCGTGGCCACGCTGCTCGCCTGCGTCGTCTACTACCCGCTGTCCGCCCAGGACGGCCCGCTGATGATCGCCTTCGCCCTCGCGCTGTACACGACCGCCGCCGAGGGCCGCTTCGCCGCGGCCGTCGCGCTCGCCGCCGTCACCCTGCTCGCGGTCGGGTTCGGCGAGATCCGGCAGCAGCCGGGACACCGGCAGATCGACGACACCTCGCTCGCGATGCTGGCCGGCTGGCTGATCAGCCTCGTCGCCGTCGGCCGGGCCCAGCGCACCCGGATCGCCTACCTCCACGAGGTGGAGCAGCGGGCGCTCGCCGCCGAGCGGGAGCAGGAGGCCCGCGCCCGGCAGTCCGCGACCGAGGAGCGGCTGCGGATCGCCCGTGAGGTGCACGACGTGCTCGGCCACAGCATCTCGCTGATCAACGTCCAGTCCGGTGCGGCGCTGCACCGGCTCGGCAAGAGGCCCGCCCCCGAGGCCGGGCTCGCCACCGCCACCGAGGCCCTGGAGGCGGTGAAGGCGACCAGCAAGGACGCCCTGCGCGAGCTGCGGGCGACCCTCGGGGTGCTGCGCCGGGCCGACGAGGCCACGCCGACCACGCCGTCCTCCGGTCTGGCGCTCCTCGACGATCTCGCCACGCGCGCGCGTGGCGCCGGTCTCGACGTCCGCGTCCACACCACGGGCACGCCCGTACCGCTGCCGCCGCCCGTCGACCTCGCCGCGTACCGGATCGTGCAGGAGTCGCTGACGAACGTCACCCGCCACGCGGGCGCGCGGACCGTGACGGTCACCCTGGACTGGGGTGCCGACGCGGTACGGCTGCGGATCGCGGACGACGGCGAGGGCGCGCCGGAGGGGCGGCCGCTGGGCAGCGGCATCCGGGGCATGGCCGAGCGGGCCCGGGCGTTCGGCGGGGAGCTCACCGCCCGGAACGGCGACGACGGCGGCTTCCTGGTGGACGCCCGGCTGCCCCTGACCGCCCCGGCCCCACCCCCGGTGGCCACCGGGACCACCGCCCCGACCCCGCCCACGGCGACCACCGGGCCCACCGGCCCGACCCCGCCCACCGACCCCACCCCGTCCGAGAGGGACCCCCGATGATCCGTGTCGTGCTCGCCGACGACCAGACCCTGGTCCGGGCCGGCTTCCGGTCGATCCTCTCCGACGAGGAGGACATCGAGGTCGTCGGCGAGGCCGGGGACGGGGAGCGGGCCATCGGGCTCGCCCGCGAACTGCGCCCGGACGTCGTCCTGATGGACATCCGCATGCCGGTGCTCGACGGCCTGGAGGCCACCCGCCGCATCACCGCCGACGCGCGGCTCGAAGGGGTGCGGGTGGTCATCCTGACCACGTTCGACGCGGACGACCACGTGTACGGGGCGCTGCGCGCCGGCGCCTCGGGCTTCCTCGTCAAGGACACCGAACCGATGGAACTGCTGCACGCGGTACGGGTCGTGGCGCGCGGCGACGCGCTGATCTCCCCGGCCGTGACCCGTCGGTTGATCGCCGAGTTCGCCGGTCTGGCCGGGCGGCATCCGGACCCGAGCCCCCGGCTCAACGCCCTCACCGAGCGGGAGCGCGAGGTGCTGGGCCTGGTGGGCACCGGGCTCTCCAACGACGAGATCGCCGGCCGGCTCGTCCTCTCCCCCGCCACCGCCAAGACCCACGTCAGCCGCATCATGACCAAACTGGCCGTGCGGGACCGGGCGCAGCTGGTGATCCTGGCGTACGAGTCCGGGATGATCACCCCGGGCTGGCTGGCCTGACACCCCTGGGGAGCCCGGCCTGATCGGCCTGACGTCCCCTAGGGGTCGGCCGCCCACGGGGACATCTCGTGGAGTACGCGCGCGTGGGGAGGCGCAACCGCCGGAGTACGGCCGGTGTCCACCCCGGGGTGACGCGGGGCCCCTGACCGTACGCCGACGCTGACCGGGTGCATCAGGACGTACTCGATCTCGCGCGGCTGCAGTTCGCCCTCACCGCGGGCGGCCACTTCCTCTTCGTCGCCCTCACCCTGGGGCTCGCGACCGTCGTGGCCGTGCTCCAGACCCTGGCGACGTTCGGCCGGAAGCCGCTGTACGCGCGCATGGTGCGGTTCTGGGGCCGGCTGTACGTGATCAACTACGCGGTCGGGATCGTCACCGGCCTCGTGATGGAGTTCCAGTTCGGCATGGCGTGGAGCGGGCTCACCCACGAGGCGGGCAACGTCCTGGGGGCCTCGCTCGCCGTCGAGACGATCGTGGCGTTCTTCGTCGAGTCGACCTTCCTCGGCCTGTGGATCTTCGGCTGGAACCGGCTCAACCGCTGGGCCCACCTGGCCGCGATCTGGATCGTCGTCCTGACCGCCTACCTCTCGGCGTACTGGATCCTCGTCTCCAACGGCTTCCTCAACCACCCCGTGGGGCACGCCTCCGAGGGCGGCGAGCTGGTCCTCGACGACCCGGTCGCCGTCCTCACCAACCCCTCCGCGCTGCTCGCCTTCGGGCACGTCCTGGCGGGCGCGCTGCTGACCGCCGGCTTCTTCATGGCGGGGGTGAGCGCGTACCACCTCTTCCGGCGCAGCCCGGAGTGGGAGTTCTTCGGCCGCAGCCTGCGCATCGGGGTCTTCCTGTCGGCTCCGGCGCTGATGGCCGCGGCCGTCTTCGGCGGGCTGCAGTTCGGCGTCCTCGCCACCTTCCAGCCCATGAAGTCGGCCGTCTTCAGCGGGAAGGCGGCCGAGATCGCGCGCGTGCAGGCGGAGATGGCGGAGCGTTTCGGGCCGGGCGACTACGTGCCCTCGGAGGCGTGGACCCGGGGCGGCGGTCTGGTGATGCTCCTCTGCTTCGCGCTGATGATGTACCTGTGCTTCGCCGGGGTGATCCTGGCCTGCTTCAAGAAGGCCGTCTTCCGGTTCCGGCTCTGGCACCTCGTCCTGATGGCGGCCGTGCCGCTGCCGTACCTCGCGATGATCGGCGGCTGGGTCTTCCGGGAGGCGGGGCGGCAGCCGTGGGTGGTCTACGGGCTCCTCAGGACGGAGGACGCCGTCTCGGACCTCTCCCCCGGCACCATGCGCCTCTCCCTCACCGTCTTCACCACCGTCTTCGTGGCGCTCGCCCTCCTCGACGCCTGGCTCCTGGCCCGGCACGCCCGCCGCGGCCCCGTCGAGTCCGGCCTCGGTCACGACGAGCGCCCGGACCCCGCCGACGGCGGGGAAGGGACGCCGCCCGATCCGGCGGACTCGCTGCCGGCTCCCCGCTACTGAACGGCCCGCACCGCCCATCGACACCGAGGAGCCTCCGTGGAGACCCTGGCCATCGCCCTGCTCGCCTTCTTCACCGCGGGCTGGTCCGTCCTCGCCGGGGCGGACGTCGGCACCGGCATGCTCACCCCCTGGCTCGGCCGGGACGACCGCGAGCGGCGTCTCGTCCTCGCCTCCTTCGCCCCCTTCTTCCTGGGGGACGAGGTCTGGCTGGTCGCCACCGCCGGCGTCTTCGTCGGCTGTTTCCCCGCCCTCGAAGGGGAGCTCCTGAGCGGCCAGTTCCCGGTCCTTGTGGCCCTCCTGGCCGGCTGGATCCTCCGGGACGTGGGGCTCTGGTCGCGCGCCGGCGGCCCCGGGCCCCGCTGGCGCGCGGGCTGCGACGCCGCCGTGACGTGCGGCAGCTGGGCCGTCGCGCTCTCCTGGGGGTGGCTGCTCGCGGCCCTGCTGACCGGTCGCCCGTACGCCCCGGCGACGGGCCCGACGGCGGTGCTCACGGCGCTCGCCGTGGCCGCGCTGTTCGCCGCGCACGGGCTCGGGTTCGCCGCGCTGCGCCTCACGGGCGTGCCGTACGAGCGGGCCCGCCGGCTCGTCGGACGCGCCGGGCGCCCCTGGCAGTCCTTCGCGCTCACCGGCGCCCTGCTGGCCGTGCTGCCGCTGTGGGCGGGCACCGTGCTGCCGCTGGCCGAGCGGGCGGCCGCGCCGACCACGCTCCGGCTGCTGGTGCCCGCCCTGCTGGCCGTCACCCCGGTCCTGGTGGCCGTCCAGGCATGGATCCGGCACGCCTTCCGGCACCGGGTGACGGGCCCTTCGTACCTCTGACCGCGCGGAGGCTCAGGACTCCCCTTGCGAGGACTCCTTCTTGTGGTGCAGGGCCTTCTGCAGTCGGGCCACGACCGCCTCGCCGTACCTGCGGTGGCCGTGGACGCGCGGGTCGTCCGTGACGTCGTACCGCTTCACGTACGCGCCGAGGAAGGCCTGGAGGGTGGCGACGGCCGGAATGGCGATCAGCGCGCCGACGGCCCCGAGCAGCGCCGTCCCCGCGATGACCGAGCCGAAGGCCACCGCCGGGTGGATGTCCACGGTCTTCGAGGTGAGCTTCGGCTGCAGCATGTAGTTCTCGAACTGCTGGTAGATCACGACGAAGCCGAGCACCCACAGCGCGTACCAGGGGTTGACCGTGAAGGCGATCAGCATCGGCAGGGCGCCGGCGAGATAGGTGCCGATGGTCGGGATGAACTGCGAGACCAGACCGACCCACACGGCGAGCGCCGGGGCGTACGGCACCCCCAGGATCTCGAAGAGCACGAAGTGCGCGATGCCCGAGATGAGGGCCATCAGCCCGCGCGAGTAGAGGTAGCCGCCGGTCTTGTCGACGGCGATCTCCCACGCCCGCAGCACCTCGGCCTGCCGGGCGGGCGGCAGGACGGAGCAGAGCGCGCGGCGCAGCCGGGGACCGTCGGCCGCGAAGTAGAACGCGAAGAGGAAGATCGTCAGGAGCCGGAACAGTCCGCCGAGGACCGTGGCGGAGACGTCGAGGACGCCGGACGCGCTGTTCTGCACGTACTTCTGCAGCCAGTCGGAGCTGAGCACGCTGTCCTGGACCTCGACGCGCGAGAGGTCCGTGTGGAAGTTCTGGTTGATCCAGTTGATCAGCGAGTCGAGGTACTTCGGGAAGTTCTCGACCATGTCCACGATCTGCCCGGCCAGCATCGAGCCGAGGAGGACGACGAAGCCGAGGCCGAAGACCGTGACGGCGAAGAAGACGAGGAAGGTGGCGAGGCCGCGGCGCATCCCGCGCGCCGCCATGCGTCCGACGGCCGGCTCGATGGCGAGGGCGAGGAAGAAGGCCAGCAGGATGTTGACGAGAAGGCCGACAAGTTGGTGGAAGGCCCAGTTGCCCAGCAGGAAGACGGCGTAGAGCGCGAGGGCGAGCACGAGCGCGCGGGGCAGCCAGCGCGGCATCCGCGCGGGCCCGGCGGCCGGCGCGGCCGGCGCTTCCGACGGCACGGCCGCCGGGGCGTCGGGCACGGCCGCCGCGCCTCTCCCGCCGGCTCCCTCCGGGGAGGCCGCGGCCGGAGCGGTCTCCGGGACGGCCACCGGCTCGGGCTCTGTCACCGGCCCGGGCTCTGGGGAAGCCGTCGCGTCCGGCCCTTCGGGCACATCGTTCGGTTCGGTCTTGTCGGTGTCGTCAGTCGGGGCCACCCCGCCAGTCTCGCGCACCGGGCGGACATTCCACCCGGGGCCCCGTGAGATCCCCCGCGGTCACCCGGCGGTTCGCCTTCCGGTCACCGCTTGTCGGCCGGTACGTCGACGGCCGCGCAGACGGCACGCCACACGTCCTTCGCCTCCCAGCCGGCGTCCAGCGCCTCCCGTACCGTCCGGCCCCCGAGCTCCGCCATCACATGGTCGCTCGCGAAGGACTCGGCGTAGGACGCGCCGAAGTGGTCGGCCATCCGTTCCCAGAAAATCGTCAACCGCATGAATCCAGTATCCCGCTCCCAAGAGTGCAGCCCGCTCCGCAGGCCTTGTCACCGCGCTTTTCCGCCCTACGGTCGGAGCATGGCCGAAAATCCCCTCCCCCCGCCCTCGACTCCCCTGGCCCGCGCCGAGCGCTTCGTCTGGCTGACGGCCCGCGTCCTCGAACAGCGCCGGTTCGCCTACCACTTCCTGCGCGGTGGCCCGGACCAGGTCGAGACGGCCCTCATGGCGTACCTCAACGAGGACGGCGGTTACGGACACGCCCTCGAACCGGATCTGCGCGGCCCGGTGAGCCAGCCCCTGCACACCGCGCACGGGCTGCGGGTCCTGGACACCATCGGCCGCTGCGGCGGACTGCGCGTGGAGCGGATCTGCCGCTACCTCACGGAGGTGTCCACGCACGACGGGGCGCTCCCCGCGATCCATCCCTCCCAACGCGGCTACCCCTCGGCGCCCTTCCTCCCGGTCGTCGACGCCCCGCCGAGCGCGCTGCTCTCGACCGGCCCGGTGGTCGGCGTGCTGCACCGCAACCAGGTGTGGCACGCGTGGCTGTTCCGGGCCACCGAGTTCTGCTGGTGGGCCGTGGAGTCGCTCGAGAAGTCCCATCCGTACGAGATCCAGGCGGCCGTCGCCTTCCTGGACGGCGCTCCCGACCGCCCGCGCGCGGAGGCGGCCGCCGATCGGCTCGGACGGCTCGTCCGTGAGCAGCGGCTCGCCCTCCTGGACCCCGACCAGCCCGAGGACCACTCGCCGTCAAACGGGTACGCGCCCGGCGAGGTCCTCCACCCGCACGACTACGCGCGCGTGCCGGACTCGCTCGCCGGGCGCTGGTTCACGGACGCGGAGATGGCCCGCTCGCTCGACCGGCTCGAAGCCGACCAGCAGGAGGACGGCGGCTGGCCGGCCCGCCGGGCCGCCTGGGCGCCCGGCTCGTCCCTGGAATGGCGGCCGATCGCCACCATCGAGGCGCTGCGCACCCTCCGGGCGCACGGCCGCGCGATCGGCTGAGGCCGCGATCGGCTGAGGCACGACGCCGGGCCCGGCGGTCAGGGGGCCCGGCGGTCAGGGGGTCCGACGGTCGGGGCCCGGCAGTCGGCGAGTCCGACGGTCGGGGTCCGGCGGCCGGGGGCCCGGCGGGGCAGTCGGCGGGGGTCCTGCGATCAGACGTCCGACGGCCCCGGGCCGGGTCGGCAGGCCCGGCCCGGGCGGAGGGGCGCGGTCGCCGCCGTCACCAGCCCAGGGCCCGGACCCCCGCCGTGACGGCGACGGCCGCGCCCACGACGACCAGGAAGGGCGCGCGCAGGACGAGCGCGACGGCGGCCGCGGCGAGTCCGGCGGCCCGGGCGTCCAGGACGAGGTCGCCGCCCGCGCTGAAGGTCTGCTGGGCGGTGAGCGCGGCGAGCAGCGCGACGGGGAGCAGGGCGGCGAGCCGCTGGACGAGCGGGCGTTCCAGCGCTCCCGCGGGCACGAGCAGGCCGGCGAGCTTGACGAGGTAGCACCCGGCGGCGGTGAGGGCGATCGCGATCCAGACGTTCATCGGGAGTCCTTCTCTCGTCCGGTGGGGGCGGTGCGCCGGCCCCGGGCCCAGAGCACGGCGGGCGCGGCGAGGGCGGCGGCGAGGACCGGGACGCCCGCGGGCAGGACGGGCAGCAGCCCGAGGCCGAGCAGGACGGCGATCCCGGCGGTGGCGCGCTCGGTGGCGGACTTCAGCATGGGGGCGAGCAGGGCCAGGAAGACGGCGGGACCGGCGGCGTCGAGGCCCCAGGCCGCGGTGTCGCCGATCGCCTCGGCGCCGAGCGCTCCGAGGAGCGTGGTCAGGTTCCACAGGACGTACAGGGTGAGGCCGGTGACGGTGAAGCCGATCCGGGCGGCCCGGCGGGTCGGCTGGGGGAGCGCGACGGCCGTGGTCTCGTCGATCACCCAGTGCGCCGCGAAGGGCCTGACGGCCTTCGGCAGGGCGAGGAGCTGGGAGAGCCGCAGTCCGTAGAAGGCGTTGCGGGTGCCCAGGAAGAAGGCGCCGGCGGCGGCCGTGAAGGGGTTGCCGCCCGCGGCGAGCGCTCCGACCAGGGCGAACTGGGAGGCGCCGGTGAAGACGAGCAGGCTGAGGACGCAGGTCTGGAGGAGGCTGAGGCCGGAGCCCGCCGAGGTCACGCCGAAGGCGAAGCCGGAGAGCCCGACGGCGACGCCGACGCCGAGCGCGTCGCGGACGACGGCCGCGTCGGGTTTGGCCGGTGTGTCGTCGCACATGACGGGGGATGCTGTCTGTTCTGCCACGTCAGGGACGTTACGGGGCCGGTTCGTGACCGGTCTTGTACGTTCTTGCGCCGGTCACGTCCCCGTGTCGGCCCGCGGGGTCCGCCGGCCCGTGCCCCGCGCGCGTTGGTAGGCGCCCGGCGGCACCCCGACGCTGCGGGTGAAGTGCCGGCTGAGGTGCGACTGGTCGGTGAAGCCGACGGCGGCGGCCGCCTCCGCCGGGGGCGTCCCCGCGTCGAGGAGCCGTCTGGCACGGCGTACGCGCGCGTCGGTGAGCCAGGTGTGCGGAGGCATCCCGTACGCCTCGCGGAAGGCGCGGAGCAGGGCGAACGGGCTGGTGCCGAGGTCGGCGGCGAGCCGCTCCAGGGTCGGCGGCTCGACCATCCCGGCCTCCAGGACGTCACGCGCGCGTGCCGCGTTCCGGGCGCCCGCCGAGCGGGGCGGGAGCGGGGTGACGAGCCCGCCGTGACTGCGCAGCAGCCGGGCGGTGACCAGGCGCAGGAGGCTGTCCGCGGCGAGCGCGTTGCCCTCCTCGGCGGCCCGGTGGACGCCGACGACGAGCTGCGCGGCGTACGGGTCGTCGACGACGGGCGAGGTGAAGCCGGCCTCGCCGCGCAGGGCGAGGGTGTCGGCGGCGATCGACCGGACGATCTCCGCGTCCGGATAGATCGTCCGGTAGGTCCAGCCCTCGGGCACGCCCGCGTACCCGGTGTGCGGGGTGTCCGGATTGACGAGGGCGATCTGTCCCGGCCCGGCGTGGACGAGCCGGTCGCGGTGGTGGAAGGCCTCGACGCCCTCGGTGATCGCGGCGAAGACGAAGGACTCGTGGGTGTGCCGGGCGAAGGCCTTGCGGACGTAGTGGGCGTGCAGCAGATCGACCCCGGGCAGCTCGGCGTACTGCCAGTACCGCGCCCGCTCCCCGCTCGCGCCTTCCTTCTCCGTGCCCCTGGCCATCCCCCCATTCTGCGCCCCTCCGGCGGCCCGCGACGACCGGGATTCCCCAGGTCCGGGCGGTTGTCAGTGGCGGGGTGCACGATGGGGGGCATGGTCAGGTCCGCGCTCGACTCGTTCTCCCCCGCGACCCGCGGTTGGTTCACCGGGGCCTTCTCCGCGCCCACGGCGGCGCAGGAGGGCGCCTGGCGGGCCATCGGCGCGGGCTCCGACGTCCTCGTCGTCGCGCCGACCGGCTCGGGCAAGACGCTGGCGGCGTTCCTCGCCTCCCTGGACCGGCTCGCGTCCTCCCCGCCGCCCGCCGAGGCGAGGAAGCGCTGCCGCGTGCTGTACGTGTCGCCGCTGAAGGCCCTCGCCGTGGACGTCGAGCGGAACCTGCGCTCGCCGCTGACCGGCATCCGCCAGGAGTCCGTGCGGCTGGGTCTGCCCGAGCCGGACATCCGGGTCGGGATCCGGTCCGGGGACACCCCGGCGGCCGAGCGCCGGGCGCTCGCGACGCGGCCGCCGGACATCCTGATCACCACCCCCGAGTCCCTGTTCCTGATGCTGACGTCCGCCGCGCGCGAGGCGCTGTCGGGCGTGGAGACGGTCATCCTGGACGAGGTCCACGCGGTCGCGGGCACGAAGCGGGGCGCGCATCTGGCCCTCTCCCTGGAGCGGCTCGACGAGTTGCTGCCCCGTCCGGCGCGCCGGATCGGCCTGTCGGCCACGGTCCGCCCGGTCGACGAGGTCGCCCGCTACCTCTCCCCGGCGCGGGCCGTGGAGATCGTGCAGCCGCCGTCGGGCAAGGAGTTCGACCTCTCCGTCGTCGTCCCCGTCGAGGACATGGGCGAGTTGGGAGGCTCCCCCGCCTCGGAGGGCAAGGACGGCGGGGACAGGCCGTCGATCTGGCCGCACGTCGAGGAGCGGATCGCCGACCTCGTCCAGTCCCACCGCTCCACGATCGTCTTCGCGAACTCCCGCCGGCTCGCGGAGCGCCTGTGCAACCGGCTCAACGAGATCGCGTACGAGCGGGCGACCGGCGAGCCGCTCCCCGAGGGGGCGCCCCCGGCCCAGGTGATGGCCCAGTCGGGGGCGGCGCAGGGCGCCCCGCCGCTGCTCGCCCGGGCCCACCACGGTTCGGTGTCCAAGGAGCAGCGCGCCCAGGTGGAGGAGGACCTGAAGGCGGGCCGGCTGCCCGCCGTGGTGGCCACCTCCAGCCTGGAGCTGGGCATCGACATGGGCGCGGTCGACCTGGTGGTGCAGGTCGAGTCGCCGTCCTCGGTCGCCTCCGGCCTCCAGCGCGTGGGCCGCGCCGGCCACCAGGTGGGAGCGGTCTCCACGGGCGTGGTCTTCCCCAAGTACCGGGGCGATCTGGTGCAGGCGGCCGTGGTCACCGAGCGGATGCGTTCCGGTGGGATCGAGTCCATGCGGATCCCCGCCAATCCGCTGGACGTCCTCGCGCAGCAGCTGGTGGCGATGGTCGCGCTCGACACCTGGCAGGTGGACGACCTGCTCGCGGTGGTGCGCAGGGCGGCGCCCTTCTCCTCGCTGCCCGAGTCGGCGTTCACCGGCGTCCTCGACATGCTGGCCGGCCGCTACCCCTCCGACGCCTTCGCCGAGCTGCGCCCGCGCGTGGTCTGGGACCGGGTGGCCGGGACGGTCACGGGGCGGCCCGGCGCTCAGCGGCTCGCGGTCACCTCGGGCGGCACGATCCCCGACCGCGGCCTGTTCGGCGTCTTCCTGGCGGGCTCGGACCCCAAGAAGGGCGGGGGCCGGGTCGGCGAGCTCGACGAGGAGATGGTGTACGAGTCGCGGGTCGGCGACGTCTTCACGCTCGGCACCACCTCCTGGCGGATCGAGGACATCACCCGGGACCGGGTGCTCGTCTCCCCCGCGCCCGGCGTGCCGGGCCGACTGCCCTTCTGGAAGGGCGACCAGCTGGGCCGCCCGCTCGAACTGGGGCGGGCGGTGGGCGCGTTCCTCCGCGAGATCGGCGCCCTCGGGGACGAGGACGCGCGCCTGCGGCTGCTCGCCGCGGGCCTGGACGCCTGGGCCGCGGAGAACGTCCTCGCGTACCTCGGGGAGCAGCGCGAGGCCTGCGGCCACGTGCCGGACGACCGGACGATCCTGGTCGAGCGCTTCCGCGACGAGCTCGGGGACTGGCGGGTCGTCATCCACTCCCCCTTCGGGGCACAGGTGCACGCCCCGTGGGCGCTGGCGCTCGGCGCGCGGCTCGCCGAGCGGTACGGCATGGACGCGCAGGTGATGCACGCGGACGACGGCATCGTGCTGCGCCTGCCGGACGCCGACCTGATGGGCCTGGACATGGGCCTGGACCTCCTGGACCACGAGCCGGTCGCCCCGGACCGGCACCTGGACACGACGTACGACGCGGACAAGGCGCCCGTCGGCGCGGCCGACACGCTCTTCGACCGGGGCGAGATCGGGCAGATCGTCACCGACCAGGTGGGCGGCTCCGCGCTGTTCGCCTCCCGCTTCCGCGAGTGCGCGGCGCGCGCCCTGCTGCTGCCCAAGCGCAACCCCGGCAAGCGCACCCCGCTCTGGCAGCAGCGGCAGCGGGCGGCCCAGCTCCTCCAGGTGGCGAGCGAGTTCGGCTCGTTCCCGATCGTCCTGGAGGCCGTCCGCGAGTGCCTCCAGGACGTCTTCGACCTCCCGGGCCTCGAAGAGCTGATGGGGGACATCGAGGCCCGGCGCGTGCGACTCGTCGAGGTCACCACCCCCGAGCCCTCCCCGTTCGCCCGCTCGCTCCTCTTCGGGTACGTGGCGCAGTTCCTGTACGAGGGCGACTCCCCGCTCGCCGAGCGGCGGGCGGCCGCCCTCTCGCTGGACTCCCGGCTGCTCGCGGAGCTCCTCGGCCAGGCCGAGCTGAGGGAACTGCTCGACCCCGAGGTCCTGGCCGAGCTGGAGCGGGAGCTCCAGTGGCTGACCGAGGACCGCCGCATCAAGGACGTGGAGGGCGTCGCCGACCTGCTGCGGGTCCTCGGGCCGCTGACGGACGGGGAGCTGGCCGAGCGCGGCGCCGAAGCGGGCTGGGCGCCCGAGCTGGAGGCGGCCCGGCGGGCGATCCGGGTGCGGATCGGCGGCCGTGACCACTGGGCGGCGATCGAGGACGCGGGGCGGCTCCGGGACGCCCTGGGCACGGCCCTGCCGGTCGGCGTGCCCGAGGCCTTCACGGAGCCGGTCAAGGACCCGCTGGGCGATCTGCTGGCGCGCCACGCGCGCACGCACGGCCCGTTCACCTCCTCGCAGGCCGCCGCCCGCTTCGGCCTCGGCGCGGCCGTCACCGACGGCGCCCTCCAGCGCCTGGCTGCCTCGGGCAGGGTCGTCCAGGGCGAGTTCCACCCCTCCGGGATCGGCCAGGAGTGGTGCGACGCGACCGTGCTGCGACGACTGCGGCGCCGCTCCCTGGCGGCCCTGCGCCAGGAGCTGGAGCCGGTGCCCCCGGCGGCCCTCGCCACCTTCCTGCCGCAGTGGCAGCACCTGGGCGGCAACAGCCTGCGCGGCATCGACGGCCTGGCGCGCGCGGTCGAGCAGCTCCAGGGCGCGCCGGTCCCGGCCTCGGCCCTGGAGAAGCTGATCCTGCCGTCCCGGGTCCGGGACTACTCCCCGGCACTGCTCGACGAGCTGACGACGACCGGCGAGGTCGTCTGGGCGGGCGCGGGCTCGCTCCCGGGCAAGGACGGCTGGGTCTCCCTCTACCTGGCGGACGCGGCGCCCCTGCTCCTCCCGCCGCCGCACCCCCTGGAACTGTCCGCCCTGCACGAATCCGTCCTCACGGCCCTCTCCGGCGGATACGGCCTGTTCTTCCGGCAGATCGCCGACCAGGTCCGGGCCACCACCCACCCGGACGCCACCGATCCGCAGCTCGCCGACGCCCTGTGGGACCTGGCCTGGTCGGGGCGGCTCACCAACGACACCCTGGCCCCGCTGCGCGCGCTCCTCGGTTCGGGCCGCACGGCCGGCTCCACCGCCCACCGCGCGCGGCGCACGGTCCCGCGCGGCCGGTACGGCACGCTGACGGCGGCGGCCCGCCCGGCGTCCCGCACGGGCCCGCCCACGGTCTCGGGCCGCTGGTCCCTCCTCCCGCCCCCCGAGCCGGAGCCGACGCACCGGGCGCACGCCCTGGCCCGCACCCTCCTGGACCGGCACGGCGTGGTCACCCGGGGCGCGGTGGCCGCCGAGGGGGTGGAGGGCGGTTTCTCGGCCACGTACCGGATCCTGGCGGCCTTCGAGGACAGCGGGCAGGCCCGGCGCGGCTACGTCGTGGAGGGGCTGGGCGCGGCCCAGTTCGCGATGGACGGGGCCGTGGACCGGCTGCGTGCGGCGGCGACCGCCCGCGACCGGGGCGCCGAGGCGGCGGCCGGCCCGCGAGCCGTGGTCCTCGCCGCCGCCGACCCGGCGAACGCGTACGGGGCGGCGCTGCCCTGGCCCGAGCCGCCGACGGGCGCCGGGCACAAGCCGGGCCGCAAGGCGGGCGCGATGGTGGTCCTGGTCGACGGCGAGCTCACGCTCTACATGGAGCGCGGCGGCAAGACGCTCCTCTCCTGGCCGACGGACCCGGACGATCCGGCCCTGAGGGCGGCGGCGGAGGCGCTGGCCGGGTCGGCGAGGGCGGGGGCGCTGGGGACGGTGACGGTGGAGCGGATCAACGGCGCCGCGTCCTTGACGTCCCCCTTGTCCCGCCCCCTGGAGACAGCCGGCTTCCTGGCCACCCCCCGAGGCCTCCGCCTCCGCCCCTGACCCCCACCCGGCACCTCACACGGGGCCCGCCCCCCTGCGGGACGGCGCCCCCGCCCGTGCGGGGCGCCCGCCGGGGCGGTGCCCCCCCGTCCCCCCCCGTGTGGGCAATCGTCCCGCTGGGGCGGGACGGGTGGGCACACGGGACGGCGCCCTGAGCGGCGCCTCCGCGTTCCGCGCCTGAACCCGCACCA